>NZ_CP022364.1:1172500-1435000 GCF_003119115.1 Azospirillum sp. TSH58
CAGTCGCTGAAGCAGATGGGCTTCTCCGACGCCCGTCTGGCCGAGCTGGCCGGCACGGGCGAGGCCGAGGTCGCCGAGGCCCGCCGCGCCGCCGGGGTCACGCCGGTCTTCAAGCGCATTGACACCTGCGCGGCCGAGTTCGCGTCGCGCACGCCCTACATGTACTCGACCTACGAGACCGACGGCACGGGCGCTGCCGAGTGCGAATCGGACCCGACCGAAAAGAAGAAGGTCGTCATCCTGGGCGGCGGGCCGAACCGCATCGGCCAGGGCATCGAGTTCGACTATTGCTGCGTCCACGCCGTCTACGCCCTGCGCGAGGCCGGCATCGAGACCATCATGGTCAACTGCAACCCGGAGACGGTCTCCACCGACTACGACACCGCCGACCGCCTGTATTTCGAGCCGCTGACCGCCGAGGACGTGATCGAGCTGGTCCGCGTCGAGCAGCGCAACGGCACGGTGCTGGGCTGCATCGTGCAGTTCGGCGGCCAGACTCCGCTGAAGCTGGCCGACGCGCTGGAGAAGGCCGGCATCCCGATCCTCGGCACCTCGCCGGACGCCATCGACCTCGCCGAGGACCGTGAGCGCTTCCAGAAGCTGCTGCACCAGCTCAACCTGCTCCAGCCGGCCAACGGCCTCGCCCGGTCGCTGGAGGAGGCGGAGACGGTGGCCGCGCGGATCGGCTTCCCGGTGGTCATCCGCCCGTCCTACGTGCTGGGCGGCCGCGCCATGGAGATCGTCCACGACATGGCCGGCCTCAAGCGCTACATGGGCACCGCCGTGAAGGTGTCGGGCAAGAACCCGGTGCTGATCGACAGCTACCTGCAGGACGCCATCGAGGTGGACGTGGACGTGGTGGCCGACGCCACCGGCCAGGTCTACATCGCCGGCATCATGGAGCACATCGAGGAGGCCGGCATCCATTCCGGCGACTCGGCCTGCGCCCTGCCGCCCTACTCGCTGCCCGCCGAGACCATCGCCGAGATCGGCCGCCAGGGCGAGGCGCTGGCCCGCGCCCTGCACGTCGTCGGCCTGATGAACGTCCAGTTCGCGGTCAAGGACGGCACGGTCTACATCCTGGAGGTCAACCCGCGCGCCAGCCGCACGGTGCCCTTCGTCGCCAAGGCCACCGGCACGGCCATCGCCAAGATCGCCGCCCGCGTCATGGCCGGCGAGAAGCTGGCCGACTTCACGCTGAACGGGCCGACCCCGCCGCACACCGCCGTGAAGGAGGCCGTGTTCCCCTTCGCCCGCTTCCCCGGCGTCGACATCGTGCTCGGTCCGGAGATGAAGTCCACGGGCGAGGTGATGGGCCTCGACCACAACTTCGCGCTGGCCTTCGCCAAGTCGCAGCTCGGCGCCGGCGTCACCCTGCCGGTCCAGGGCACCGTCTTCATCTCGGTGAAGGAGCGCGACAAGGCGTCGGCCGTGCAGATCGGGCAGAAGCTGCACGCCATGGGCTTCCGCGTCCTGGCCACCACCGGCACCGCGGCGGCGCTGCGCCAGGCCGGCGTTCCGGCGGAGTCGATCAACAAGGTGGTGGAAGGCCAGCCGCACATCGTCGACGCGATGATCAACGGCGAGGTGCATCTGGTCATCAACACCACGGAAGGCGCGCAGGCCCTGTCCGACAGCTTCAGCCTGCGGCGCACCGCGCTGACCTACAACCTGCCTTACTACACCACCATGGCCGGTGCACGCGCGGCGGTGGAAGCGATTGCCGCACTCCGGAACGGCAGCCTTGAAGTCGCGCCGTTGCAGTCGTACCTTAGCGGTTCCTATTAGGGCGGTTTACGGCGCGGCGGACCTCCTCCGCCGCGCCGTAGCTTTCCCAGGGCGCTGCGTCGGCATGGTGATGGATTGAACGATGGAAAAAGTTCCAATGACTGCGGCGGGATACAACCGCCTGCAAGAGGAGTTGAAGCACCTCAAGACTGTCGAACGGCCCAACGTCATCAAGGCGATCGCCGAGGCGCGTGAGCATGGGGACCTGTCGGAAAACGCCGAATACACCGCCGCGCGTGAACGCCAGAGCTTCATCGAGGGCCGGGTCGCGGAGCTGGAGGACAAGATCAGCCGCGCCGAGGTCATCGACCCGACGAAGCTGTCCGGCAATTCGGTGAAGTTCGGCGCCACCGTCACGCTCGCGGACGAGGACACCGACGAGGAGATCACCTATCAGATCGTCGGCCAGGACGAGAGCGACATCAAGAACGGCATGCTGTCCATCCAGGCGCCGCTGGCCCGCGCGCTGATCAACAAGTCGGTCGGCGACAGCGTGGAGGTCTCCACCCCCGGCGGCTCCAAGGTCTACGAGATCGTCAACGTCGCCTTCAAGTAAGCGCGGGTTCAAGCTTGAGGGGCCTTTTCGGAAGAAACGGCCCCGCCACCGACCGCGAGCCGAAACCAAACGCCCCGCACCGACATCCGGTGCGGGGCGTTTCGTTTTTCACCCGTGGCCTTGCGCGCTCACCCGCGCAGCCGCTCCGCCAGGAAGACGCTGACCCGCTCGATGGCGTCCTTGCGGGCGGACTCGTCGGTGCCGACCGTCGCCTCGCCCGCCGGGGCGGTCGCCAGATTGCGGCGCTTGCGCAGCGGCGAATGGGGGGAGTCGAAGCCGTGATGGGCGTCGGGGTAGACCACCACCTCGGTGCGTTCCTTGACCGGCTCGCGGTTCGCCAGTTCCAGGCAGCGCTCCGCCGGGGTCCATTCGTCCTTGCCGCCCAGCAGCATCAGCAGCGGGCCTTCCGGCTGCCAGTCGGCGTCGTTCAGCGGGGTCCGGCAGCCGGGATAGAAGGCGATGGCGGCGCGGAAGCCGCTCCCCTGCCCGCCCGGCCCATAGGCGGCCAGCACCGTGCCCGCCCCCTGCGACCAGCCCATCAGGGCGATCCGGTCGCTGTCCACGTCGCTGCGCGCGCGCAGATAGGCCAGCGCCGCCCAGGCGTCGCGCTTGCGCTCCTCCGTCGCCCGGACGGGGCGGTCCTTGACGGTGCAGACCTCCGCCACGCCGCGCGGGCCAAAGCTGTCCACCATCAGCACCGCGTAGCCCTGCTCGCGCAGCGTCAGCGCCCAGTCGATGTGCCGGGCCGCCACCCGCCCGCTCTTGGCGTAAAGGCCGCTGCAGCCGTGCAGCAGGACGACCGTGGGATAGGGGCCGTCGGCCTTGGGGCGCAGGAAGCGACCGGTCAGGGGCGTGGGGGCGCCGCTGGTCAGGTCGGCGTCGAGCGAGGGGAAGCGGACGATCTCCTCCGCATGGACGCCCGGCGTGGCCGCCACGGCCGGCGGAGAGCCGAGCAGAGGCGGCAGGGCCAAGGCGGCGGCGAGCGCCAGCGTCGGCAGGAGGAGGCGCGGCGGAAGGGCACGGCGGCGGGGTGAGGCCATCATCGTCTCCCGGTCACGGACAGGATCGGCGGATTCGGTGTCCCACGAGTTTAGCACCTTCGCCGTGGAAAACATCGCACGTGCGAAGACGGGCAGGAATCCATTTTTGGAAACGCTCGGCGACACAAAATTGCGCAAGGGCCGCGTTCCCGAAATACGAACAGCCGGCACCGCATCCCATGCGCTGGGTGCGGTGCCGGCTGTCCGGAAAGGCTTTTCCGTCGTTGCGAAGCCGCGTCAGCGGCGCGCCACGCGGGTCGAGGACTCGTCCTCGTCCTCCTCGTCGTCATCCTCCAGCGAGTCGGGGATGTCCGGCGAATCGACGTCGATCGGCACACCGGGGGTGTGCTTCGACGTGCGGATCGACAGGGCCGACTTGACGTGCGCCACGTTGGGCGCCGCCGTCAGCTTCGTCGTCAGGAAGCGCTGGTAGTCATCCCAATCCTCCGCCACGATCTTCAGCAGGAAATCGTACTCGCCGGCCAGCATGTTGCACTCGCGCACCATGGGCCAGGAGTTGACGAGTTCCTCGAATTTCTTTAGGTCCACTTCAGCTTGGCTCGACAGGCCGACCTGGGCGAACACGGTGACACCGAACCCGAGCGCGTCGGGATTGATGTCGGCGTGATAGCCGCGGATGAAGCCCGCCTCTTCCAAGGCGCGGACACGCCGCAAACACGGAGGGGCAGAGATGCCGGCGCGCCTCGCGAGTTCTACGTTGGTCATCCGGCCGTCATTTTGCAGGTCGCGCAAAATCCGCCGGTCAATTCGGTCGAGTTTGACCCGCCGCATGGTTTACTCGGTAGCTCCGGGGGTGATCTGAAGAAAGGATATTACACGGCGAAGCCTTCCACGCCAAGCAAGAAACCCATACCGGCGCCGGTGGAAAAACTTTCTATCGATGTATCCGGTCCGGACGCGACAACCAGCCGCACCCCCAAACCATTCGTGTGACGATGCAGTCCTCCCTTTCCGGTTCCCTTACCTGCTGGGTCGTGTCGGACGGCAAGCCCGGCATGGAAAACCAGTGCATCGGCCTTGCCGAGGCGCTGGGCCTCACCCCCGTCGTGAAGCGCGTGCGGCTGCGCAGCCCGTGGCGCCAGCTCAGCCCGTTCCTGCGGCTGGGCAACCGCTTCGCCGCCGGGCCGGAGGGCGACCCCATCCGCGCGCCCTGGCCCGACCTGATGATCGGCTCCGGACGGCAGGCCATCGCGCCGCTGCTGGCCGCCAGCAGACAGTCGCGCGGGCGGACCTTCACCGTCTACATCCAGGACCCGCAGATCAACCCGCGCCATTTCGGCCTCGTCGTGGTGCCCCGCCACGACCGGCTGCGCGGCCCCAACGTCATGGCCACGCGCGGCGCCCTGCACCGCGTGACGCCCAAGCTGCTGGCCGAGGCCGCGCAGCGCCACGCCCCCCGGCTCGCCGACCTGCCGCACCCGCGCGTCGCCGTGCTGATCGGCGGCACCAACGGCGTCTACGCCCTGACCCCGACCATCATGGGCGACGTCGCGGAGAAGCTGTCGGAGCTGGCCCGCAGCAACGGCGCCGGGCTGATGGTCACCCCGTCGCGCCGCACCGGCGCCGACAACGAGGCGATCCTGCGCGCCCGCCTGAACGGCCTGCCGGCGGAGGTGTGGGACGGCACCGGGGAGAATCCCTATTTCGCCTATCTCGGGCTGGCCGACGCCGTGGTGGTGACCTGCGACAGCGTGTCCATGACCTCGGAAGCCTGCTCCACCGGAAAGCCGGTCTATGTGATCGAGCTGGAGGGCGGTTCGCCGAAGTTCCGCAGCTTCCATGAAGGACTCTACAAGGAAGGCATCACCCGGCCCTTCACCGGGGCCTTGGAGCACTGGACTTATCCAACGTTGGACGACACTCGGGAAGTCGCCGATGAGTTGCGCCACCGCCTTCTGGCCCACCGCTCCAAGCACGGCTCCTGAAATCCGGAGTGCACCGCGCTCCGCGATGCCACGACGTATCGTTTTTTGCTTGCGCTGTTCAGGGGCGAATCCTGTCAAACGGTTCATGAAAGCTAATTCATTTAGCGCGTGTCCCGGCGCGTGGTAATTCGCTTTTACCGCTGGGACGCATTGGATTTTTTCGCATGGTTTCGCCCGCCGCGGTCCAGGACGCCTTCATCCGCTGCCTGGACGACGCCCCGACCAAGGATGACCCCTATCGCCACTGGCTGTTGTCGCGCGCGCTTCCCGACGAGGCCGCGGACGGCATCGCCGCCCTGCCCTGGGCACCGCCGCCGGTCGGCGACACCATGGGCAAGCGGGACACCAACAACGCCACCCGCAGCTATTTCTGCGCCCGCAGCCGCGCCGAGCACGCGGTCTGCGACGCGGTCGCCACGGCCTTCCAGGGACGGGCGGTGACGGCGGCGATCCGGCGCACCTGCGGCGTCGATCTGGCCGGCACCTCGCTGCGCATCGAATATTGCCAGGACACCGACGGCTTCTGGCTGGAGCCGCACACCGACATCGGCGTCAAGAAATTCACGATGCTGATCTATCTCTCCAAGGGGCCGGACTGCGCCGACTGGGGCACCGACGTGCTGGACGACACCCGCACCGTCGTCACCCGCGCGCCCTACGCCTTCAACGGGGGATTGGTCTTCGTCCCCGGAACGAACACCTGGCATGGCTTCGCCCCGCGTCCGATCCGCGGCGTGCGCAAGTCGATCATCGTGAACTATGTCGGCCCGGAATGGCGCGCCCGCCACGAGCTGGCCTTCCCCGACACGCCCGTGGCCTGAGTTGCCGCCGTCAGGAGACCGCCCCATGTCCATGCCAACCACCATGCTGGATCTGGACCGCTTCCGCGCCACCCCGCTGCAGCACGAGCCGTTCGACTTCCTCTGCGTCCCCGGTTTCGTGAAGCGGGAGCATCTGGAGGCCCTGCACCGCGACTACCCCAAGGTGGACAAGCCCGGCTCGATCCCCCTGGGCGTCTTCCCGCAGGGCCCGGTCTTCGACGCCCTGATCGAGGAGTTGCGGGGCGAGGCGGTCTGCAAAGCCTTCTCGGAGAAGTTCGGGCTGGACCTGTCGCGCTACCCGACCATGTTCACCGCCCGCGGCATGTGCCGGGCAACCGACGGCAAGATCCACCCCGACTCGGCCAGCAAGATCGTCACCGTCCTGCTCTACATGAACCCGCCCTGGGAGGCGTCGGGCGGGCGCCTGCGCGTGCTGCGCAGCCCGGACCTGGAGGATTACGCCGCCGAGGTGCCGCCGGACGAGGGCACGCTGCTGTGCTTCCGCCGCTCCGACACCTCCTGGCACGGGCATCATTCCTTCGAGGGCCGGCGCCGCGCGGTGCAGATGAACTGGGTCAAAAACAGCGTCTACATCTGGCACGAGCAGTGGCGCCACCGCGTCGGCGCCTGGCTGAAGAACCGGACGGGAGCGGCCCCGGCCCATTACTGAGGGGCGTTCGTCCGGCGGTCGTGGTGAAGCATCGTCCCCATGATGGGCCGGCATGGCAGGCTTTCCGATGACAGCGCGCCGGAACTGGACCATATGTTCGGCGCGGCCCTATGGTCCGCGTCAGACCAGATCGTGACGGACAGAGCGATGCCCAGCACCCACCACACCAAGGTTCTCATCATCGGCGCCGGTCCTGCCGGCTACACCGCGGCCATCTACGCGGCGCGCGCCAACCTGCAGCCGCTGATGGTGCAGGGCATGCAGCCGGGCGGCCAGCTCATGATCACCACCGACGTCGAGAATTATCCCGGCTTCGCCGACCCCATCCAGGGGCCGTGGCTGATGGAGCAGATGCAGAAGCAGGCGGAGCATGTCGGGACCAAGATGGTCTTTGACCTGATCACCGACGTCGACTTCAGCCAGCGCCCCTTCGTCTGCAAGGGCGACTCGGGCGACACCTACACCGCCGACAGCGTCATCATCGCGACCGGCGCGCAGGCCCGCTGGCTGGGCATCTCCAGCGAGGAGATCTATCGCGGCTTCGGCGTGTCGGCCTGCGCCACCTGCGACGGCTTCTTCTTCCGCGGCAAGGAGATCGCGGTGATCGGCGGCGGCAACTCCGCGGTGGAGGAGGCGCTGTACCTCACCAACCACGCCTCCAAGGTGACGGTCATCCACCGCCGCGACAGCTTCCGCGCCGAGCGGATCATGCAGGACCGGCTGTTCCGCAACCCCAAGATCGAGGTGGTCTGGGACAGCGTGGTCGAGGAGATCGTCGGCGAGGGCGACGGGTCCCTGGGCAATCCGCGCGGCGTCACCGGCGTGCGCGTGAAGAACGTGAAGTCGGGCGAGGAGCGGGTGATCCCGGTGGCCGGCGTCTTCGTCGCCATCGGCCATGTCCCGGCCACCGCCGTCTTCCAGGGCAAGGTGGAGACCGACTCCGAGGGCTACATCGTCACCGCCCCCGATTCGACGGCCACCAACGTCCCGGGCGTCTTCGCCGCAGGCGACGTGAAGGACAAGATCTACCGGCAGGCCGTCACCGCCGCCGGCATGGGCTGCATGGCCGCCCTGGAGGCCGAGCGCTGGCTGGCCCACCACGAGGGCGAGCCGAGCCCGGCGGGCAACTGGTAACCCGTTGGCGGGGGCCGGGCGACCGGCCCCCCATCCCGCCCTGGCCACATCCCGCCCTCATTAATCAGCGCCGGTTCATCATCCCATCGACGCTGAACCGCCCGGCCCCGGCGGCGATCAGCGCGAGGAAGCCGCCGATGATGGCGAGATTCTTCATGAACTGGATGCGCTGCATCCCCTGGGCCTCCGGCGGGTAGGTCCAGTAGCGGTGGGCGATCAGCGTCGCCATGATGGTGAAGAGGACCACCGCCGCCGCGGCCAGCCGCGTCCAGGCCCCCAGCACCACGGCCAGACCGCCGAAGCACTCCACCGCGCCGCCCAGCGCGGCCAGCAGCATCGGCATGGGCAACCCCTGCCCTTCCAGGTTCCCGGCGAAGGCGCCGAGGTCCATCAGCTTGCCGAAGCCGCTCTGCACGAAAATCGCCCCGATCAGCAGCCGCGCGGCCAGCAGCAGGAGATCCTGCCCGCCCGTCGCCGCCCGGTCCGCTCCCCGGGTCCTGTCGAAATTGTAGGAGGCCATGGCGCCCTCTCCCGCGTCCGTCGGACATCCCTGGAGAACGCGCGGCCCCGCCCTGTTGTTTCGCCCCCTGTTCTTTTGTCCGGCCCCAAAAGGACGGGGCGCCGCCCCGAAGGACGGCGCCCCGCCGAATCACAAAGTCGAAGCGCGAACCGCCGTGGTGACGACTACTCCAGCATGGAGCGCAGCATCCAGGCGGTCTTCTCGTGGATCTGCAGGCGCTGGGTCAGCAGGTCGGCGGTCGGCTGGTCATTGGCCTCCTCGGCGGTCGGGAAGACCTTCCGGGCGGTGCGGGCCACGGCCTCATGCCCCTCGACGAGCTGGCGCAGCATCTCCTGCGCGTTCGGAACGCCCTGCTCCTCCTTGATCGAGGCGAGCTTGGTGAACTGCGAGAAGCTGCCCGGCGCCGGATAGCCGAGCGCGCGGATGCGCTCCGCCACCTCGTCCAGGGCGGTCCACAGCTCCGTGTATTGGGTCATGAACATGGTGTGGAGCGTGTTGAACATCGGCCCCGTGACGTTCCAGTGGAAGGAATGCGTCTTCAGATACAGGGCGAAGGTGTCGGCCAGCACGTTGTTCAGGCCTTCGGCGATGGCCTTGCGGTCGGCTTCCGCAATCCCGATGTCGATCTGCATGGTTTCTCAATCCTCCGAGGGGTTGTCTTCCATTCTTGGCTGCAATCGAGGCTACGCCCCGCTGCGCCCCGGGTAAAGACCCTACTTTAGAAACTTTCTAAAAAGCAGCCCTGCGCAACCCGCATGCCCCGGCATGCCGTGAAGGCCACCCCGACAAGCTTGGGCGCGCCCGGTGCGGGTCAAGATGTGCGCCGCAACAGCACCCGTATCAAGCGCCCCGAAGGCCCGGCCCCGCGGCGTCAATGGTACAGGCCGACATAGGCGACCAGATCCTGGCCCTGCACGCGCTTCACGAAGGTGGTTTTCGGCTCGATCCGGTTGCTGGCCGGGTTCAGCCAGCGGTAGTCCACCCAGCCCTCGCCCGAGTCCCGCGCCACCGACAGGATGTCGCGCACGATGTCGCGCCCGTCCGGGTCCTTCACATTGATCACGCTCATCCCGACTCCGGCGGGCCGGGGCGGATAGACCTTCCACACCCCGGCGAAGTCGATGACCGTGACGTAGAGCGCGCCGTGCCGGAATTCGCCGTCGCGGTTGAACGCCGCCGCCGCCGCCTCCAGCCCCCGTGCGGCGATCAGCTCCGCCGCCTTCAGCGCGACGGCGCGGACCTGCTCGCGCTCCGGATCGCCGGGCTGGGCGAGGACGCCCGCCGGGCGGACCGGCGCGATCAGAAGGGCGGCCAGCAAAATCCACAAGACGCGGAGCGGCGGCGTTCGGACGAAGGCGCTCGGAGCAAATCTCGTGGCAGAATTCATGGCAAATCCCCCGGACCGGCCACTGCGGAAACGTGACGCGGAAACGTGATGCGGAAAAGGGCGCCGATCGGTTCGCCCACTGTCGAAAGAAAGTCGGTGTTCGGCAATCGGGCATCCTGCGGCCTATTGCCGCAAAGTTCCGCGCGCGCCACACTGTCCGCAGCGTCCGGAACCACCAAGGCCCGCCCAGCCTCCGCCGATCCCTCGGCCCCATCCAACGGAGCGCGCCGGCCCGGACCGCATTTGGGAGGAGCATCGCATGCGCATCGCAATCATGGGGGCGGGCGCGGTCGGCGGCTATTTCGGCGCGCGCCTCGCGGCAACCCGCGGAGCCGAGGTGCATTTCATCGCCCGCGGCCCGCATCTGGAGGCCATCCGCCGCGACGGCCTGCGCATCGAGAGCGAGGCCGCCCCCCTGCATCTGACCGACGTCCGGGCGACCGACGACCCGGCGACGATCGGGCCGGTCGACCTCGTTCTGTTCGCCGTCAAGCTGTGGGACACCGACCGCGCGGCGGAGGCCTGCCGCCCGCTGGTGAAGCCCGGCACCGTGGTCGTCACCGTGCAGAACGGGGTCACCGGCCTGGACACGCTGTGCCAGATCCTGGGGCGGGAGCATGTGGCGGGCGGGGTCGCCCACATCGGCGCCACCATCGCCGCCCCCGGCGTGATCCGCCACACCGGCACCCTGGCCCGCCTGACCTACGGGGAGCTGGACGGGCGCCCCTCCCCCCGGCTGACCGCCTTCCACGCGCTGGCCGAGGCGGCCGGGTTCGAGGCGGTGCTGTCCGCGGCGATCCTGCGCGCGCAGTGGGAGAAGTTCGCCTTCCTGGCGCCCTTCAGCGGCGTCACCGCCCTGACCCGCCAGCCCGCCGGGGTGATCCGCCGCGTGCCGGAAAGCCGCGCCCTGTTCCTCGACGCGGTGGCCGAGGTCGCCCGGCTGGCCCGCGCCCGCGACGTGGATCTGGGCACCGGCATCGTCGCCCGCGTCGAAACCCTGCTCGACGGCCTGCCGCCCGCCATGACCTCGTCCATGCTGAACGACCTGACGCGGGGCGGGCGGCTGGAGCTGCCCTGGCTGTCCGGGGCGGTGGTGCAGCTGGGGTCGGAGCTGGGGGTGCCGACGCCCGTCCACCGGGTGGTCGCGGCGGCCCTGGCGCCCTACGCCGACGGCCCGCCATAACGGGACACCCCACCGGGGGCGGCGTGACGTCATGCCGCCCCTTTTTTCCATCGACAGGTCCCCCGCCACGGGTGGACCATAACCTTGAAAAGGCACCGTTTTTAAAGCACCGGACCAGTCCGGCACCCTGTCAGGGCCACGCGCGCCGCCGGTGCTTCCGGCCACAGCGTCCCACCCGGCCCACCCAGGCCACCCGGCGTTCCGGCCTATGCCCACACGGGAAGACGCCATACGGGAGGTGTGCATGCCCCATACACAGATCCAGACGGCCCGCTGCGCCGCGCTGGTCGGCCCCTATCTCAGCGGCAAGACATCGCTTCTGGAAAGCCTGCTGTCCGCCGCCGGGGCGACAACGCGCAAGGGCAGCGTCCGCGACGGCAACGCGGTCGGCGACAGCTCCCCCGAGGCCAAGGCCCGGCAGATGAGCGTCGAGGTCAACGTCGCCTCCTTCGAGTTCCTGGGCGAGCGCTGGAGCGTGCTCGACTGCCCCGGTTCGGTGGAGCTGGCCTGCGAGACGCAGAACGCCCTGATGGTGGCGGACGTCGCCGTGATCGTGGCCGAGGCGGCGCCGGAAAAGGCCGTGCTGCTCGCCCCCCTGTTCAAGTTCCTCGACGACAACCGCATCCCGCACCTGCTGTTCATCAACAAGGTGGACAGCCTGGGCGACCTGCGGGTGCGCGACGTGGTGCAGGCCTATCAGGCGGTGTCGGCGCGCAAGCTGGTGCTGCGCGAGGTGCCGATCCGCGAGGGCGGCAAGATCACCGGCTTCGTCGATCTGGTCAGCGAGCGCGCCTGGCACTTCAACCCGCACAAGCCGTCCAACCTCGTCCAGATCCCCGACAGCCTGAAGGACCGCGAGCACGAGGCCCGGCAGGAGATGCTGGAGGCGGTGGCCGACTACGACGACGCGCTCCTGGAAAAGCTGCTGGAGGACGTCGCCCCCGACACGCAGGAGGTCTACGACCGGCTGGCCAGGGAGCTGGCCGACGACCTGATCGTCCCGGTCTTCTTCGGCTCGGCGGAGAACGACAACGGCATCCGCCGCCTGCTGAAGGCGCTGCGCCACGAGGGGCCCGACGTCGCCACCTCGGCGGAGCGCGCCGGCATCCCCGCCGACGCGACGGTGGCCGCCCAGGTCTTCAAGACGCTGAACGGCTCCCACGCCGGCAAGATCAGCCTCGCGCGGGTCTGGCGCGGCACCGTCAACGATGGCATGACGCTGGGCGGGGAGCGGGTGTCCGGCGTCTTCCGCATGATGGGCCACACTCAGGAGAAGCTGTCCCAGGCGGCGGTCGGCGAGGTGGTGGCGCTCGGCCGGCTGGACAAGGCGGCGACCGGCGACCTGCTGACCGACAAGGGCAACGCCGGTCGGTCGGCGCCGTGGCCGGAGCTGCCGCCGCCCGTCTTCGGCCTCGCCCTGCACGCCCAGAACCGCAACGACGAGGTGAAGCTGACCGCGGCCATCCAGAAGCTGGTGGAGGAGGACCCGTCGCTGAGGCTGGAGCAGTCCACCGACACCGGCGAGCTGGTGCTGTGGGGCCAGGGCGACATCCATCTCCAGATCGCCATGGACCGGCTGCGCAACAAGTTCAACGTCACGGTCAGGGGCGTGCCGCCGCAGGTGCCCTACCGCGAGTCGATCCGCAAGGGCACCGCCCACCACGCCCGCTACAAGCGGCAGACCGGCGGCCACGGCCAGTTCGCCGACATCCATGTGGAGGTCAAGCCGCTGCCCCGCGGCACCGGCTTCCAGTTCGAGGACGGCATCGTCGGCGGCGTCGTGCCGCGCCAGTTCATCCCGGCGGTGGAGACCGGCGTGCGCGACTACGCGGTGCGCGGGCCGCTGGGCTTCCCCGTGGTGGATTTCGCGGTGAAGCTGACCGGCGGGCAGTTCCACGCCGTGGACAGCTCCGAGATGGCCTTCAAGACGGTGGCGCGGCAGGCGATGAGCGAGGCGCTGCCGGCCTGCGAGCCGGTGCTTCTGGAGCCGATCCTGACCGTCTCCATCGCCGTGCCCAGCGACTTCACCTCGAAGGTGCAGCGGCTGGTCAGCGGGCGGCGCGGGCAGATCCTCGGCTACGACGCGCGCCCCGGCTGGCAGGGCTGGGACGAGGTGAAGGCCTATCTGCCGCAGGCCGAGATGCACGACCTGATCGTCGAGCTGCGCTCCCTGTCGCTCGGCGTCGGCACCTTCACCTGGAGCTTCGAACGGTTGCAGGAGCTGACCGGCAAAGCCGCCGACAAGGCGGTGGAGATCCGCAAGGAAACGCTGGCCGCGCAGTAACCGGCGGCGTGGGGGTGCGCGGGGCCGGGGGCGCGTCCTCCGGCCCCCTTTCCATGGCCAGACGGCGCGCAGCGGTCTTGCGGGCGCAAGACCGGAGAAAGAAAATCAGCTCAACAACAAATCAGTACGCCAAACAATATGTAAGTCTTTCATAGCCCGCCATGTGATGAGGGCAAGAGTGCGATGCATCGATTGCGTTTCTGGTATTTGGTATACCACGATACAGTGTCTTCATCGAACGACGGAGATGATCATGACCTACGCGACTGTGACCCATCTGCATGCCAACCAGAACGGCACGAAGGGTTCGACGTTCCTGCAGGCCTTCAAGTCCTTCATGAACGCCTGGTGCGAAAAGTCCCGTCTGTACGGCGTCCTGTGAACATGCCTTGCGGACATCCGGACGACACCGGACGACGAAAGGGCCGCGATCCAGTCGCGGCCCTTTCTGATTCCAGCGTCTTTTAAATCCGCGCGTTTCTCGTCGTTCAACGCCGTCACACCGATACGGCGTCAATCCGACGTCTCCGTCGCGATCCACAGATGACGGCGGGTCCCACGCGGAGGCCGGTTCATGTTGGCTGGCCGTCCCCAGGGCCGCACGGGAGCGATGAGGGCGCCCGGGTCCCGGTGGCTTCCCCACACCGCGGTCAGCAGGGTCGCGATGCCGGTCGCGGCGAAGGTGGCAAGGCACAGCGCCACGGCGAGTGTGATCGGATCCAGAACCATGGACGCTCCCGCAGAAACTGGTCGGCGCGCCGGCTTCAGGCAGCGCAATCCTCTGAGGCAACACCCCGACAACAGATTGGCCGGCGCGCGTTGCACGGCTTCCCGCTCGCCTTAACCTTCAGCATAGATGTTTTCAGTTCCGCGGGACCCGCGCTTTTTTCACAGGGCGGCAAACCACAGGAACCGGCGCGGTTCCTTCGCGCCGAGCCGTCCGGCTTTAAAATTCACTCAGCTATTGGATTAAAAACCTAGCCGATGCGTCTCCCGCGCCATTGCCGCCGCAGGATCTGGCGGGCGCGACCATCAGATTTCATCCCAGAAGATGTCAAAAAAATTTTGTCTTCATAATACTGATACGAGAAAAGGCTGCCCCTGACTCAACAGGGACAGCCTTTGGGGAGGTGACGCAGCGGGCGGCCCAAGCTCGCTGAGTCCATTGGCATATGGATGCATCCGTTAACCTGCGCAACCAAGCGATTTGATCATGAGTTCCTTTTCATGATTCACGGATTAATCATAGCCGATGTGGGTAGAGGTGGTTTCAGTCCCGAGATTTGATTTTTTTTCTGAGTCTGAAAAACGCCCCACTCTCCCAGATTTTTTTTCCTACACCTCGCTGATATTTGGCATACCAAACTATGGCGTGCGGGAAACCAGCCCCTGCAGCAAAGCACGGATCGGAAAAGGAGCCGGACGGAAACGGGCCGAAAATTTCTCGAATGGCCCGACGCCAATCGACAGGCCAATCCTAGGGAGGAACGGGAATGAGCGTCAGCTCGACGAACAGCGCGGCCATCGACGCCGATGGCCCATACGGCGCCGCCGCGGACGGCAGCGCCAGGAAGGTCATCCGGTTGGAAGCCCCCGGCACTGGCTTCATGGACACCTGGAAGGCCATGGGGCCCGGCATCGCCGCGGCGATGACCGGCATCGGCGCCAGCCACATCATGCACGCGCCGACCGCCGGCGCGCTGTACGGCTACGATCTGCTGTGGGTGATCCTGGCCGCCTACATCATCAAATACTGCGCCTTCGAATTCGCCCACCGCTACACGATGGTGAAGGGCGAATCCATCATCAACGCCTACCACCGCGTCGGCACCTGGCCGCTGTGGTTCATGATCTTCCAGGGCTTCGCCAACACCGTGGGCATCGCCGGCCGCGCGCTGGGCTGCGCGGCGCTGATGTGGGCCGCCTTCCCCTTCATGTCGCTCCAGCTCTGGGCGGTCGCCATCCTGCTGCTGACCGTGGGCATCCTGTGGATGGGCAGCTACAAGGCGGTCGAGGGCATCTGCAAGATCCTCATCATCGTCTTCGCCGTGTCCTGTTTCGTGGCCTTCGCGCTCCAGGCCCCGCCGCCGGGCGAGTATCTGTCGCGCCTGCTGCCGACCCTGCCGCCGATCGGCTCGATGATGCTGTTCGGCGCCATGTTCGGCTATTTCCCGACCACGCTGGAAGTCGCGCCCATGCAGTCGAACTGGGCCGTCGACAAGAAGGCCGGCATGGTGAAGGTCAACGAGATGCGGGCCCAGGGGCACACCGTGCACCTGGACCCCAACTACATGAAGAACAGCCTGATCCTGTTCAAGCGCGACATGAACATCAGCTACATCATCTCGATGCTGTCGGGCATGATCTTCCTGATCGTCGGCGCCGTGGTGCTGCACCCGCAGGGGCTGGTGCCCAAGGGCTCGGAGATGGGCACGACCATCGCCAGCATCTACACCGACACCTTCGGCGCCTGGATCTTCCCGGTCATCATCGCCGGCGGCGTGGCCGCCCTGTTCTCCACCGTCTTCACCTACTTCGACGGTCAGGCCCGCCTGTTCGAGGAATGCGTGGTGCGTCTGAAGCGCGACTGGGACACCGCGGCGATCCGCAAGCTGCTCTACCGCGGCATGCAGGTGGTGTGGCTGGTCGCCGGCATCGCGGTGGTCTACGGCCTGCCCGAGCCGATCTTCGTGGTCCAGCTCGCCTCGGTCATGGCGCTGGTCTTCTCGCCGGTCCTGTTCTGGCTGACCATCAAGGCGGTCAAGGACAACTTCACCAGCGATTTCGAGCGCGATCTTCTGCCGAGCAAGGTCCAGTTCGCCTGGGCCTGGGGCGGAACGATCAGCCTGATCGGCTTGACGCTCTACGTCCTCATCACGAAGTTCCTCATGTGACGACGCGCGGCTGAAAATGATGTGCGGCGAATAAGAAACTTGCGTGGGCGTCATGGCGAAGCCGCCATGACGCCACATTCTTTTCACAAATTGCGCCCTCACGAACCCCACGACAACTCCGTTCTTCCGGCCAACCAGGAAAGGAAACAAGCGCCATGGATGCTCACAGGCAACCCGCCGGCCGGCGCCCGGCAGCCTTCATCCGCAACTTCATGAGCAACGAGGCCTCGGGCGGCATCCTGCTGATGGTCGCCGCGGCGCTGGCCCTGGTGGTGGCGAACTCCCCCCTCTCCACCGCCTATTTCGACACGCTGCACACCTACATTCTCGGGCTCAGCGTCGGCCATTGGATCAACGACGGGCTGATGGCGGTCTTCTTCCTGCTGGTCGGGCTGGAGATCAAGCGGGAGATGCTGGACGGCCAGCTGTCCACATGGTCGTGCCGCATCCTGCCGGGCGTCGCCGCGGCGGGCGGCATGCTGGTGCCGGCGTTGGTCTATCTCGCCTTCAACGCCGGCAACCCCGCCACGGTCAACGGCTGGGCGATCCCGGCGGCGACCGACATCGCCTTCGCGCTCGGCGTGCTGTCGCTGCTCGGGCCGCGCGTCCCGGTCTCGCTGAAGATCTTCCTGACGGCCCTGGCGATCATCGACGACCTGGGCGCCGTCATCATCATCGCCCTGTTCTACACCGCCGACCTGTCCCTGCCGGCGCTCGGCGTGGCGGCGCTGCTCCTGGCGGCGCTGATCGGGCTGAACCGGTTCGGCGTGCGTTCCCTCCTGCCCTATCTGGTCCTCGGCGCGGGCCTGTGGGGCGCGGTTCTGCTGTCCGGCGTGCACGCGACGCTGGCCGGCGTGACCCTGGCCCTGACCATCCCGCTGCGTCCCTCCTCCGGCGAAGCGGCGGACCCCCACGCGCCGCTGCTCCGGCTGGAGCACGGCATCCACCCCTGGGTGGCCTTCCTGATCGTCCCGGTCTTCGGCTTCGCCAACGCGGGCGTGTCCTTCGCCGGGATGGACGCCTCGATCCTCACCGGCTCGCTGCCGCTGGGCATCGCGCTCGGCCTGTTCCTCGGCAAGATGGTCGGCGTGTTCGGCACCGCCTGGCTGACCATCCGGCTCGGCTTCGCCGGCATGCCGGCCGGGGCCACCACCGCGCAGCTCTACGGCGTTGCCCTGCTGTGCGGCATCGGCTTCACCATGAGCCTGTTCATCGGCGCGCTGGCCTTCCCGACCTCGCCCGAGCTGGGCGACGCGGTGAAGGTGGGCGTCTTCGCCGGGTCGATCCTGTCGGCGACGGCGGGCGCCCTGGTCCTGCGGCTGGTGTCGGCCAAGGACGCCGCGCCGGCCCTGCACGCCGCGGGGGCCGACCGCGGCGCGTGACCGGAGGGGGCCTCCGGGCCCCCTCGCCTGCCCCCCAACTCGCATCGTCCGCGAAGGACGGCGCGGTCGGAGGTGGATCATCAAGGATGATAGTTCTGATCCGGGGGCTGGCCGGGCGCCATCGCGACGACCGCCCCGGAGGTCTGGGTGCTCCATCCGTTCAGACCGGAAATCCAGGCGTTGCCCGCAATCTTGGTCCAGTCATTGCCACTCCATTTGTAGTGGACATGGGCGCGCACCGTGATCGGGTCCAAGCCCTCGACGGCGACGTTCGGCCATTGGATGGTCAAGGTGTACTGGTAGTCCAGCTTGGCCCAGTCCGCCTGTGGCACCTTCGCGAAGATGGGATTGGCATCGTCGGGGCCCGGATTGGCCAGAAGGGCAGTGGCCGCGGCGGTTTTCCGCTGGGTCGGTGGGACGTAAGGCATCGTCGGGATGCTCCTGATCGTTGTTCTCCAAAGGCGACGCCGGCGATGATGGCGCGGCCCCGTACCACAGACGACCACACGCACAGGATGTGAAAGCCTCATCGAGCCCGCGCACAAGAAAAGGGCCGGGGGCTTTCGCCCCCGGCCCTTTCTCCGACGACCGGCCTTGACGACCGGTCAAAAGCCGCCGGAGATCAGTCCTTCAGATTGCCGCAGGCGCGCTGGATGCGCTTGCAAGCCTCTTCCAGGGCCTCGGTGCTGGTCGCGTAGGAGATGCGGAAGTGCGGGGCGAGGCCGAAGGCCGAACCCTGGACGACCGCAACGCCTTCCGACTCCAGCAGGTAGGTGACGAAATCCTCGTCGGTCTCGATCACCTTGCCGTCCGGCGTCGTCTTGCCGATGGTGCCGGCGCAGGACGGGTAGACGTAGAAGGCGCCTTCCGGCTTCGGGCAGGAGATGCCCTTGGCCTGGTTCAGCATCGACACCACGAGATCGCGGCGCTGGGCGAACACCGCCGCGCGCTCCGCGATGAAGTCCTGCGGACCGTTCAGCGCCTCGACGGCGGCGGCCTGGGCGATGGAGGTCGGGTTGGAGGTCGACTGGCTCTGGATCACGCCCATCGCCTTGATCAGCGCCTTCGGGCCGCCGGCGTAGCCGATGCGCCAGCCGGTCATGGCGTAGGACTTCGACACGCCGTTGACGGTCAGCGTGCGGTCGTACAGCGCCGGCTCGACCTGGGCCGGGGTCACGAACTCGATGCCGTCGTAGAGCAGGTGCTCATACATGTCGTCGGTCATCACCCAGACCTGCGGGTGCTTCACCAGCACGTCGGTCAGGGCCTTCATCTCGTCGCGCGTGTAGGCGGCGCCCGACGGGTTGGACGGGGAGTTCAGGATCAGCCACTTGGTCTTCGGCGTGATCGCCTTCTCCAGGTCGGCGGGCTGCAGCTTGAAGCCCTGCTCGGCCGGGCAGGAGACGAAGACCGGCGTGCCTTCCGCCAGCTCCACCATGTCCGGGTAGGACACCCAGTAGGGGGCCGGGATGATGACCTCGTCGCCGGGATTCAGCGTCGCCATCAGGGCGTTGTACAGCACCTGCTTGCCGCCGACGCCGACCGTGATCTGGTCGGGCGCGTAGGTCAGGCCGTTCTCGCGCTCGAACTTGGCGCAGATGGCCTTCTTCAGCGCGGGCGTGCCGTCCACGGCGGTGTACTTGGTGTCGCCGGCCTGGATGGCCTTGACGGCGGCGTCCTTGATGTTGTCGGGGGTGTCGAAGTCCGGCTCGCCGGCGCCGAGGCCGATGACGTCGCGACCGGCCGCCGCAAGCTCGCGGGCTTTCTGGGTGACGGCGATGGTCGGCGAGGGCTTGATGCGCGACAGACGGGACGCGATGATCGACATGGCGTACTGGCCCCTATGACGAAGGTGGCGGAAGGTTGGGGTGAGAACTTGGTATGACCGCGCGAACGCGACGCGGGACCTTACTTCCGCCTTATTGCTCTTGCAAGCCGATCACTCCCCGAGCGGGGCGGTTTCCCGGCAGACGGACGCACCGTTCGGCGCAAAGGCCGGATGCTGCACCGCACAGGCCCGGCTTGACAGCCCGCGCCGCGAACGGGGTATCTTACCTCTTTCTAATCAAAACCCACCATCCGGAGGATCTGCATGCTCACCCGCGTCACGCTGGCCGCCACGGCCGCCCTGCTCCTCGTCGGTATCGGCGGCACGGCGATGGCCCAGGATTCGATCAAGGCGCGCAAGGACGGTTTCCAGACCAGCAAGAACGCGATGGCCGAGATCAAGGACCTGCTGGGGAGCGACAAGGTCGCCCAGGTCGGCCCGGCCGCCCAGCGCATGAGCGCCTTCGCCGCCCAGATCCCCACCCTGTTCCCGGCGGGCAGCGACAAGGGCGACACCAAGGCCAAGGCCGACATCTGGGCGAACAACGCCGATTTCACCGCCAAGGCCCAGGCCTACGAGGCGGCCGCCAAGGGGCTGGAAGCCGCCGCCGCGTCCGGCGACAAGGCCGCCACCGCCAAGCAGTTCGCCGCCGTGGGCGGCGCCTGCAAGGCCTGCCACGAGCGCTACCGCGCCGATTGATCCGGCAAGCCCGCGAACGCCTTCCCCGCCGGTTGCGGGGAAGGCCCCGTGGGATCAGGAACCTCAGCCCGCCTGCACCACCGCCGCGACCAGCCCCGCCGCCGCGGCCAGCACCGCCAAGGCCAGGGCCGCCGGGCGGCGCTTCGGCGACTCGACCGGCGCATCCGCCGGGATCGCCTTCCGCCCCGTGACCATCGGGCGGATCAGATTGTCCCGCTTGACCAGCAGATAGGCCAGCACGGCCAGCACATGCACGCCGATCAGGATCAGGATTCCGTCGGCCAGGATGCGGTGCAGCGTGCTGAAGCCCGCCACCACGCCATTCGACGCCAGCGCCACCAGCGGCCCATCCACCAGGATGTCGTCGGAGGTGAAGAGGCCGGCCACCGCCTGGAGCGTCAGCGCCCCCAGCAGCGCCACCACCATCAGCCCGCCCATCGGGTTGTGCCCGACGACCGGCGCCGGCTCCTTCCCCCCGCGACCGGCGCGGACCATTCCGCAGGCGTAGGCGAGGACGGCGCGCGGGCCCTTCACGAAATGGCTGAAGCGCGCCGTCTGGCTGCCGATCAGCCCCCAGACCAGCCGGAACAGCAGAAGCGCCAGGATCGCCTCCCCCGCCAGCATGTGGATGGTCATGCGGTCGGTCTTGGCGGAGACCACCGCAACCGCCACCAGAAGGACCAGGCTCCAATGAAACAGGCGCGTCGGCAAGTCCCAGACCGCCACCTCGCGCCGGCCCCTCGTCCGATTTTTGGTATTACCAGCAACCATGAATCACCCCTCGCTTCTTCTGTTCTTCCTTAGACTATGCCCCAAGGCGGTGCTTTTTGCCCGCATTTCCGAAAAAAAGTGGCAATCGGGCGGTGCCCCGGCGCCACAGCACTGTCATTGCACTTGAAGAAGCGGTGGCACGGCGGATATGAGTTTCATCAAATCCAGCCCAACAAGGATGCCCGCGTCATGCCCGACAAGCAGCTTCTCCACCTCGTCTTCGGCGGCGAACTCGTCCGCCCCGACTCCGACCAGTTCGTCGACCCGACGAAGGTCCACATCGTGGGCATCTTCCCCAACTACGACGAAGCCTACAAGGCGTGGCGCGGCGCCACCGGGATGACCATCGACGACGCCCACACCCGCTACTTCATCGTGCATCTGCACCGGCTGCTCGATCCGTCGGCGGACGGGCACAAGCACGATTGACGGACGGCGGTACACGGCGGCGCGGGGAACCCTCCGCGCCGCCGCCGCGTTGAGGACCCCCGATGGCGGTCTTCTTCACCAGCGACACGCATTTCGGCCACACCGGCGCGCTCAGCCGCTTCCGCCGCCCCTTCGCGTCGGTCGCGGCGATGGACGAGGCCATGGCGGCCAACTGGAACGCCACCGTCGGCCCGGACGACGTGGTGTGGCACCTCGGCGACTTCGCCCTGCACCGCAAGCCGGACGACATGGCGGCGCTTCTGGAGCGCCTGCACGGCACCAAGCACCTGATCACCGGCAACAACGACGGCCCCGCCACCCTGGCCCTGCCCGGCTGGGCAAGCGTGCAGCCCTACGCGGAGCTTCTGCTGGACGAGCGGCGGCTGGTACTGTGCCACTACGCCTTCCGCACCTGGAACGGCATGTACAAGGGCGCCCTGAACCTGCACGGCCACAGCCACGGCCAGTTGAAGGGCATGCCCCGGCAATTCGACGTCGGTGTGGACGTGTGGGATTTCCGCCCGGTCACCGTCGACGAGATTCTCCACTCACGGCAACGGACGAAGAAACGGGCATAGTCCACGCGACACCCGCCGCGGCCCTCCACAAGGAAAGGCCGACGCAGCGGGAATGGCGTGGATGGAATCCGATGAAATCGGTTGAGCCGGCTTGGTCTGGAGACCGGCTGCACCCAGCGGTTTGCTGAGAGAAGCTGGCGGAGAGCGAAGTCCGAGGCGGGGTTCCCTGGCCCCAATGTGGCTGACAAGAGACTGGTTCGGTCGGCGTCCGAGACCGTTCCACTGCTCAACAGGGGAATACGGCTGGTGCGCTGACGTGGGTTGGCGTCAGGGGTGCCATTTGGTGCTGACATTTTCAGCCTTGCGGCGCGCTCGACCGATTCGGACGCCAATCGAAAACAGGGAAATCCTGTTCGCTGTATCCGTGCACCTGAACGCCTTGCCCATCAACCTCCGGCCAAGCCCCGGCGGTGGAATTGGACATGAGCCTGCCCGAACCCGAATATACGATCTGACGAACCCGCGGATTCCATCGGTGGTGCCGTCATGGCGATGAGGCGCTACAGTTCGCGTCCGGCCGGGCCGCCGGGCGGCAAGGGACCTCGGGAGCGGTGATGGAAGCGTCATTGTGGATCGTCGCGCTGGGCGCAGCCGTGGCCGGGTTCGTTCAAGGCCTGTCGGGGTTCGCCTTCGGGATGGTGGCCATGTCCTTCTGGGCCTGGGGCCTCGACCCTCGGACCGCCGCCGTCCTGACGGTGTTCGGTGCCCTGACCGGGCAGGTGATCGCCGGCCTGTCGATGCGGCGCACGGTGCGCTTTTCCGGCCTGCTGCCGCTGCTGGCCGGCGGGCTGGCCGGAATCCCGCTGGGGGTCGCCATCCTGCCCCACATGGACGCCCGGCTGTTCAAGCTGGGGCTCGGAACCATGCTGGCGGTTTGGTGCCCGATCATGCTGCTGTCCCGGCATCTGCCCAACCCTGGCGCCGCGCCCGCGCGCAGCGGCGGCGGCGGATGCGGCGGTCGGGCTGGCCGGTGGCGTCATGGGCGGCCTCGGCGGCTTCACCGGAGT
Source organism: Azospirillum sp. TSH58 (assembly GCF_003119115.1). NCBI lineage: Bacteria > Pseudomonadati > Pseudomonadota > Alphaproteobacteria > Rhodospirillales > Azospirillaceae > Azospirillum > Azospirillum sp. TSH58. Next base: position 1,195,418 of record NZ_CP022364.1, read on the forward strand.
CGTGCCGGCCCTGTGGTACAGTTTGCGGCCTCTGGACAAGGACGGCCGCCGCGCCGCCATCCAAACCTTCAACCTCGTCACGCTCGGCGCCACCATGGCGGCCTACACGGCGTCCGGAACCGTGACGGCGGAGATGCTTCCCCTGTTCGCCGTGGTCGTGCCGTCCATGCTGCTGCCCATTCTGCTTGGCGGGCGGGTCTATATCGGCATCAGCGAGGCGGACTTCCGGCGGATCGTTCTGGCCCTTCTGACCGCGTCGGGCATCGCCATGCTGGCGGCCTCCCTGCCGTCCGTGCTGCCGCCGTCCGCAAGCTGATCGGTGGACACACGGCGGCGGCGTTTCCCCGAACGCTGGCATGGCAACGGTTAACCGCGCCCATTATTTACATATAAAATTAGTTATTGACACGCTTTGAACACATTACCAGTTATATCCATACTCTATTTATAGACATTCCGAAGGAAGACCGCTCCATGCCGTCGGACCTGATCGTTGCCGAAAGAGGGGCTTGGCGGCCCATGCCGGCCGTGCGCATGGCGCCTCGGCGTCCGGAGCGCGCCGCTTGGCTGACGGAACGGGCGGCGGCGCTGCTCCTTCCGCTGGTGGTGCCCGCCGTCCTGCTGGCGCTGTGGCAGCTTTCCGCCACGCACGGCTGGGTGTCGGTCCAGGCCCTCCCGCCGCCGGCCCTGGTGGCACAGACCCTGTTCGACCTGCTGTGGTCGGGCGACATCTTCGGGAATCTCTGGATCAGCCTGCGCCGCATCCTGTCGGGTTTCCTGATCGGCGGGCTCGCCGGCATGGCGCTCGGCGTCGCGATGGGGCTTTCGCCGCGGGTCGAGCATTACCTGAGCCCGCTGTTCCGCGCGGTCGCCCAGGTACCGTCCCTCGGCTGGCTGCCCTTTCTGATCCTGCTGGTCGGCATCGGCGAACCGCTGAAGTTCCTGATCATCGCCAAGGCCTGCTTCGTCCCGATGGCGCTGAACAGCTTCGAAGGCATCCGCAACATCCCGCCCTCCTTCCTGGAGGTGGCCCGCGTGTTTCGCCTCAGCCGCCGCGCGCTGGTGCTGAAGGTGGTGCTGCCCGCCACCCTGCCGCCGGTCTTCAGCGGCGTGCGGCTGGCGCTGAGCCACGCCTGGATCGCCCTGGTGATCGTCGAGATGCTCGCCTCGACCGAGGGCATCGGCTACCTCACCGCCTGGGGCCGGACGCTGTTCCAGGTGGACGTCGTGATGGCCGGAATGGCGGTGATCGGCGTCGTCGGGCTGACGATGGACGCCGGTCTGAAGCGGATCGAGCGGCGCCTGCGCCGCTGGTCGCCGGCCCAAGCCTGAACGGACGGTGACGCGATGCCCGCCGCCCCGCCCTTTCTCCACGCGCCCGGCCCGCGGATCCGGCGCGGCGCGGTCCTTCCCGCCGCCCTGCTGCTGGCCTGGGCCGCCGCCGCCCATTCCGGTCTGGTGAACGGCCATCTGCTGGTGCCGGTGGAGAAGGTCGCGCTGGTGCCCTTCCTGGACCCGCACGGCGTCCATCTTTGGCCGGGGCTGGCCGCCAGCCTCACCCGCATGGCCGCCGGCTTCACCATCGGGGCCGCCGCGGGGCTGCTGCTGGGCTTGGGCATGGGGTTGTCGCGCACGGCGGACCGCCTGTTCGGACCGACCTTCCACACCGTGCGTCAGATCGCCCTCTACGCCTGGATTCCCTTGCTGACCGCGTGGTTCGGCAATGGAGAGCCGGCCAAGGTGGTGTTCATCGCGCTGTCCGCCTTCTTTCCCATGGTCCTGAACACGCAGGAGGGGCTGCGCACGGTGCCCGCCGCCTACCGCGAGGTGGCGCGCGTGCTGACCCTGTCGCGATGGCAGCTCGTGCGCCGGGTCCTTCTGCCGGGGGCCATGCCGTCGATCGCCATCGGGGTGCAGTTGGCGCTGATCTACGCTTGGCTGGCCACGGTCGGGGCCGAATACGCCATGGGGCTGGGTCGGGGCGTCGGCACCCTGCTGTCGGAGGGGCGGGAGCATTTCCGCATGGACATCGTCCTCGTCGGCGTCCTGACGCTGGCGCTGGTCGGCTTCGCCATCAACGCCGCCTTCGGGCGGATCTTCGCGCGCGCCCTGCGCTGGCGCGGACCCGCCCGCTGAAAAGGACACCGTCATAATGACCACCCCCGGCTCCCTCGACCTGCGCGCGGTCGGCAAGACCTACGCGGTCGACGGCCGCCCGCTGACCGTGCTCCAGGACATCGACCTGCGCATCGAGCCGGGCGAGTTCCTGGCCATCGTCGGCGCCAGCGGCTGCGGCAAGTCCACGCTGCTGCGCCTGATCATCGGGCTTGACGACGGCTACGACGGGGACATCCTGCTCGACGGCCGCCGCATCACCGGGCCGGGGCTGGAGCGCGGCATCGTCTTCCAGGAGCACCGCCTGTTCCCCTGGCTGACGGTAGAGGAGAATGTCGGCATCGGGCTGGAGGCCACCGCGGTCCCCGCCGCCGAGAAGCAGCGCGCCATCCGCGAACACATCGACCTCGTGGGCCTGAGCGGATTCGAGAAGGCCTATCCCTACCAGCTTTCCGGCGGCATGGCGCAGCGCGCGGCGATCGCCCGCGGCCTGGTCAACCGCCCGGAGATCCTGCTCCTGGACGAGCCGCTCGGCGCGCTCGACAGCCTGACCCGCGCGCATTTGCAGGACGAGCTGCTGCGCATCTGGAAGCAGGAGAACGTCACCGCGCTGCTGGTCACCCACGACGTGGAGGAGGCCGTCTATCTCGCCGACCGCGTCGTGGTGATGGAGCCGCGTCCGGGCCGCATCCGCCGCGTCCTTCCGATCGATCTGCCCCGCCCGCGCGACCGCGCCGCGCCGGCCTTCGCCGCCGTCAAGGAGTCGATCATCCAAGAGTTGAGGCGCTGATTCCACACATGAATCGACAGGCCAGACACAAACAAACAGAGAGTCCCATGCCGTTGACGCCGTCCGCCAGCATTGCGCCGGGAACCAAGGCCCCTCCGTTCAATCTGCCCAACCCGCATGGCCATCGCATCGGGCTGCATGATTTTCCGGAGGCCAGGGCCGTCCTGATCGCCTTCATCTCCAACCGCTGCCCCTATGTGCAGGCGATTCGCGAAGCCTTCGCCCCTCTGGCGCAGGACTACGAGCCGCGATACGCGCTGAGCGCCTGACACCCGCCCGCATCGCCTTCCCGGTCAATCCTCCCGAACTTGGCGCCCCGTCCGCGGGGCGCGCTCTTTCTTCGGCTGGCCGCCTGTTTTTCTTCCCCCCTTTACTCTCACGGAGTTCCCAGGAATGGCCGATCCCTCGACGCTGACCCTTGATGCCGACGTGCTCGTCCTCGGCGGCGGTCCGGCGGGGACCTGGGCGGCCATCGCCGCGGCGGAGGCGGGCGCAAAGGTCGTGCTGGCCGACAAGGGCTATGTCGGCACCAGCGGCGCCACCGCCCCGTCCAACACCGGAGCCTGGTATCTGCCCCCCGATCCGGGCCGCCGCGAGGCGGTCATCGCCCAGCGCTGGCCGGGCACGCTGGGGCTGGCCGACCGCGGCTGGATGGAGCGCGTGATGGAGCTGTCCTGGCGCCGCATCGACCAGTTGGCGGACAGCGGCTATCCCTTTCCGGTGGACGAAACCGGCAGGCCCTACCGCGCCAACCTGCGCGGCCCGGACTACATGCGCTTCATGCGGCAGCTCGTCGGGAAGGCCGGCGTGCGCATCCTCGACCACGCGCCGGGGTTGGAGCTTCTGCTCGACGGCGACGGCCGCGTCGCCGGGGCCGCCGGGGCCGCCGGGCGCCGCCGCAACAGTGGCGAAATCTGGCGCGTCCATTCGGGAGCGGTGGTGATCGCCACCGGTGGCTGCGCCTTCCTGTCCAGGGCGCTGGGCTGCAACGTGCTGACCGGCGACGGCCTGCTGATGGCGGCGGAGGCCGGGGCCGACCTGTCGGGCATGGAGTTCTCCAGCGTCTATGGCCTCGCCCCGCTGGGCAGCGCGGTCACCAAGGGCCTGCCCTTCTTCTGGGCCAGCTTCACCCACGAGGACGGCACGCCGGTCGAGACGCAGGGCGACCGCGCCGGTACGGTGGCCGGCGCGCTGGTCCAGGGCCGCCCGGTCTACGCTGTGCTCGATCGGGCGGACGAGGCGCTGCGCGGCTGGCTGCGCAAGAGCCAGCCCAACTGCTTCCTGCCGTTCGACCGTGCCGGCATCGACCCCTTCACCCAGCGCTTCCCCGTGAATCTGCGGCTGGAAGGCACGGTGCGCGGCACCGGCGGCATCCGCCTGACCGGGGAGGATTGCGCCACCCTGGTGCCCGGCCTCTACGCGGCGGGCGATGCGGCGACGCGGGAGGACATCGGCGGCGCCAACACCGGGGCCGGCGGTCCCAACGCCTCCTGGGCCATCGCCACCGGAGCGCTCGCCGGTCAGGGGGCGGCAGGCTTCGCCCGGGGGACGGCGGGGCGGGACCGGCGGCGCTTCGCGGCTGGAACGGCGGGGCTCCGCCCCGGCGGACGTGAAGCCTCTGGCTTCGCTCCCGACGAGGTGGTCCGCGCCACCCAGGCGGAGGTGCTTCCGCTCGACCGCAACTACTACCGCAGCGGGGCGGGGCTCGACGCCTCGCTCGCCGTGCTGGACGGGCTGTGGCGGGAGGTGCGCGACCGCGCGCCGCGGCCCGGCGGCGACCCGATCCGGGCGCGAGAGGCCGCCGCGATGATCGCCACCGCCCGCTGGATGTACGCCAGCGCCCGCCTGCGCACCGAAACCCGCGGCATCAGCAAGCGCACCGACCGGCCCGGCACCGACGCCGCGCTCGCCCACCGCATCCATTCGGGCGGGCTCGACGCCGTGTGGGCGCGGCCCGCCGCTTCCTGGGGAGCCTCCGCATGATCGCCCTGATTTCCGAATCCCGCTGCGCCGCCTGCGGCACCTGCGTGCGCGTCTGCCCGACTGGCGTGTTCGACGAGCGGCCCGGCGACCTGCCGGTCATCGCCCGGCAGGACGACTGCCAGTCCTGCTTCCTGTGCGAGATCCACTGCCCCACCGACGCCCTCTATGTGGACCCGGACGCCGACCGGCCCGCCACGGTGGACGAGGCGGCGCTGGCGGCGAGCGGCGCGCTCGGCGGCTACGCCCGCGCGCTGGGCTGGAACCGCGGCCGCATGGGCGGCACGGCGGAGGATCTGACCCTCCACCTGCGCGCCGCCTCCGCCGTGCAGGCGCCCCCCTGAAGCCCGGAAACAAAGCCGCCTGAACGAAGGAACGCACGTCATGACCACGCCACGCTGGCTGTCGGCGGTTGCCGGCCTCGCCACCCTCCTCACCGCCCCGTTCGCCGCCCCCATCGCCACTGCCGCCGACCTGCCCGCCGTCATCCGCCTGGGCGGCCAGGGAGCCGGCTTCGGCAAGCCGCACGGCACCGGCCTGATCGGCGCGCTCCAGGCCAAGGGCTTCCTCGAGGAGGAGTTCCGCAAGGACAACGTCAAGATCGAATGGACCTTCTTCAACGGCACCGGCCCCGCCATCAACGAGGCACTGGCGAACGGCCTTCTGGACTTCGCCAACTACGGCGGCCTGCCGAACATCGTCGGAAAGGCCGGCGGGCTGAGGACGAGGATTCTCGTCTCCTATGGCGTCGGGACCATCTACGTCGCCGCGCGCAAGGACGCGCCCATCGCTTCGATCGCCGACCTGAAGGGCCGCAAGGTGGCGGTGGCCAAGGGCACCATCAACCATCTGTCGATGAACCGCCTGCTGCTTCAGAACGGCCTGACCGAGAAGGACGTCCAGCTCGTCAGCCTGACCGCGTCGGACCAGCCGCCGGCCCTGACCTCCGGCGATGTGGACGCGGCCTTCGGCACGCTGAACCTGCTGGGCCTGCGCGACCAGGGGGTGGTGCGGATCGTCGCCGACACGCGCGGCCCCGCCCAGCCGGCCAGCTTCTTCGGCGCCCTCACCGTCATCGAAACCTTTGCGGACAAGTACCCCGAAGCGACCCGCCGCGTGGTGAAGGCTTACGTCAAGGCGGCCCATTGGGCCTCGCTTGAGGAGAACCGCGGCGAGCTGATCGACCTCTGGTCCCTGTCCGGCACCCCCCGCGCCGTTCTGGCCGAGGATCTGGACGGCCAGGACCTGAAGCAGCGCAACACGCCGCTGATCGACGCCTTCTACCGCGGCCAGTACGGGGAGGCGGTGCGCTTCGCGCTCGACAACCGGCTGATCCGCAATTCCATCGACCTCGACGCCTGGATCGACCCGGCCCCCCTGGACGCCGCCCTGAAGGAGCTGGGGCTGGAGAGCTTCTGGACGCCCCGCACGGCGGACGGCAAGCCGAGAGCCTGATCCGGATGAACTCCGCCCACCCCGCTGCCCTCCCCTCTGCCCTCCCCTCTGCCCGGGCCGCCGAATGGCGCGTCATCGCGCCCATGCTGGTCATCGTGCTGTTCGTCATGTGCGGCATGGGCATGGTGATCCCGGTGCTGTCGCTCTACGCCCAGTCCTTCGGGGTCGGGCCGGCGCTGATCGGCCTCGTCATCACCGTCTTCGGGGTGGCGCGGCTGTTCGTCAACCTGCCGGCCGGCATCCTGGCCGACCGTTACGGGCGCCGCGCCCTGCTGTGGGGCGGGCCGTTGGTCCTGGGGGGCGCCTCCGTCGCCGCCGCGCTGGCGGAGGATTTCGCCGCCCTGCTGCTCTGGCGCTTCGTCCAGGGGGTGGGGTCCGGCCTCTACATGACCGGGGCGATGGTCGCCATCGCCGACCTCGGCGACAGCCGCAGCCGGGGCCGGCGCATGGGGGCGTACCAGACGGCGCTGCTGACCGGCGCCTCCATCGGCCCGGCGCTGGGCGGGCAGCTGGCCGAGCGCTGGGGCTACACCGCTCCCTTCTGGGGCTTCGCCGCGGTCAGCGGCCTCGCCGCCCTGTTCGCCTTCCTGGCCATTCCGGAAACGCGCCGGCCAGCCGACGCCGACACCCGCCCGCCGGAACGCGGCGGTGTCGGCGACCTGCTGAGGCAACGGGGGTACGCCCCCGTCCTGCTGGTCACCTTCGGGGTCTTCTTCACCCGCACGGCGGCGCAATGGCAGTTGATCCCGCTGGTGGCGGCCCACCGCTTCGGCATGGCGCCCGATGCCATCGGGCTGGCCCTGACCCTGTCGGCGGGGGTGACGCTGGTCACCACGCCGCTGGCCGGCTGGCTGGCCGACCGTTTGCCGCGGCGGGGCCTGATCGTGGCGTCGGCCGCGTCGGTCGCGGTGGCCCTGGGGCTGATCGCCGCCTGCCCGACGGTTCCGCTGTTCTGGGCGGCGCTGGTTGTGCTCGGCCTCGCGCTGGGGCTGGGGGGACCGGCCTCCTCCGCCTTCGCCGCTGGCTGCGCGCCCGCCGGGCGGCTCGGCCCGACGCTCGGCCTGCTGCGCACGGCGGGCGACGTCGGCTTCGTCGCCGGTCCGCTGGTCGCCGGCTTCGCCGTCGCCGTCTCGGGCACCGCCTTCGGCGGCGGGGAGGCCGCCGGCCTGTTCGTCAACGCAGCCCTCATGGCCATCGCCGCCGCGGCATTCGCCGCCGGCACGCACAACCTTTCCCCCCTTTCCGAGGAAACCACCGCATGAGATTGCTCCGCGCCCTCGCCGCCACCCTGGCCCTTCTCGCCGCCGCGCCGGCCATTGCCGAGGAGGCGCCCGCGGTCATCCGCTTCGGCTCGGTCGGCTTCGGCCCCGGCCAGCCCTTCGGCACCGGCCTGGTCGGCGCCGCCCACAGCAAGGGCTTCGTCGAGGCGGAGTTCAAGGACACCCCGACCAAGCTGGAATGGACCTACTTCCACGCCACCGGCCCGGCCATCAACGAGGCGCTGTCCAACCGCCAGGTCGACTTCGCGGTGTATGGCGGGCTGCCGAACATCATCGGCAAGGCGGGCGGCCTGCCGACGAAGATCCTGCTGTCCGGCGACCGCACCACGGTCTTTGCCGTCGCGCGCAGCGACCTGCCGATCACCTCGATCCAGGATCTGAAGGGCCGCAGGGTCGCCGTGCAGAAGGCCACGATCATCCATTTCGTCCTGCTGAAGACACTGGAGGCCAACGGCCTGTCGGAGAAGGACGTCTCCATCGTCGAGCTGAAGAACGCCGACCAGCTCGCCGCGCTGCAGAGCGGCGCGGTGGACGCCGCCTTCGGCGCCAGCTTCCTGCTGGGGCTGCGCGACCAGGGCGTGGTCAAGGTGATCGCCAGCACCAAGACCGGCGGCCCCACCGTCCAGACCTTCGGCGGCGTTCTGGTGCACGACGCCTTCGAGAAGGCTTATCCGGGCGCCACGGCGAAGGTCGTGCGCGGCTTTGTCAAGGCCGCCCACTGGGCCGGTCTGGAGGAGAACCGGGAGGAAGCGCTCCAGGTCTGGGGCAAGTCCGGCATTCCGTTGAGCGCCCTGCGGGAGGATTACGCCGGCTCCCCCGTGAAGGAACAGATCAACCCGCTGCTCGACGACTTCACCCTGGCCCGCTTCGCCGCCGGCATCGAGTTCGCCAAGCAGCAGAGGCTGATCCGCGCGGACGTGGACCTCAAGAGCTGGGTCGATCCGTCCTATCTGAACGCCGCCCTGCGCGATCTCGGCCTGGAGGCTTTCTGGACGGAGCGCGCCGCCGACGGCTCGCCCAAGCCGCGCGGTTGAGGAGAACACGTGCCATGAGCGAATCCACCCTCCATCTGACCGCCGATGTCCTGGTGATCGGCGGCGGCCCCGCCGGCTGCTGGGCCGCGCTGGCGGCGCGCCGTGCCGGGGCCAGCGTCGTGCTGGCCGAAAAAGGCTATGTCGGCACCTCGGGCGCCACGCCGCCCGCCAACACGACGCTGTTCTACACGGTGCCCGGCGACCGCCTCCAGAACGACGGCATGGTCGATCACCGCGTCGCCCCCGCCAAGGGGTTCATCGTCCGCGACTTCGTCCGCCGCGTCTACGACGAGACCACCGTCAACACCGAGCTGATGACCCGCTGGGGCTATCCCTGGCCGCGCAACGAGACGGGCAAGACCTTCCGCGGCAATCTGCGCGGACCCGACTACATGATCTTCCTGCGCAAGCGCCTGCTGGCGGAGGGGGTGCGCATCCTCGACCACAGCCCGGCGCTGGAACTGCTGACCGCCGACGGCGTGGCCGCCGGGGCCGCCGGGATCACCCGTCGGACCGGCGACCGCTGGGAGGTGCGCGCCGGGGCGGTGGTCGTCGCCACGGGAGGCTGCGCCTTCCGCTCCGGCGTGGTCGGCACGCACAACCTGACCGGCGACGGCTATCTTCTAGCCGCCGAGGCCGGGGCGCGCTTCTCCGGCATGGAGTTCTCCGGCCAGTGGGCGCTCGCCCCGGCGGAGGGCGGGCTGACCAAGGGGATCATCTATTTCAGCGGCAGTTTCAGCGACGCCGACGGCACCCCCATCCCGCATCCCGCCGTGCCCGACGCGCTGGCCGCCGGGCGGAGCGTCCATGCGGTGCTCGACCGGGCCGACCCCTATCTGGAAGACGGCTACCGCAAGGGCCAGCCGAACATCTTCGTCTATTTCCACCGGCTGGGCGGCAACCCCTTCAAGGACCGCTACCCCGTCCGGCTGCTGTACGAAGGCACGGTGCGCGCGGCCGGCGGGCTGGACGTGGACGAGCGCTGCGCCACCTCCGTCCCCGGCCTCTACGCCGTCGGCGACGCCACCACGCGGGAGAAGCTGACCGGAGCGGCGATGAGCGGCGGCGGCCCGGCGGTGGCGTGGTGCATCGCATCCGGCACCTGGGCCGGGCAGGCGGCGACCGCCTTCGCCCGCCAGTTCGCTGCGGGAGCGGCGGGGCTTGCCGGACGGCCCGTCCAGCCGATCGGCGGCGCCGGGCTGCGGCCCGCCGCGAAGCCCGATCCGGAACGGACGGCGGAAGCGGTCACCCGCGCCGTGCAGCAGGAGATCCTGCCGCTCGACCGCAACTACCGGCGGACCGGCGCCGGCATCGCGGCGGCGCTGGAGCGTCTGGACGGGCTGTGGGAGGCCGCGCGCGACGGGCTGGCACCGCCCGCCGGGGCCACGCCACGCGACGTCGTCCGCGCGCGAGAGGCGGCGGCGCTGGTCGCCACCGCCCGCTGGATTCTGGCCAGCGCCGGGCAGCGCACCGAAACGCGCGGTCTGCACCGGCGGGCGGATTTCCCCGGCCTCGACCCCGCCCAGCACCATCATCTTCTCAGCGGCGGCCTCGACCGGGTCTGGGTCCGCCGCGCCGACCCGCACGAGGAGGCGGTCGCCGCATGATCGAGCTCATCCTGTCCGAGCGCTGCATCGCCTGCGGCACCTGCGCCAAGGTCTGCCCCGACGACGTTCTGCGCACCGACGCGGCGGGGGAACCCGTCATCGCCCACAAGGAGGATTGCCAGACCTGCTATCTGTGCGAGCTGTTCTGCCCGGTGGACGCGCTCTACGTCTCGCCGCGCACGGCGCCCGACCCGACGGTGGACGCCGCCGCGCTGATCGCCGCCGGCCTGATCGGCAGCTACCGACGCGAGTTGGGCTGGGCACGGGGCCGCCCCGGCGGCACGGAGACGGACCTGTCCTACCGCATGCACGAAGCCTTCACCGAACCGTTCGGTGAAATCTGGAAACGCTCCGGCATCTGATACCGTGGGCGGACCCAACCGGATCAGAGTGGCGGCATAACACGAACCGGAACCAAGCTTATCCCAGCCGCAAATCTGTCCGGGAAACGGGGATCAGCTCAATCAACAGAGGACCCGCAGCGTTCTTTCATACGTCCGCCAACAGCAGCGCCAATCCGCCGCAAAGTGTGGGGGATGCGCGCGCCAGAAACGAAAAAGCCCAAGCAAAATTGCTTGGGCTGAATTCGTGGCGGAGGGAGAGGGATTCGAACCCTCGATACCCTTTTGGGGTATACACACTTTCCAGGCGTGCGCCTTCGACCACTCGGCCACCCCTCCGCAGAGGCCGCGTTTATATCCAGCCCGACGGCGGTGCGCAAGCCCCTGAAATCACTTTTTCGGAAAAATCTTGCACCGCCTTCTGGATGATCCGCGAGGCGGATCGAAGCCCTCATCTCAGCCGAGACCGTGGACCAGATCGGCCACCGTGCGGCACAGCAGGTCGATGTCCTGGTCGCGCGACAGGCGGTGGTCGCCGTCCTTCACCAGCGTCACCCGCACGTCCGCGCTGCTCAGCCGGTCGGCCAGGGTCAGGCTGACCTGCCAGGGCACGTCGGGGTCGGCCATGCCGTGCAGCAGGCGCACCGGCTTGTCGAAGGCGATGGGCTGGCGCAGCAGCAGATGGTTGCGCCCGTCCTCGATCAGGGCGCGGGTGATCGGCTGCGGTTCCGGGCCGTAGTCGGACGGGCGCAGCCAGCGGCCCGTCTCCAGAATCTCGCGGCGGACGGACTCGTCGAAGAGGTCCCACATCAGGTCCTCGGTGAAGTCCGGGGCGGCGGCGATGCCGACCAGCCCCGCCACCCGCTCCGGACGGCGCAGCGCGGTCAGCAGCATCATCCAGCCGCCCATGGAGGAGCCGACAAGGATCTGCGGCCCCACCGTGACGCGGTCCAGCACGGCCAGCGCGTCGTCGGCCCACAACCCGATCGTCCCCTCGTCAAACCGCCCGCTGGAGGCGCCATGACCCTGATAGTCGAAGCGGGTGAAGGACAGCCCCTCGCCCACCGCCCAGGCCTCCAGGGCCAGCGCCTTGGTGCCGGCCATGTCCGACATGAAGCCGCCGAGGAACATCACGCCGGGCGCCAGCCCCTCCGGGTCGCGCCCGGGGGTGTGACGATAGGCTATGGTCGCGGCGCCGCGCTTCAGGCTATGGTGCGCGCCGCCCGGCGACGGGACGGGGCCGGCTGCGGGTTCGGTCATATCGGACACCTCTGTGGGCCAGGACTTTAGGAATCTGTGACTATGGACGTCGAATCCCAGCTTAGCACCGGCGAGGACCCGCGCAACCCGGCCGACACCTTCGCGAAGGGCGCCTTCGCGGCCGCCGGCCGCCGGCCCGTCGTTCTCCAGGTGCTGCCGGCGCTGGTCACCGGCGGGGCCGAGCGCGGCTGCATCGACGTGGCGCTGGCGCTGGCCCAGGCCGGGGCGCTGCCGCTGGTGGCGTCCGAAGGCGGGCCGATGGCGGCGGAGCTGGACCGCGCCGGCATCCGCCACATCACCCTGCCTCTGGCCTCCAAGAACCCCCTGGTCATCCGCCGCAACGCGCGCAAGCTGGAGGCGATCATCCGGGAGAACGGCGTGGACATCGTGCACGCCCGCTCCCGCGCTCCGGCCTGGAGCGCCTGGCTGGCCTGCCAGGCGACCGGCGCGCGCTACATGACCACCTTCCACGCCCCGTACAATTACAAGAACGGGCTGAAGCGCTGGTACAATTCGGTGATGGCGCGGGGCGAGCGGATCATCGCCATCTCCGGCTTCATCCGCCGCCACATCCTGGAGAATTACGCGGTCGATCCGGCGGTCATCCGCACCATCCACCGCGGCATCGACCCGCTGTCCTTCGCACCGGAACGGGTCAGCTCCGCCCGGATGATCCAGCTCGCCCGGAAATGGCGGCTGCCCGACGACAAGCCGGTGATCCTGCTGCCCGGCCGCCTGACCCGCTGGAAGGGCCAGACGGTGCTGATCGACGCGCTGGCGAAGCTGGGGCGCAAGGACGTCTGCGCGCTGCTCGTCGGGTCCGACCAGGGCCGCACCGGCTACCGGCAGGAGCTGGAGGAGCAGGTGCGCCGCGCCGGGCTGGAGGGCGTGGTGACGATGACCGACCACTGCAACGACATGGCCGCCGCCTACCGGCTCTCCACCGTCGTCGTCTCCGCCTCGCAGGAGCCGGAGGCCTTCGGGCGGGTGATCGTCGAGGCCCAGGCCATGGGCCGCCCGGTGATCGTCTCCGCCATCGGCGCCTATCAGGAGACGGTGATTCCCGGCGAGACCGCCTGGGTGGTGCCGCCCGCCGATCCCGACGCGCTGGCCAAGGCGCTGGACGAGGCGCTGTCCCTGACGACGGAGCAGCGCGACGCCATCGGCGCCCGCGCCCGCGCCTTCGTCGCCGAGCGCTACACCAAGCAGCGCATGTGCGCCGACACGCTGGCCGTCTATGCGGAGCTTCTCGCCGAGCCCAAACGCGCCCAGCAAGGCCGCTGAGCCACCGCCCTTTCCTTCCCGCCCGTCACACCTCCGGACATCATGACCGACATCGTCCAGCTTTCCGGCATCGCCTCCGTCATCGACCGTTACGACGGGGTCATCCTCGACCTGTGGGGCGTCCTGCACGACGGGGAACAGCCCTATCCGGGCGTGCCGGAGTGCCTGGACCGGCTGCGCGCGGCGGGCAAGGTGATCTGCCTGCTGTCCAACGCGCCGCGCCGCACCGGCGGCGTCATCGCGAAGCTGGAGGGCATGGGCATCGGGCGCGAGCGCTACCACCATGTCATGACCTCGGGCGAGGCCGCCTACGACGCGCTGCGCGACCGCGACGACCCGTGGCACGCCGCGCTGGGCCGGCGCCTCTACCACATCGGTCCGGACCGCGACATGGACGTGTACGAGGGGCTGGACTACACGCTCGCGGCGTCGCCGGACGAGGCCGATTTCGTCGTGAACACCGGCATCGTGGATTTCGGGGAGTCGCTGTCGGTCTATGAGCCGGCGCTGCAGGCCTGCCGCCGCCGCAACCTGCCGATGGTCTGCGCCAACCCCGACCTGATCGTGATGGTCGGCGAGCAGATGGTCATCTGCGCCGGCACCCTGGCCCAGCGCTACGAGGATCTGGGCGGTGACGTGTTCTGGCACGGCAAGCCGCACGCCCCGGTCTACGACCGCTGCCTGTCGCTGATGGGGATCAAGGACAAGCGGCGCATCCTGGCGGTGGGCGACAGCCTGCGCACCGACGTGGCCGGGGCCAACGCCGCCGGGATCGACGTGGCGCTGGTCACCTTCGGCATCCATCGGGAAGAGCTGGGCAGCGCCTGGGGCGAGGCCGTCGACCCGGCGACGCTGGCCGCCGCCGCCGCGGCATCCGGTCACCAGCCGACCTACGGCCTCCCCAGCCTGCGCTGGTAGGATGGCGGGCGTCCCGCCCCTCCGTTCAGTCGAAGGGCGGGATGGCGTCGTCCATGGCCTTGCGCAGAATGCTGGACGGCCCGTCTTCCGAGAAGCCGCGGATTCCGATGGCGTTGCGGAAATAGCTGACGATGAAGACACGGATGGAAGCGGTCAAATTCGCTTCCCCGCGCCTTTGATCGATCTGCGTGCAGATGTCGTTCAGCGTCAGCCCTTCACGCTCACAGATTTCCTTCAAGGAGTCCCAAATGTAGGGCTCCATCCGAAGACTGGTTCGTCGACCGGAAACCTTGACATTGCGACAGACCAGGACCGGCCCTTCCTTGTTCCCCTGTCTGCCCGCCATATCGTTGCCCTTGGTCCCCTGCCGTTGCGGAAAGGCGCTCGCGTTTCCGGCGAATATACATTCACTTGTATGATGATATTGCAAGGGGCGTGTGGGCACAAAGCCAATTTCGACCGGGGGTCGCGATCCCGCACGGCGGCTCCCCGTTCCAGCCGTCATGCGCGCCCGGCACGGGCAAAAGCCGCTTCCCTTCGCGGGCGGCTTCGCTGTACCAGTGCCTGGACGGACCGGCACAAGCTGTAGTGGTCATTTCCGGTGGAGAACGAGCGATGGTGCGACCGGCGGCGTTGGGAATCGCGGTGACGCTGATGGCCGGGCTGGCGCCCGTCCTGCCGGCCCGCGCGTCCGACCTGCCCATCGACCGCATCCGCGCCGAGGTGTCGCGCCTCGTCCCGCCCCTCTGGACCGTCGAGGAGGTGACGGCGGACCCGATTCCCGCCCCGGCGCCCGACGGGAAGGCCGCCGCGAAATCCACCGAATCGCGCACCGCCGTCCGAATCGGAGCCAGACTGCGGCTCGCCAAGCCGACCTACGCGGTGGACAGCCGTGACGGCGCCGTGACCTTCATCCGCCCCGTCGCCGAGGCCGGGCTGGAAAAGACCCTCACCGCCACCGCGCTCGCCACGCTCGGTCCCAACGGCTGGAGCGCCCGCATCGAACTGCGCAACCCGGAGGTGCTGGAGGGCATCGGCCAACCGCTGGAGGAGCTTCCCGGCCGCCCGGTGCTGGCCGGCTCCGCCGAGGCCAACCGCCTGCGCGACCAGATCGCCCGCGACGCCGAGGCCCGCGGCGCCGAGGAGGACGCCCGCCGCCGCCGCGAGGAGGATCTGCTCGCCCGGCAGGCCGCCGCGACCAGGGCCGAGGAGGAGCGCGCCGCCGCCGAACGGCGGCAGGAGGAGGCCCGCGCGACGCGGATCGCCGATCTGCGCGCCCGGATTCTCGGGGCCGACCGCCCGGCGCGGATCGCCGCCTACGAGGCGGCGCTGGGCGGCAACGACCCGGCGCTGCGCCAGATCGCCCTGGAGGCGGCGCTGCAGAGCCGCGATCCGGTGCTGGGGACTCTGGCGTTGAAGGATTGGATCGCCCGCCGCAAGGCGGTGCCGGTGCAGCTCTACGCGACGAAGGAGGACCCGCATTCCGAAACGGTGCTGAACAATCTGGGTCCGCTGACGCTGGAGATCGATTCCGTCAACCCGGTCAACGGCGCGCTCGCCGGACGGCTGGGCGCCCCCGGCTACAGCATCGCCAAGCCTTCCGCCGCCATCGGCACGCTGGCGCAGACCACCCTGACGGTGAACGCCTACGGCTGCGCCCTGTCGCTGCGCCTGACCGAGCAGCAGACCTTGGATGGGCTGTTCCGCTGCCAGACCCTGCCCGCGCTCATCGCCCGCGTCATCGTGGACTGAGGCGGCGGATGCGCCGGCTTGCCCTTCCCCTCCTTGGCCTGCTGCTGCTCGACGCCCCTTCGGCGCAAGCCGACGAGGCCGAACCGACCGTCACGCCGCGCCCGCCGCCGACCGCCGTTCTGCCCCGGCTGACTCCGCTGGGAGCGGCGGGCAAGGCGGCGCCGCAGGCCGTGGCGCCGTTGCTGCCGCTGCCGGCGCTGGCAGCACCCGCGTCAACGTTGGCAGCGGAGCCGGCCACCGCCGCGACCCCGCGGGTGGAGCCGCCGGTGCCGGCGGCTGCCGATACCGTCCCCGCCCCCTTGCCCGCCCGCAAACCAGCCAGCCCGACGGCCCCCGCGGCGGTCGCGGAAAGCCCGCCGGCCAACCGCTTCAAGGGCGGCTACGCCAAGGCCCCGAAAGAGGACCGCGGCTGCGCGCTGCCCGGCCACATCACGGAGGAGCGCAGCGCCGAAGCGCGCCGCCCGGCCATCGCCGTGGGGACGCGGGTGCGCGTCCGCGCCGCCGCGAACCTGCGCGTCGCCCCCTTCTGCGACGCCAAGGTGGCGGACGTCCTGGAAAAGGGCGAAACGGTCACCGTGATGGCCGCCTTCGGGTCCTGGTACGAGGTCGGGCGGAACGGGCGGGCGCTGGGCTTCGTCGGGGCGTCCCTGCTCGCCGGAGCGAAGGGCCGCTAGCCTTTCAGCCGGGACGCCTCGACCATGAAGCGGCGCCAGATTTCCGCCGGGACGGAGCCGCCGGTCACCCCCTTCATCGGCGTGTTGCCGTCGTTGCCGACCCACACCCCCACCGTCAGGCCGCGCCCGGCCACGCCGTCGGCGAAGCCGATGAACCAGGCGTCCCGGTAATCGTTGGTGGTGCCGGTCTTGCCGCCCGCGCCCCGCTTGGCGAGCGCCGCCGGCAGACGGGCCGTCCTGCCGGTGCCGTCCCGCATCACCTCGGCCAGCATCGCTTTCAGGGTGGCGGCGGTCTGCGGGTCGATCACCCGGTCCGCTGTCCGCGGGGTGTAGCTGTAGATCGTCCGTCCGGCGGGATCGCCGATGCGCTGGAACAGATGGCCGTCGACCTTGCTGCCGCCGTTGGCGACCGCCGCGTAGGCCTGGGTGATCTCCAGCAACGACACCTCGCTGACCCCGAGCGCGAGGCCGAGATCGGGCTCCAGCGGCGACTCGACGCCGAGACGGCGGGCGGCGGCGGCGACCTCCTCCGCATGGCCGCGGGTCAGCCGGGCCGAGGCCGTGTTGGTGGAATGGGCGAAGGCGTCGGCCAGCGTCACCGACGGCGGGTAGCGGTTGTCGAAATTGCGGATGGCCCGCCCGTCGGTGAATTCCATGCGCGAACCGTCGACGCGGGAGTCCGGGGTCAGCCCGCGCTCCAGCGCCGCCAGGAAGACGAACAGCTTGAAGGCCGAGCCGGGCTGGCGGCGGGCCTGGAGCGCGCGGTTGAAATGGTCGCGCCGGGCCGCCGCGTCGCGCCCGCCGATCATCGCCAGGATCGCCCCGTCGCCGTCCAGCGCGACCAGGGCGACCTCCGCGTCGCCCAGGCTCTTGGCGTGGCGCTTCAGGGTGGTCTCCACGCTGCGCAGGGCGGCCGCCTGGAGATCGCGGTCGAGCGTGGTGCGCGCGGTGAAGGTCGGTCCCGGGCGGTCGCCGCCGTAGCGGTCGGCGGCGAAGCGGTCGAAGCGGGCCTTGGCCGTCTCGCGGAAATGGCCGGTGGACAGGACCGCCGCCTTGTTGGCCGCGGCCAGCATGGGGCGCTGGCGCTTGGTCTGCTCCGCCGTGCGCTCGGTGATGAAGCCCGCGTCGGCCATGGCGTCGAGCACCAGGGCGGCCTTGGCCTCCGCCTTCTCCAGGTCGGCGAAGGGGTTCAGGCGGGAGGGGGCGGGCAGCGAACCGATGAGCATCGCCGACTCCTTCAGCGACAGCTTGCCCGCCGGCTTGCCGAAGAAGACGCGGGCCGCGGCGTCCACCCCGTACGCGCCGAAGCCGAAATAGGCGCGGTTGAGGTACAGGTACAGGACGTTCTTCTTGCCGAGCTTTTCCTCGAAATCGCTGGCGCTGTACAGCTCGTACGCCTTGCGGGACCAGCGGTTGTAGCGGTTGAGGAAGATCAGCTTCATCGTCTGCTGGGTCAGCGTGCTGCCGCCCTGGCTGAAGCGGCCGGAGGTCACCGCCACGGCCAGCGCGCGGGCCAGACCCTGGAAGTCGATGCCGTCATGCTCCAGATAGCGCCGGTCCTCCTTGGCGATCAGCGCCTGGATCAGGTGCTTCGGCAGCTTCTCCAAGGTCAGCGTGTCGCCGTACGTCTCGCCGATCGAGCCGATGAAGCGCCCCTGCCGGTCGAGGAAGCGCACGCCATGGCCGCGGTTGTACGCCAGCACGTCGTCGACGGTGCGGAACTCGTCCCCGAACAGGTCCATCGCCCGGGCCGGAGGCGGGGCGGACAGGCCGGACAGCAGCGGCAGCGCGAGCGTCAGAGCCAGGGCGGCGCGGCGGAACAGGGATGGTCGGGGCATAGGCCGGATGTTGGAGGCGGAATGAGCCTCACGTCGGCGCACCGCCCCGCTTCCGCAATGCCGCTACCCCGGAATTGCGGACCGGCGGAACGGCGCCGCTGCTTAACGAAGGCGCCGCGTAACGAAGGCGGCGCCGCGCAACAAAAAAGCCCGCCGGAACCGGCGGGCCTTTTTGGGGGACGCGTGTGCTCTGCGGACGGCGGTCGTGCCGTCGCGCCGAAGGATCACCTCGGCGCGAGGACCATGACCATCTGGCGGCCTTCGAGCTTGGGCATCTGCTCGACCTTCGCCAGTTCATCCAGCTCGTCGCGCACGCGGACCAGCACGTTCATGCCAAGATCCTGGTGCGCCATCTCACGCCCGCGGAAGCGCATGGTCACCTTGACCTTGTCGCCTTCCTCAAGGAAGCGGCGGGCCGAGCGCATCTTCACGTCGTAGTCGTTGTCATCGATGTTGGGTCGGAGCTTGATCTCCTTCACCTCGATGATCTTCTGCTTCTTGCGCGCTTCGGCGGCCTTCTTCTGCGCCTCGTACTTGTACTTGCCATAGTCGAGGATCTTGCAGACAGGCGGTTCCGCTTGCGGAGCGATCTCGACGAGGTCGAGGCCTGCATCCTCAGCGGCCAGCAGCGCATCGCGCAGCGAAACGACGCCCACCATCTCGCCGTCGGCACCGACGAGACGGATCGAGCGAGCCGTGATCTCCCGGTTCACCCGCGGTCCATCGCGGGTCGGAGCGGCTTCGGACGGTATCCTGGCTATGGACGCTTCTCCATGACTGGAAACCCACCGGGGCGCGACCTCCCGGAGGGAAGCCCGCCCAAACGGTGCGGTCGGTTAAAACGGCGAATCGAAAGCGGCGGCGCCCGCGGGGGACCTCGCCTCCTCACTCAGTTTATTGAGCGCGGCGTCGAGGGCAAGAACTTCCTGATCCTTACCACCGAGGGTACGGAGAGCGACCGTCCGCTCCTCCGCCTCGCGCTTGCCCACGACCACCAGGACGGGAACCTTCTGAAGGCTGTGTTCACGGACCTTCAGGTTGATCTTCTCGTTCCGGGTGTCGAGTTCGGCGCGGATGCCATGGCGCTTGAGCAGGCTGACGACCTCCTGCCCGTAGCCGTCGGCCTCGTTGGTGATGGTGCAGACCACCGCCTGGACCGGGGCGAGCCACATCGGGAACTTGCCGGCGTAATGCTCGATCAGCATGCCGATGAAGCGTTCCAGCGAGCCCAGGATGGCCCGGTGCAGCATCACCGGACGATGGCGGGCGCCGTCCTCGCCGATGTAGGAGGCGTCGAGCCGCTCGGGAAGGTTCGGGTCGTACTGGAGCGTGCCGCACTGCCAGGTGCGCCCGATGGCGTCGGTCAGATGGAATTCCACCTTCGGGCCGTAGAAGGCGCCCTCGCCCGGCAGGTCCTCATACTCCAGCCCGGCGGCGTCGAGCGCCTGGCGCAGAGCGCCTTCCGCCCGGTCCCACAGATCGTCGGAGCCGGTGCGCACGTCGGGGCGCAGCGCCAGCTTCACCGCGATCTTGTCGAAGCCCAGATCCCGGTACACGCCGAGCTGCAGCTTGAAATACTCCGCCGCCTCGCTCGCCACCTGATCTTCCGTGCAGAAGATGTGGGCGTCGTCCTGGGTGAAGGCGCGCACGCGCAGGATGCCGTGCAGCGCGCCCGACGGCTCGTTGCGGTGGCAGGCTCCGAACTCCGCCATGCGGATCGGCAGGTCGCGGTAGGAACGCAGCCCGTGCTTGAAGATCTGCACATGGCCCGGACAGTTCATCGGCTTGATGCCGAGCATCTTCTCGCCGTCGTCCGCCGAGACCTTGAACATGTTGTCGCCATACATGTCCCAGTGGCCCGACGCCTTGAACAGCGAGCTGTCGATCAGCTGCGGCGTCTTCACCTCGACATAGTCCGCCTGGCTCAGCTTGGTGCGGATGTAGGTCTCCAGCGTGCGGAACAGCGTCCAGCCCTTCGGGTGCCAGAAGACCGAGCCGACGGCCTCCTCCTGCACGTGGAACAGGTCCAGCTCCTTGCCCAGCCGGCGGTGGTCGCGCTTCTCCGCCTCCTCCAACTGGTGCAGGTAGGCCTTCAGCTCCTTCTCGTCGCGCCAGGCGGTGCCGTAGATGCGCTGGAGCATCGGGTTGCGGCTGTCGCCGCGCCAGTAGGCGCCGGCCACCTTCATCAGCTTGAAGCCGTTGCCGACCTTGCCCGTGGTCGGGGCGTGCGGGCCGCGGCACAGGTCCAGCCAGTCGTCCTGGCGGTAGATGCTGATGTCCTGGTCCGCCGGGATCGCCTCGATCAGCTCGGCCTTGTAATGCTCGCCGAGCTTCTTGAAGTAGGCGACCGCATCGTCGCGGGTCCAGACCTCGCGCACGATGGGAACGTCCTTGGCGACGATCTCGCGCATCTTCGCCTCGATCTTCTGCAGATCGTCGGGCGTGAAGGGCTCCTCGCGCGCGAAGTCGTAATAGAAGCCGTTGGCGATCGCCGGACCGATGGTCACCTGCGTGCCCGGATAGAGCTTCTGCACGGCGTCGGCGAGGACGTGGGCGGCGTCGTGACGGATGACCTCGAGCGCGTCGGGATGACTGCGCGTGACGATCTCGATCTTGGCGTTGGTGGTGACGGTGGTGGTGAGGTCCTTCACCTCGCCGTCGAGCTTGACGGCAAGCGCATCCTTGGCAAGGCGCGGCCCGATGGACTGGGCAATCTCAAGCCCCGTCACCGGCCGGTCGAACTCCCGCACGCTGCCATCGGGCAGCGTGATGGCGATGTTGGACGTCACCGAAGTCACCATTTGACTGTTTGCATCGCACCCGGCGGATGCCGGGAGGCGAAATCTCTAATGCGGGCGGGCTTTCTGTCAAGGGCGCCGCAGGCATTTCCGGCCTGAATCCGCCGCCCGAACGGCGAATTTTCTTGCAAAATTATTTCACGGCAAAATTATCTCATGACGGTTTGCGCGCCGGGCGCGGCTCGCCGAACCGGTAGCCCTGGCCGAAATCGATGCCGCTGCGCAGGATCGCGTCGAGCTGCGCCTCCGTCTCGATCTTCTCGGCGATGAGATCGATTCCGGTGCCGTCCAGACGGCGGCGCACATCCTCGACGCTCGAGGCCAGGGCGGGGTCGAGCAACAGGCTGCAATCCAGCTTCAGGTAGCGGATCTCGTGGCGCAGCAGCGCGTCCACGTCGATGTCCAGGTCGGTCACCCGATCCATGGAGAAGCGGAAGCCGATGCGGGCGAGCTGCGACAGAATGCCCATCGTCACCGCCCCGCCCGCCCGCAGCTCCTGCTGGCTCAACTCGAAGACCAGCTTGGGCACCAGCGACTGGTTCCGCACCATCAGGTCGAGGAACTGCCGCATGAACTCCGCGTCGCTGAGCGTGGCGGCGGACATGTTGCAGAAGAAGCCGATGGCGTGCTGGCGCCGCTCCGTCTCGCGGATCAGCTGGATGCAGCGGACCAGAAGCAGATTGTCGATGGTGGCCATCAGCCCCGCGCGCTCCGCGATCTCCAGATAGCGGTCGGGCAGGATCAGCGACCCGTCGGCGGCGCGCACGCGCGAGAACACCTCGAAAAAGCGGTGCTTGCGCTGGGGCAGGCTGACGATGGGCTGGAGGTGGATGTCGATCCGGTCGGCGGCCAGCGCGTCGCGGACCGCCTCCAGAACGGCGGCCTCGTCCATCGGCGGGGATTCGGCCAAGGCCGCGGGCCGCGAGTCCGGAAAGCGCGAGTCCGGAAAGCGCGGGGCCTGGGGCGCCGGCATGGCGTCCGGCGGCGGTTCGCGCTCCTCCGGTGACCGGGACTCGGCGAGCCGGGCGACCAGCGTGTGCAGGAGCTTGACCTCCTGAAGGACGGTCTCGTGGGTGACGGCCTCTTCCGCCGGGGCGATCCGCCGGTCCAGCCGCTCGGCCAGCCCGTCCACGCTCTTCTGAAGGCGGTCCAGGCGGCGCAGGGTTTCACGCTGCCGACGGGCCTGCCGGCGGTTCCGATCGACGACGACGCCCGCCAGAAGGACCAGCCCGCCGGCGATCCAGCCCACCGCCGGGTCGGTGCCGGGCCGCAGCTCCGGCAGGCCGACGGCCACCGCGACCGCGGCCGTGGCGACGGCCAGCCCATGCAGGAGGTCCGCCAGGGCCGCCATGCGCCCGCTCAGCGGTGATCCGCCCCCACGGCGTCACTCAGCGAGGCGAAGCCGTCGCGGCGCAGCAGGGCGGCGAGGTCGCGGCGGATCGCCAGCACCAGCGCCGGCCCGGCATAGACCAGCGCGGAATAGAACTGCACCAGCGAGGCGCCGGCGCGGATCTTGGCGTAGGCGTCGGCGCCCGACGCGATGCCGCCGACCCCGACCAGCGGCAGTTTGCCGCCGGTCAGCCCGTACATCTCGCGCAGGACCGCGGTCGAGGGCGCGAACAGCGGCTTGCCGGACAGGCCGCCGGTCTCCGCGCGCAGCGGCTCCGGGATCTCCGCCGGCCGGGCGATGGTGGTGTTGGACACGATCAGCCCGTCGATGCCCGACTCCAGCGCGACCGCGGCGATGTCGGACTTGTCCTCGTCCGTCAGGTCGGGGGCGATCTTCAGCAGGACGGGCGGCGCCTTGGCCAGCTTGCAGGCCGACCGGGCGTCGAGAACGCGGCCCAGAAGGGTGCGCAGCGGATCGCGCCCCTGGAGCGCGCGCAGGCCCGGCGTGTTGGGGGAGGACACGTTGACGACCAGATAGTCGACCAGCGCCGCCACCCGGGTCACGCCGAGGACGTAATCGTCCGCGGCCTCCACCGTGTCCTTGTTCTTGCCCAGGTTGGCCCCGACGATTCCCGGCGCCTTGCGACCGCCGGACAGGCGCCGCTCCAGCCGCTGCGCGAAAGGCTCCAGCCCCTCGTTGTTGAAGCCCAGGCGGTTGATGACCGCCCCCTGCTCCGGCGCGCGGAACAGGCGCGGCTTGGGGTTGCCGGGCTGCGGCCGGGGGGTGACGCTGCCCGCCTCGACGAAGCCGAAGCCCAGCCGCAGCATGGCGTCCACCACCTCGGCGTTCTTGTCGAAGCCGGCGGCGAGGCCGACCGGGTTGGCGAAGTCCAGGCCGAACACCCGGCTGCGCAGGATCGGATCGTCCTTTTCCCGCACCGGCGGCATCAGCCCGCTCGACAGGGCCTTGATGGTCAGCCCGTGCGCCGTCTCCGGATCGAAGCTGCGCAGGACGGGGCCGACGATGGGAAACAGGTCGATCACGGTGCGGTGTCCTTGAAGGCGGCGTCCTTGAAGGTCGCCGGAAAGAGGTGGCGGCCGTCCGGCCCCAGCGGCAGCGGATCGGCGCGCAGCACCGCCGCGGGAGGCAGCGGGCCGTAAAGATGCGGAAAAAGCTGGCCGCCGCGCGACGGCTCCCACCGGAGCGCGTCGCCCAGCGCGGCGCCGTCCACCGTCAGCAGGACCAGCCCGTCCTGCCCGGCCCGGTGCTTGGCCGCGCTTTCCTCGACCTGGGCGCCGGTGGAGAAATGGATGAAGCCGTCCGCCGCGTCCTGCGACGAGCCGTGGTAGGCCCCGGCGGCGAGCGCCTGTTCCCACTCCGTGGCGCGGCACATATGAAAGATGATCCGTTCAGTCATGGCGGGGCGACCTTACCGCAAAGCCGACCGCCAAAGCCAGATTTGGCAAAAGCGGAACGGCCAGCCGGACATTGATAACTTCAGAATGGGACGTTGCGCTGTTTGCTTCGCAATTTGCAAACGCGGCCTTGGGAATCCCCCGGCATTTTGCAGAAGGAAAATTCGCCACCCTCCCGCGCCCCACCCCGCCGACCACACGGAAAAGCCGCAGAATCAAGGATTCCCCAAGGCATTCGCCCGGCCGGCGGCAACTTTTCGGAATTGGCATCGGGATTGCTGAGAGAGGGGCAAGCAAGGAGAAGCCCCATGAACGCGATTGCGATGAATGTTGTGAAGGAACGGCACCCGGTGGAACACGCGCTCGATTCGCGCATCCATGGGGTGATCGTGTCCAGCGTGGACAGCGCCCCCCTGGCCGCCGTCGAGCCGAGCAGCACGCCCGTCCCGCTGAAGCCCTCGGCGGCGATGCTGGCCGCCGGGTCGCGCGCCGGCGGCGTCTCGGTCGAGACGGCCTGGAAGATCTATCTGGCGATGATCAAGGAAGCCGCCTGACCGGTCCGTTCCATGCTCTCCTTCCGCGGCGGCGGCCCGGATCCGGATGTCCGGACCGCCGGAGCGCGGCAGGACGACGTCGTTCGGCATCGTTGCGGAACGGGCGGTCATTCGACGTCGTTGTAGAACTGGAATCCGCCGATCTCGGCACAGACGCTGCGCCCTTGCGCCCATTGCGGGTTCCCGCCCGCCCGGTGCAGGTGAGTCGCCCCGTCGGTCGGATCGTCGAGCAGACCGGCCACCGCGCGGCGGGCGATCCGTTGGGCGGCGGCGAAGACCGGGTCCGCGGCGGTCACCGACAGCAGCCCCAGCCGCCCCGGCGCGTCCGGGTCCCAGCAAGGGAACTGTCCCGGCAGACGGCACACGGCGACCACGTCATTTCCCCACCACCACCCTCCCTGGCTGCGCGCCCGGCCGACGCGGTTCATCACGACCGCCGCGACCGCCTCCATGGCCCGCACCGACTCGCCGCGCGCCTCCCCCCACAGGGTGCGGGCGAGCGTGTCGACGGCCTGACCGGAAGCGTCGGCGGACGGACCCTGCGGCGGAACGGCCGGTCCGGGTTCCGGCTTCAGGACACGCGCCCTCATCGGCGGCCTCCGTCGCCGTAGGGCGGGGCATAGGGCTGGGCGAACGGCGCGCAGCCGTTTTCCAGCTTGGTCTCGATGCGCAGCAGGTGGTCGGTCAGCCGCCGCTCCACATCCTTCAGCGTCGCCACCGAGACGTAGGTCTTGGCGACCTCCAGCTTGTAGGCGGCCAGGCTCTCGCGGACCTGCGCCTGGGCGGTCTCGGCGCGCGCCCGCACCGTCTCCAGCGCGGATTCCGCGTCCCGGCGCAGCCGCGCGATCAGCCAGAACAGCCCGCCCATGACCGGCAGTTCGACCGCCGTGATCCACCAGGACAGGTCGATGGATTCCTGCATCTCCGTTCTCCAAGGAAAAAGGCAAAAGAAAAGGCCGCCGTCCGGTCAGGGAAGGCGGCCCGTCGGACCATCGGACTTCGCGGGCATGGTCACACGTCCCAGCCCTCCGCCGGGGTTGCGGGCAGGCCCGGCATCGCCGCGGCGCGCCAGTCCGCCTTCCGCCCCGGCGCCGGCTGGCGGTCGAAGCGGAACGGCTCGCAGGACAGCGCGCCGGCCACCGCGTCCAGCCCGTCGTCGCGGCCGGTGTAGCGTCCGTCCGGCGACCATTCGCGCATCTCGCGGATGAAGGGCGTCTCCCACACCGTTGCGTGGGCGAGCAGCCGGCGGTCGGCCAGCAGGGCGTCGAACGCCTCGCGGATGCGCAGCGCCTTGGCGCGGCGGCTGGCCTCCTCGACCACCGCGGCGCCGACCTTCTCCGCGCGCAGCGCTTTGCGCAACAGGCCGGGGAGGAAGCGGCCGATGCCGTTGATCTCCACATGCACCGCCGGCAGATGGTGCCGCTCCAGGAAGCGGGCGACCTGGAGGCATTGCTGCTCCGCCTCGGTGTCCGGATCGCCGGGGTCCACCGACAGGTAGAGCACGCGGTGCAGGTAGAAGCGCCCGTCCGTCCCGCCGAACACGGCGGCGACGACGCTGGAATCGCCGGGCTTGCCGCCCTCCGCCGCCGGCCGCGCGAAGGCCGGGTCCCACCAGCAGGAGGCCGAGGCCATGCGCAGGCCGTTCAGCGTCAGCACCGCCCGTCCCGCCGACTCCCGGTATTCCAGCTCGCCATCGTAGCGGCCCAGCCGGTCGGGGTCGAGGAAGCCCTCCGCCTCGTTGACCGGCTGCAGCAGCATCTGGCTCGTGAACTTGTTCGGACCGGTCGTCTTGCGGATGCGGTTGACGTGGGCCTCGCCGAAGCGCTGCGGCCAGGCGTAGCGGCGCCGGCCGTCCGGACCGTCGGTGTAGACCGGCAGGACCAGCCGCGCGAAGCCGTCCAGGAAGGGCCGCGTCTCCCCCGCCTCCGTCCGCGGTTCCTCCGCGTAGATGGAGTAATAGCTGTGCGGCGTCCCGACATAGAGCTGCACGCCGCCCGGCACCAGCAGATAGTCGATCTCCGCCAGCCTCTCGCGCAGGTCGGCGCGCCTGCCCGGACTGCCGGAGGTGCGCGGCACCTCCACGTCGTCGCAGATCACCACATCGGCGCGGCTGCCCGTGATGTTGCCGCCCACACCCGCCGCCACCATGGAAGGGTCGCGCAGCTCCTGCGCCCGCACCACGGTGAACTGGTCGGCGGCCCACTGGTCGCGCTCCTTCGCCGGGGGTTTCAGGCCGCGGGTGTCGGGATGGCGCTCGATGATGCGCTTGACGTTGCGCACCATCTTCTTGGCCAGCTTCAGGTCCGCCGCCAGGACGAGCAGCCGCCGGTTGGGGTCCTGGTAGAGCATCCAGGCCGCGAACAGCCCGACGATGGAGGACTTGCCCGCCCCGCGGAAGGCCATCAGCAGCAGGCGCGGCCCGATGCCAGCGGACTGCCGCTCCAGCCATGCCGCGATCTGCAAATGGTGGCGCGGGGTGGTCAGCTCCGATTGCCGGTTCCAGTCCTGGACGAAGGCGAAGAACCCCTTCTTCCGTTCTTCCGCCGCCTCCATCACGCCACCCGCCCCAGAATGTGCCAGCCGGCGCCGTTGGACATGGCCGTGACCGCGCTGCCGGTGGCGCCCAGCGTCACCGGCGCGTTGTCCGGCCCGCCGCCGCCCTGCACGGTGACGGTGACCGGGTTGCCCGAGACATCGGCCTTCTTGACCGTCACCGTGCGCCCCACCGCGTGCAGCGCCCCCGGTGGCGGCAGCCGCACCGTGACGGCGCCGCCGAAGGCGCTGACCAGATACAGCGCCTGGTTCAGGTCCGGCTCGAACAGGCCCGGCTGGTCGTGGAAATGGGCGTTGCCCGGCCGGTTGTTGCCTCCGACCACCCACCAGCCGGCGCCGTTCGACACGATGGTCACGAAGTCGTAGCGGTTGCCCAGCGCCACCGTCCGCCCGTCCGGCCCCGGCCCACCGTCCTCGGTGAGGATCAGGCGGTGGGTGGAGGCGTCGGTCCGCTTCACCGTCACCGCATGGCCGTTGGCCGCCCCCGCCGCCGGCAGCCGAAGCTCCACGTCCCCGCTGTAGGCGCTGACCAGATAGACGGAGCTGGTGAGGTCCAGCGCGATCACCCCGCCGGCCTGCGGCTCCACATACTCGGTGTCGTAGCGCATGGCCTCGACGACCAGTTCGGAGACGCGGCTGCGCGCCAGCCGGTTCTTTTCCGGATAGCCGGCGTTCACCGCCGTGTAGCGGCCGCCCGACAGGTCGTAAATGGCCGGGCCGGCGGACATCGACAGCAGGTTGACGATGGCCGTCTCGACCGACCCGGCGTCGAGCTGCACGTTCGGCACGCCGCCCAGCGATTCCGCGTAGAAGTTCAGGATCAGCGTCTTGTCGGTGTTGGCGCCGACCCGGAATCCGGCCAGCGCCATGGTCGACAGGTTGGCCTCGCAGTCCTGGAAGCTGTTGTTGTACTTGCCCTGCTCCACGAAGAAGCCGCAGCCGGCGATGGGCGCCGACAGGGAATAGACGCGCACCATGGAGAAGCGGTTGGCGTTGGGCGTGTCGCCCTCCCCCGTCCGGGTCAGCCACACCCCGTGCAGCGACGGGCGGGCCACCAGAACGCGCGACACCATGTTCCAGTAGCAGGGCCGGTTGGGATCGGCGTACCCGTCGAACAGCAGCCCCACCCGCGGGTCCCAGACGGTCAGGTCGCTCAGCGTGTTGTGCACGCAGGGGCCGTCCCGCCCGAACAGCCGCACCGCGGCGTCGCCCCGCTCCAGCCGCAGGCCGCTCACCGTGGCGTAGCCGTCCGGCAGATGGATCAGGTCGAACGCGGCCGAGGACCCGGCGATGACCGACCTCTGCCCGGCCCCGTACAGGGTTTGCCCATAGCCCACGGTCAGCGTGCTGGTGATCCGGTAGGTGCCCGGCGGCACATAAACGGCGTCCGCGCCGGTCAGCGCGGCTTGGATCGCCCGCGTGTCGTCCACGACGCCGTCGCCGACCGCGCCGAAATCCTTCACCGACAGGGCGTCGGCCAGCTTCTCGCGCACCGGGCGGCGCACCGCGCCGGCGCCGGGGGCGACGAAAGTGGACAGCGCCTCCTCGTCCACCGGCTTGCGGGCGATGGGGTTTCCCACCGTGTCGAAGGCCAGGAGCTGGCCGGCCCGCACCGCCCGTTCCGGCAACCGGTTGGAGGCCGGCAGGTCGGTGTCGGTGTAGCGCAGCATCAGTTCCTGGTCGCCGGCCACCTGCTGGAGCGCCGCGGTGAGCTGGTCGAACTCGCGGTTCAGGCTGGCGGCCGGAAGCGGCCCGCTCTCCAGAAAGTCGCTCATCCGCTCGATGGGCAGGCGGCGGCGCAGCAGGACCGGCGTCCCGGCCTCCGGCGGCTCCGCGAAGGCCACCGTGCCGCCCGCGGTCTCCCCGGCGCCGCTGACCGCATAGCCGGTGGTCTGCCGCGCCGCCCCCAGGAAGACCTGGAGGTCGCCCTCTTCGAAGACCGGAAACGGAAAGGTGAAGTCCGTCTGCACGCCGTCGGCAAGATACTGGACGCGCGGGTTGCCGCGCGGAACGTCGAGTGCGCTGGGCATGGGTTGCGCCCCTCCTGCTGCTGGGTGGACCGAAGGAAAGCGTTCAGTAGAAGCGGCTCATGAACTCCAGCCGCTGGCGCTCGGCGAGCTGCGCCTGTTCCAGCAGGTTGCGGCGGCGCACGCTGTCCACCTCCTGCTGGATGGCCTCGCGCTTCAGCCGGTCGGTGCTTTCCGCCTCCCCGCGCTCCGCGGCGCTGTCCTTGACGACGCCGAGCAGGATCGCCTCGCCGGAGCCGTCGGCCGCGCTGACCCCGTTGGAGCCGAGCGTGGCGCGGGCGCGCGCCACGGTCCGGCGCAGGGCGTCCACGCGCCGCCGCTCGTCGGACTGGGCGGCGGCGGACATCTGGGCCAGCCGCGTGCGGGCGTCGCCTTCCTTGTCGGCCAGCGTGACGGCCTGCCCCGCGCGGAGCTGCTGGGCGGCCAAATTCTGGCTCTGCGCCAGCCAGTCCATCTCGCGGGTGCGCTGCCGCTCCGCCTCGGCGCGGGCCTGCTCGTCCTTCTGGCGCTGAAGCTCCTGGTCCTGGCGGCGCAGCTCGTCCTCGCGCTGCCATTGCAGGCGCTGCTGCTCCGCCTGATAGGCGTAGCGGCGCTCGTCGGCGGCCTGCTGCCGGCGCGCGCTGTCCGAGGTGCCGGAGACGCGGTCCACCGTGTCGGCGACGGAGTTCGCCAGCGGCAGCGCCGCGGTGGCCAGGGTCGTGATTCCGCCCATCAGTCGTTCACCCTCAGTTCCATGGTTACGGACAAAAGCGTGAAGGGCAGCGGCGCGTCCTGCCGGATGCTCCACAGCGGCCGGTCGCTGTCGCGCCGCCAGCCCAGCGCCCGCAGCTTGCGGTCGCCGGAGACCGGCACAGGAACGCCGCCCGCCGGCTGCGGCCCCGTCCGGTGCAGCGGCAATTCCTGAAGCCCGCGCCCCAGGTCGGCGTGGAGCGCCGCCGTCTCCTCCAGCCGGAAGCCGACGGAGACCAGCCGCACCGCGTCCGTCCCGCCCGCCTGCCCCAGCAGGCTGACCGGCAGCGGCTCGATGCGGTGGCTGTAGGGCAGCCCGGCCTCGACGTGGCGGGCCGGCGGGTCGAGCACGATCTTTCCGGCGGCGACGGTGGCGTCGGCGCGCACCGTCCCGTCGGCGACCACCGCGACGGTCCGCCCCTCCAGATGGTCCAGCCCGCTCCACACCGCCGTCGGGGCGTCATGGTCGCCGACCAGGGCGGCGTCGAGGTTCAGGCCGTCGTCGAAGCGCTCCACGCTCCACCGCCCGGCGCGGTCGACCAGCGCGTAGACCTCGTCGCCGACCACCGCGACGGAGCGCACCGCCCCGTCCGTCTCCAGCCGGGTCCAGGCGGTCACCTGCTCCAGCCGGTAGACGGTCAGGGCGCACAGCGCCCCGTCCTCCATCACCACGAACATCAGGCGGCGGCCCTGGTCGTAATCCTGGTCGCGCGGCCTCACCACCAGATGGCGGGCGAGCAGCGCCAGATCGTTGGCCTGATAGGCCGCCTCGGTGTCGGTGTAGAGGAATTCGCGGATCTCCCGCCCGTTGCGCGACACGAACAGGGTGGCCCCGTCCACGTCGCGCGGCGGGACGGATCGGTCGACGGGGGAGCCGATGCGCGTCTGCCGGTGGACCTGGATGTTCTGCGGCGTCAGCGGGTCGCCCGACACCATGTATTCCGCGCCGGAGGTGAAGACCTGGAGATGCCGCCCGGAGAAGACGGCGCGCACCGCGTTGACCTGATCGGACAGGATGCCGAATTCGATGGCCTCGTCGTCCTGGCCGGTGCCCAGGTCGAAGTTCCACAGGTCGGCGGAGCGCGACAGCCAGAGCCGGTTGGGCAGGTCGCGCGACCCGCCGATGACCAGCCGGTCCTGATGGAAGGCCGCCGACACCGGCCAGCCGCGCAGCGGCGAGAAGGACTGCTCGTCCCAGGCCGTCGTGGCGGCGGTGCCGGCCAGCGTCTCCAGCACCGTCGCGGTGACCTGGGTCGCCGACACCACCCCCTCGACGCGGAGCTGTTTGCCCTGGATGCGCAGGCGCGTGCCCTCCTGCTTCGGGTCGAAGACGGCGGCGGAGGCGGTCACCGTCACCAGCCCCGCCGTTCCGGACGGGGTCAGCGTCACGGCGGGATCGGCGAAACGGTAGAAGGGCATCGCCACCCGCTCCCCGTCGGCGACGTAGCTCCAGCCGGTCAGCGCCCAGGCGTCGGCGCCGCTGCGCGTCAGCTTGCGCGGCGGCACGTCGGGGTGACAGACCAGCAGCGTGTCGGCGCTCTGCGTCCAGGTGATCTGGGGCAGCTGGGCCGCGGTCCAGGGGGCCGCGACGGTGGCGATGGGCGTGTCGTTGCCGTAGACGTCGATCCGCCCCTCGGAGAAGACCAGCAGGTAGGTCTGCTCCGTGTTGAACTCGAAGGCGACCAGCCGTCCGTCGCCGTGGGCCGGATCGACGAAGGCGAGGCCGGAGCGGCGCGTCACCCCGCCCGTCGGGTGGATGAACAGGTTGCGCAGCGCCAGCGCCCCGTTGTCGTAGGCGCGCAGGTCGCCGCGCCCGAGCAGGCGGCGGGAGATCTCCCCCGCCGTGAAGTTGGTCTTCACCTGACGAATCCGCGCCATCAGCCCCTCGCGTCGATCAGGGTGAAATCCTCGAAGCCCGGCTGGCTGTCCTGCAGGGCGTCGATCTGGCGGGCGCGGCGGAACTCGCTCTCGGCCAGCCGCTGCAGCAGCTCCGCCCGGCTCGTGCTCTCGGTCAGCGGGATGCAGAACTCCGCGGCCAGCCGGGCGATCAGCGCCTGATCGAAGAAGGCCGGGAAGTCCTCTTCCGCCGGTCGCCCGACATAGGTCAGCACCACCGCGTCGGACGCCGCGTGCAGCGCCCGCCCGGCGATGCGGTAGTCGAGCCCGCGGCCCCGTCCACCCGCCCCGGCGCCGAGCGCCCGCAGGAAATCGGCGGGAAGCTGGAAGGCCACGCCGTAGTCGGCGACCGGGTCGTCGGCCAGCCGGGCCAACCGGGCCTGCCGGGTGGCGAAGCTCCAGGCGTTGGCGGAGAGCAGCGCGTCGCGCGCCGGCTCAAAGAGCGCCGCCGCGACCTCCGCCTCGGCGGTGCCCTCGTCGAAGGCGGTGATCGCCGTCGCCCCGATCTTGATGAGCGCGCGGCTGCACAGCCCGATAGCGGTCAATGCCATGGGATCGATCCTTCCGGTCAGGGCGTCGGTCAGAGGCGGGGAAGCCCCGCCGGGGCTTCCCCACGACCCCCGTCAGTCCGTGTTGGACGCGCCGAAGGGCGACAGGTTGGTGACGTCCACCACCCCCGCCGCGTTGGCGGCGACCACGAAGACGCCGGCGGCGGGCGTCCCGGCGGTGCCGGTGTTGGCCAGGATCATGTCGCCGCTGCGCAGCAGGTCGGACGCGCCGTTGAAATAGCCGCTGTTGTCCACCAGCGTGGCGGCGTCCGGCGTCGTGTAGTGCCACAGCGTGAAGCCGTTGGCGTAGGC
Organism: Azospirillum sp. TSH58; assembly: GCF_003119115.1. NCBI lineage: Bacteria > Pseudomonadati > Pseudomonadota > Alphaproteobacteria > Rhodospirillales > Azospirillaceae > Azospirillum > Azospirillum sp. TSH58. Next base: position 1,227,968 of record NZ_CP022364.1, read on the forward strand.
AAGGACGCTCAGGTCCTTCGGAAGATAGGCCATGGGAGGAAACTCCAGGTCGGTCGTCGGCAGGGGGGCGTCAGGCGCCCGGGGTCAGGCTTCTGGGAGTCAGGCTTCCAGGCAGCGCATGGTGACGACGCCCGCCGCGTCGATCAGGCCGGCGCCCTGCGACATCATGTTGTTGACGAAGTGCGCGGCGCGGTCGCCGTGCCAGGAGATGTCCGTCTTCACGTCGGCGCCGGAGGCGTGGCCGATGGCCGTCTTGTGGTACCAGTGGCACAGCCGGACGCCGCCCTCCGCCTTCAGGCCGGAATGCGGCATCCACAGCGTGCCCAGCCAGCGCTTGGCCTGGGTGCCGCGCCAGGGCAGCTCGTCGGCGCCGACATATTCGGTGCTGGCGAACTCGTCGATGCCCAGAAGCTGGCTCCACTGCTTCCAGCCGACGACGGCGTAGCGCTGGCCGTCGTCCGGCACATCGGACTCGCCCAGCTTCTCGAAGGCCGTCAGCACCTTCGCCTTGGTCAGCCCGTCGCTGGAGCCGCCCGCGAAGTTGGTGGACCGGTTCAGCTCGCCGAGGATGAGTTCGTCGGTCTTGCGGCCCAGCGCGTAGGCGCCGGCGCTGGCGATGATCTGCCGCTCGTCGATGTTGGTCTTCAGCTCGTCCAGCCGGTCGACCCAGTCGCCGGCGTAGAAGTCGTAGAGGGTGCATTCGACCGGCGTGTGGTCCAGGTTCATCACCGGAACCGCGCCGTGGCGCGCCTTGGTGGAGGCGGTGCCCTTGCCGACCTTCTGGAAGACGGTGGAGGCGCCCTGGACGTTGTTCTTGGTGCGCACCGTGTTGCGCAGCTTGGAGCCCATGCGCTGGTAGGCGTCGTGCACTTCGCGTTCGAACTGCTTGACGAAAGCCTGGGCGACCGAGGTGGACATCGGATTGTTTTCCTTTCGCGTTCTGCGGGGTCCCGTCCGGCGGGAAGCATTCCGCCACCCGGTTGTCGGGCGCGCCCGATCCCGGAACAGGACGCGGGGACGCGCGCCCGGCCGCGGGCGAAGCGCGAAAAAGAAAGGGGCCGACCGGGCCTTTCGGTTGTCCGGTCAGCCCCTTTCAGGACAGGCGTGGAGGGAGGTTCGCAACGCCGCGGCCCGCCGCGTGAGGGGACGCACGACGGGCGTTGGCAAGACCGTTTCTAGGACACGCGCCCTTTCATGTCAAGAATATTTTCCTTCATCGAGCCGGCATCCCTTGGCGCGGTACTCCCTTGGGGCATGGAATATCCCCCGGAACCGCGCTGTTGAATGGTTGGCCTCAACGGCCCGAAAAACACGGCATAAAAAAGGAATACGCTTCATGAAGACGATCATCACCGCCTGCGGCGTCGCGGCGCTTCTGCTCGCCACGCCGGCCCTGGCCGAAAGCATGTCCGGAACCACCGCCAAGGAGGTCCCGAACAACAAGGCGACCGGACAGGTCGCGGCCACCCACGGCTCGCTCGACCCGGCGGTCGGTAAGATGACCGCGGCCCAGCTGAAGGGAAAGGACATCTACGGCAGCGACGGCAAGGACATCGCCGAGATCGAGGGCATCGTCCGCAAGGGGGGCCAGACCTTCGCGGTGATCGACGTCGATCACGTCGCCGACATCAGCGACAAGGACGTCGTCCTGCCGCTGGAGCGGCTGCACATGAAGGGCAAGCGCCTGACCGTCGACATGACGGAGAACGAGCTCAAGGGCCTGGAGGCCTGGCAGAAGGACAAGTACGAGGACGTCAAGGGCGCGCTGCGCTGACGTCCGGGGCGGACCGGGGGCGGCTCATGCCCCCGGACGCTCACATCATTAGGCCGATCCTCACGCCGTCCGGCGCAGGCGCACGGCCAGCAGGTCGGCGGCCTGCCCGGCGGGTACCGGCCGCCCGGTCAGCCAGCCCTGGACCAGGGTGCAGTTGTGGTGGCGCAGGAAATTGGCCTGTTCCTGCTTCTCGACCCCCTCCGCCACCACGTCCAGCCCCAGCATGTCGGCCATGGCGATGATGGTGGAGACGATGCCGTTGTCCTCCCGCTCGCTCGGCACGCCGTTCACGAAGGAGCGGTCGATCTTCAGCGTCGTCACCGGCAGCCGCTTCAGGTAGCTCAGCGAGGAATGGCCGGTGCCGAAGTCGTCCACCGCCACCCGGATGCCCATGGCCTTCAGCGCCGCCAGCACGGACAGGGCGTGGTCCATGTCCTGCATCACGGCGCCCTCGGTGATCTCCAGCTCGACCAGATCGGGCGACAGGCGGTGGCGGTCGATGATGCGGCGGAAATCCTCGGCGGAGCGCTGGCGCAGATGGCGCGGGGAGATGTTGACGGCCACCGGCACCGGTTCCAGCCCGCGGTCGATCCATTCCCGCAACTGGCGGCAGGCCTCGTCCAGCACCCAGTCGCCGAGCGGCACGATGAAGCCGGTGTCCTCGGCGACCGGAATGAACTCGCCGGGGGAGATCATGCCGAAGCCCGGCTTGTCCCAGCGCAGCAGCGCCTCGAACCCCTCCAGCGACTGGTCGATCAGCGACACCTTGGGCTGGTAGTGGAGCTGGAACTCCCCGCGCGCCAGCGCCGCCCGCAGGTCGCGGTCCAGCGCGAGATGGCGGTGCGCCTGGTCGGCCAGCTCCTTGCGGAAGAAGGCGTGGCGCTTGCCGCCGGCCCGCTTGGCCGCGTAGAGCGCCGTGTCGGCGGAGCGGATCAGCTCCTGCGCGCTGTCGGCGTGGTCGGGGAACAGGGCGATGCCGATCGACGGGCGGACGTAATGCTCCGTCCCCATCAGCAGCACCGGCTCGTCGAAGGCGGCCAGGATGCGCTGGGCGGCGACCTCCGCCTCCTTCGCCTCGCCCACCTCGTCGAGGATCACCGCGAAATCGTCGGTGCCGATGCGCCCCACCGTGTCGCTGGCCCGCACCGTGACGACGATCCGCGAGGCGACCTCCTGAAGCAGCAGGTCCCCGGCGTGATGGCCCAGCGTGTCGGTGATCAGCTTGAAGCGCGACAGGTCCAGGCACAGCACCGCGAAGCGGCGGCCATGGCGGCGCGCCCGCTCGATCGAGGTGTCGAGCAGCGATTCGATCAGGGCCCGGTTCGGCAAGCCGGTCAGCCGGTCGCGGGTGGCGAGGCGCAGCAGCTCCCGCTCGTGGCGCAGCCGCTCCGTCATGTCGGCCAGCGCGCAGACGTAGCTGCGCCGTCCCTGCACGTCCAGGCAGGACAGGGAGAGCGAGGCGTCAATCCGCCCGTCCCCCCGCTCGATCACCAGCTCCTCGGCGCGCTCCGTGCGGCCGCCGGCGCCCATCACCGCATCGTCCCCGCCCGGCGTCTCCAGGCCGAGCAGCCGGGCGACCCGCTCGCGGTCCTCCTCGGCGAACAGGTCGGCGAAGCGATGGCCGTCGAGCCGCTCCGCGGGCACGCCGAACAGCGCGACGGCGGCGGGGTTGTGCTCCTGGACCAGACCGTCCTCGCCGACCAGCACGATGGCTTCGCCGATGTTGTTCATGATGCCGAACAACCGCTCGTCGCGCACGATCAGCGCCTCGGCGGCCTGCCGGAAATAGTCCATGGCGCGGGCCATGGCGCCGAACTCGTCCTTGCGGTCGCGGCCGGGGATGTCGATGCCGGTCTGCCCTTCGGTCAGCCGTTCCATCCGCTCCGACAGCGCCTCGATGGGACCCAGCACATGCTGCGACAGGAACACCGACAGCGGCCAGCTCAGCACCAGCAGAACGGTGATGAACAGGACGAAGGCCAGGGCCTCCATGGCGAATTCGCGGTCGAGGTCGTCGGTCCCGCTGGCCGCCGCGATGGCCCAGCCCCAGGGCTCGAAGGTCAGGCTGGCGCGGACCGAATGCCCCTCGCCCATCCAGCCCTCGGGCACGCGCCCGTCGGTGAAGACGCTGACATGGAACGGGTCGCGCCCCAGAGCCCGCAGCGCCAGCCGCGCCTGCCCCTGGCCCTCGTCCCGCGGCAGGGCGCCCGCCTCGATGGCCGCGTTGATCTCGCCAAGCATGGCGTGCGCCGAGCCGACCAAAGCGTGCGTCAGCCGTTCCCGCTCCGAGATCAAACCGCTGCGCAGCAGGTAAAGCGCCGGTATTGCCGCCATGAGGCAGCCGATCAGGCCAATCCAGGTCAGCCAACGGATCTTGCGGCGCAGCGTCATCACGGTTCCGGCGGCGGTCGTCGCACCCGGCCGCTGCCTCCGGCCGGTTGTCATTCTGCGCGAAAGCGTCGCTTTTTTATTTCAAACACGCAACGGTCAAGTTGCCCGCCCCGGCCCTCCCGCACCACTTTCAATCCGGCTGCGACATTTCGCCCATCCGGCGCGGCGTGACTTCGCAGGCCCTCCCGAGAGGCCATCCGCGAAACCACGCCGCGCCGCCGGTCCGCCGCCTCAGGCGGTCGGGTAAAGGCGCCGGAACCCGTCGGTCACCCGCGACACCACCGCCGGGTCGCGGTCGCGCCAATAGCGGGGGTCGCGCATCAGCGCCTGAAGCTCCGCCTCTCCGCCGGCGGACGGCGCGCCGGCCGGCATGGACAGGGCGGCGGGCTCGCCGCCGGTCATCATCCGGTGAAGCGCCATCACCCCTTCATAGGTGGTCGACAGGCCCTCGACCGCCGCGGGCGGCAGATTCTTCACCGCCCAGGCGTGGAGCTGCCGCGACACCTCCCGCCAGCGCTCGGCCCCGCCGAACTGGGCGGACAGCCGTTCGACCTCGCGTTCCGCCTGGAACTCGGCGGCCAGCTCCTGGATCAGCGGGACCAGCCGCTCGGCGGCGAGGTCGTAGACGAGCTGCGCCTGCTCCGGCGTGAAGCCGGCGCCGTGCAGACGACCGTTGATCGCCGGGTCCGGCTCGAACAGCCCGTGGTCGCAGGCGATGCAGTAGCCCTCCGGCCCGTCCGGCACGCCCGGCGCCGCCAGCAGGCCGGGCCGCTCGCCACCACCAGAAGCTGGGGCGGACAGCTTGCGCTCCAGCTCCAGATAGGACTTCAGCAGCGCCTCCACGCGCACCGCGCCGGTTTCCGGGTCGCGGAACTTCTCGGGCACCGCGGGCGGGGCGCCGGGAACGGACGCGGTCAGCAGATTGTCGGCCATGGATAGCTCCTTATCGATGAAAGTCTTCAGACGCCCTGCCCACGGGCGGTCAGGGCGAGGATGAGGGCGACCAGACGGCGCTGGCCCTCCAGGTCGCGCAGCGCGGCGTCGGAGGCATCGGGGCCGAGCGTGCGGCCCAACGTCATCGCCTTCAGCGTGGCCAGCACCCGTACGCCGTCCGGCCCGGCGAAGCAGCGGGCGAAGCTGGGCGCCGGATCGCCGGCCGGAACGGCCTCGGCGGGCGTGGCGCCATCCAGCCAGTCCCACCCTCCGTTGTTCCAATCCGCCGGATCAGCCATGGGGCGCCTCCGCCCGCACCAGCTTGGCGGGGACGCCGAAGGCCTCGCCCAGCCAGCGCGCGGTCGCCGCGACGTCCACCGCGGACAGCGCCTCCGGGCCGAGCTGGCGCGCGGTGTCCAGCCAGCGCAGCGTCGCCTGGACGTCGCGCTGCGCCTGGGCCTGGGCCAGCGGGGAACGGTGCTGCAGCGCCACCGTGCGCCCATCGACCGCGATGTCCGGGATCTCGCCGCGGCGGCGCAGGATGCCGACGGCGCGCAGCACCAGCGGGGTCAGCAGCTCCGCCTGGAGCCGCCCGTAAGTCGCGCCGAGCAGCCGGGCCATCTCGGCGGACCGTTCGACCACCTCGGTCGCGGTCATGCGCGGCTGGTCCAGCGGCCCCAGCCGGTCGGCGAGCAGCGCGTGGCGGATGCGCGCCCGCAGGTCGTCCAGCACGAGCTGCGACACGTCGAACCGGCCGGGGTTGGCGAGCGGCGTCAGCCCGGCGGAGCCCACCGCCTTGGGGATGATCGTCCCCGGCACCAGCCGGATGGTCGCGGGATTCAGCACCCCGTCGTCGTCGGCCTGCCAGATGCCGGTGACGGCGACCGAGGCGTTCTTCAGAACCAGCTCGACCACCTTGTTGGCGGTCTTGATGTCGGGCAGCGCCTTCATGACCGGCGACCGGCCATAGGTTTCCCCCGGTGCCTTCAGCCAGCGGAAATTGATGAAGGGGGACTGCGCGAAGCGCCCCTCGGCCAGCGTGGCGGGATCGGCCAGCCCGCTGTCCAGGACCACCGTCCAGCGATAGGCCAGCCCGTCCGGCAGCACCGCCTCGACCAGCGGAAAGCGGCTGTCCGGCTCCGCGGCGCCGCGTTCCCGCACCGCGTCCGGGAGGGCCGCGCCGGGGAAGCGGCGCTCGATCTGGGCCAGGGTCGCCTCGCTGCGCCGGAAGGTGCCGTCCAGCCGCCCGTCAGCCCCCTCCTCCAGCACCGCCTCGGCCAGCGGCACTGCGGTGAAGCGCAGGCTGGACGCGGCGCCGGGCGGGGCCTCCTCCATCAGCAGGCAGGCCGTGCCCACCGTCACGAGGTCGAGGAAGGCCTGATGGATCTCCACGGCGAAGTTGGAACGGTCGACATGCGCCTGCACGATGCCGGCGGCGCGGTCGAGCATCGGGGCCACGCGGTCGCGCTCGCCGTCCGGCAGCGACGGGCCGGGCTGCAGCCCGAACCAGCGCGACCAGGGCGGGGTCAGCTCGGCCAGCAGGCTGGCGGCGAGCTGTTCCACCGCGTCCGGCGCGGTGCCGTCGAACAGCCGGTCCACCCGCCGCTCGCCGGGGGTGCCGCCGCCGCGGAAGGGCTGCCCGTTGGGCAGGGCGTGGTCATAGCATTCCTGCCAATGGCTCTCCCAGACCGACCGGCGCTCCCGCGCCGCCCGGTAGCGCTCCAGCAGACGCTCCGGCCCGTTCGGCGGAGCGTCGGGGGCAGTGCCCTTGCGGTGCCCTTGCTTGGTGTCGCTCACGGCCTCACTCCCCCAACAGGCGCTTGCGCAGCGGCACCAGCGCGCCGGCGTCCAGCGCGCCCCGCCAGGAGGTCTGGACCGTCCCCGCCCGTCCCCGGTTGCGCCGCTGGATCATCGCCTCGGCGGCCTTGGCCGGGTCCTTCTCCTCCTCCGTGGCCGGAGCCGGGGTGGCCGGATCGACGGCGGGCGGCGCCACGGGGGCCGGGACCTTGACCACCGGGTTGGCCACCGGGGCGGCGGGTTCCGGAATCGGTTCCGGGGCCGTGTTCCACCAGGGCGTCGTGACGGGAGCCGGCGCCGGAACCTCCACGGGCGCCGGTGCCGGTGCGGGCTCGGGCGCGGGTGCTGGGGTGGGTTGAGGCGCAGGTTGAGGGATGGGCGCGGGTTCCGGGGCGGGCGCCGGCGGCGCCGTCGGCCGGGGCGCCTTGAACAGGTTCGCCATGGTTGGGAATTCCTTGTTCGTGGTGAGACAGGGCGACAGGAAGCGGGGACGGACCGGCGGCGCGGATCAGGACCCGGCGGCGGAGCGCGCCAGCCGCCGGTAAAGCTGCCAGGGCGTCAGGACGCCGGGCGCGTGCAACCCCAGCAGGCGCTTGACCGCCTCGACGCAGGTGAAGGGCGCCCAGGGGGCCGGGCGGGTCAGGCCGCGCCGCACCGGCGCCGGGGTCACCGCCATGCCCATCCCGTGGTACCAGCCCGGCAGATCGAAGGCCGCCGGCAGGTCGAGGACCGACACGTCGGTGAAGGGCGAGAGCGGATCGACGATCACCCAATGGCGCCCGTCGTGCAGCAGCGCGAAGCAATGGCGGAATCCCGGTTTCAGCAGGCGCAGCCACCACAGCTCCGCCTCGCCCCGGAAGACCACCCAGACGCGCGGTGCGTCCGCTGCGGCCCGGCAGGGCTGAGGCATCGGCATGCTCACTGGACGATGCCCTTCTCGCGCAGCACCGGGCGGAGCCGGTCGAACGCCTCCCGCCACAGCGTGTGGGCGCGCTGTTCACGGTAGCGCGCCGGGTCCGGCGCCATCAGGCGGCGCCCGTAGTGAACCAGCACATGCAGATGGTCGCGGATCAGCAGGCGGCGGCGGTACAGCCGGTCCACCGCGCACAGCACGTCGCCGGGCTCGCACGGGCGCTGGACGAGCCCCCGCCCGGCGGCGATGCGCGCGCCGGCGGCCTTGGCGTCCTGCGCCTGGACCGACCAGAACCACGCCTCCTCCGCGCTGCCGAACGGTTCCCCGACAGCGTCGGACAGGACCATGGACGTGTTGCGGTGATGGACCATGCGTGGGGTCTCCCTCGGAATTGCAGCTCTTGCGTTCGCGGGCGCAGCTTCGCTCTCGGGCGGAGCGCCGGATGGGCCGCGGCACGCGCGGCTGGCGAACAGATGTTCACGTTATGTACTGATTAAAATCCTTCGTCAAGGAAAATATGAATAGGTTCCTAGGGACGGGCCGGCCCGTTTATGTGATTATCCTCCCATGCTCAAACATGCGGACATTTGGCGGGCGATCGACCGCCTCGCGGCCCAACACGGGCTGTCGGCCTCCGGGCTCGCGCGGCGGGCGGGGCTGGACCCGACGACCTTCAACAAGAGCAAGCGGACCACCGGCGACGGCAAGCTCCGCTGGCCCTCGACGGAGAGCGTGTCCAAGGTTCTGGAGGCGACCGGAGCGTCGCTGTCGGAGTTCGTCAGCCTCGTCGGCGATGCCGCGGGCGCCGGCTCGCTCCAGCGGGTGCCGGTCATCGGCTACGCCCAGGCCGGCAACGCCGGCTTCTTCGACGACGCCGGCTTCCCCTCGGGCGTTGGCTGGGACGAGCTTCTGTTCCCCAGCATCGGCGACCCGCACGCCTACGCGCTGGAGATCGCCGGGGACAGCATGGACCCCGTCTACCGCGACGGCGACACCATCATCGTCTCGCCCGCCGCGCAGATCCGGCGCAACGACCGCGTCGTCGTCCGCACCAAGGGCGGCGAGGTGATGGCGAAGCAGCTCCTGCGCGAAACCGCCACGAAGATCGAGCTGATCTCCATCAACCGCGCCCATCCGGACCGCAGCATCCCGCGCGCCGAGGTCGCCTGGATGGCCCGCATCGTCTGGGCAAGCCAGTAAGCGGCAGCCCTGCGGCACACGGTCCTAGGATAATTTTCCTTTACATTGGCGACTTGAGGGCTTAGCGTCCGGTCATGACCGGAATCGCCGGAACGCTCCCGCGTTCATCCCTTCTCGAAGATTTGGTCCTTCTCGAAGATTTGGCCCTTCTCGAAGACTTGGCCCCTCTCGAAGCTTTGGAACGCCGTCACGATGACGCGCCGCCCCGCGACGCCTTGCGGGCTGCGGTTCTGCAGGGGGCGGAGCGCTACGCCATCCTGGCCCAGGCCGCAGCGCTTCGCCTGCATGCCCGAATGGCCGAGGAGGCGCGTCGGGGCTCCGCGCACCGTCGCCGCGCCCTGCCCGCCGACCGGACGGCCAGCGATGTCTGGCTGGCCCGCCTCGCCGCCGCGCTGACCCATCACCGCAACGCCGCCAGCGCGCTGGTCCGCGCGGACGGGTGAACCGGCGCGGTCCTCAGACCGCCGGAGGGGTGGCGGCCCCGTCCGTATCCGAGGACGCACCTTCGACGGCGGCGGGCGCGGCCCGCGCCTTCCTGACGCGCGGTTTGCGGACCGGCCGTGCGGGGGACGGGGCGTCCACCGGTTCGGCCACGCCCTCCACGCCCGAAGACTGGGTGGGGGTGGGCGTCGGCGCCTCCGCCGTCGCCGCGACCTTGTCCCGGTCCGCGCCCCTTTTCAGCACCTTGCTCTTGGAGAATCCGGACTCGCGCAGGGCCGTCTTCAACTCCTCCCACGCCAGCCGGATTTCCGTGGCGAAGGCCCGCGCATCGTCGTCGCGGTGGGTGCGGAAATACTCCGCCGCCTCCCGCATCTGGGCCGGCAGGGTTTCCGCCCCGGCGCGCACCGCCTCGTTGCGCAGGCGGTTGTGGCGGCCGTCGAGATAGGTGAGGACCTCCGGCAGCTCCTCCGGCGTGCAGCTTCTCTGAAGCTTGTCGGTGATCACGGGCGCGGCCTTGTCGATCTTCCCGACCAGCTCCGACCGCCCGCGCTTCAGGTCCGGATCATAGACGGTGCGGATCACCTGGATCACGCGGCGCCGTTCGCGGAATTGCATGAATGCCTCCCAGCCGCTTCCCTCGGCGGACCCGATCCGCCGTTTCGTGGGCATCATGCCGCGGAGAGCGCCGCCCATCAAGCCGGTTTCCGGGCCGCATACCGCCCGGAAACCGGCATTCTGAAGCGACCGGCGCCGCTCAGCGGAAGGCGAATTCCCAATAGAGCGCCCGCGCCCGCGCCGCCAGGGGGCCGGGTTGCAGGGCGCGCTCCTCGACGCGGGTGACCGGCACCACCTTCGCGTAGTTGCCGGTCGAGAACACCTCGTCCGCCTCCAGAACGTCGCGGGCGCTCAGGGTGGCCTCCTCCACCGTCACCCCGTCGTCGCGCAGCAGGGCGATCACGCGCTGGCGGGTGATGCCGTTGAGGAAGGTGCCGTTGTGCACCGGCGTGCGCACCACCCCGTCCTTGGCGATGAACAGGTTGGCCGTGGCGAATTCCGCCACGCTGCCGATGGGGTCGAGCATGATGGCGTTGTCGAAGCCGCGCTGCCGGGCCTCCTTCAGGGCCAGCCCGGCGTTGGGGTAGAGGCAGGCGGCCTTGGCCTCGGTCGGCGCCATGTCCGGCATCGGGCGGCGGCGGCTGGACAGGCAGGCGGTGAAGCCGGCGGCGCTGGGCAGCGGCGCCTCGTAGACCGACAGGACGAAGCGCGTGCTTTCCGCGTCGGGGGCGACGAAGCCCTCCTCCGCGTAGAACATGGGCCGGATGTACAGCTCGGCCTCCTTGGGGAAGCGGCGGATGCCGTCCCAGCACAGCTCCTCGATCTCCCCGGCGGTCAGCATGGGGGCGAGGCCCATCACCTGGGCGGAGCGCACGACGCGGGCGCAGTGGCGGTCGAGGTCGGGGGCCACGCCCTGGAAGGCGCGGGCGCCGTCGAAGACGACCGAAGACAGCCAGAGCGCGTGAGTCATCGGGCCGACGATGGCGGGGTTGCCCGCGATCCATTCGCCCTGGATGTAGCTCAACGCCTGACCGGCCGTGCTGCCCATGATCTTCTCCCTTTGTGGCTTCGGGTTGGTTCTATCCGGATGGTTCGCTCCCTCGAAAAGCATACCCCCTCATCGCCGCCGGTCAACCTGCGCAGACGGGCCGGCCGGACGGTTGATGCAGGACACCCTCACCACACCGGGAGCGACCGACCCATGGGCTGGACCTATTCGAGCGCCTTTCCGCAGCCGCTGCGCGCGGCCCCGCCCTTCCCGCCGCCGGGCCAGGACGTTCCCACCCCGGGGCCCCTGACCGACAACCCGGACCTGCCGACCCCCGGCCCGCAGGAGGACATGCCCTCCCCCCTGCCCAACGACGACCTGCCGCCCTCCCGGCCCACCGATCCGGACTTCGCGTAGGCCGACGCGCCGCCGAAAGGCCAAAGCAAACGGGGCGCCCCCTTGCGGAGGCGCCCCGTTTTTCATCGGTGAACCGCAGCGGACGGATCAGCGGCGCTGAACCATCAGCTTCTTGATCTCGGCGATGGCCTTGGCCGGGTTGAGGCCCTTCGGGCACGCCTTGGTGCAGTTCATGATGGTGTGGCAGCGGTAGAGGCGGAACGGGTCCTCGAGGTTGTCGAGGCGCTCGCCCGTCATCTCGTCGCGGCTGTCCACGATCCAGCGGTAGGCCTGGAGCAGGATCGACGGGCCGAGGTAGCGGTCGCCGTTCCACCAGTAGCTGGGGCAGGAGGTCGAGCAGCAGAAGCACAGGATGCACTCGTAGAGGCCGTCCAGCTTGGCGCGGTCCTCCGGCGACTGCAGGCGCTCGCGGCTCGGGGCCGGCGACTGCGACTGCAGCCACGGCTTGATCGAGGCGAGCTGGGCGTAGATGTGCTTCAGGTCGGGGACGAGATCCTTCACCACCGGCATGTGCGGCAGCGGATAGATCTTGACGTCGCCCTTCACCTCCTCGATGGCCTTCAGGCAGGCCAGCGTGTTGGTGCCGTCGATGTTCATCGCGCAGGACCCGCAGATGCCCTCGCGGCAGCTCCGTCGGAAGGTCAGGGTCGAGTCGATGTTGTTCTTGATGTAGATGATCGCGTCCAGGATCATCGGGCCGAACTTGTCGAGGTCGACGACATAGGTGTCGACCCGCGGGTTCTGCCCGTCATCCGGCGACCAGCGGTAGATCTTGAAGGTCTTCGCCCGCTTGGCGCCGCTGGCGGCGTTGATGGTCTTGCCGACGCCGACCTTCGAATTGGCGGGCAGGTTGAATTCGACCATGGTTCGTATCCTTGCCTTGCTCTTGCCGCCTTAGTAGACGCGGGCCTTGGGCGGGAACACCTGCACCTCGTCGGTCAGGGTGTAGAGATGGACCGGGCGGTACCCGATCTTCGTCTCGCCCTTGTCCGACACCTCGATGACGGTGTGCTTCATCCAGTTCTCGTCGTCGCGGTCCGGATAGTCCTCGCGGGCGTGGGCGCCGCGGCTCTCCGGCCGGTTCTTCGCCGAGTGGAGCGTGGCGACCGCCTGGTACAGCAGGTTGTCCAGCTCGATGGCTTCGACGAGGTCGGAGTTCCAGACCAGCGAACGGTCGCTGATCGCCATGTCGCTCTTCTTGGCGAAGGTCTGGTCGATGAGCTTGACGCCCTCCTCCAGCACCTCGCCGGTGCGGAAGACCGCGCAGTTGTTCTGCATGGTCCGCTGCATCTCCAGGCGGAGCTCCGACGACTTGATGGAGCCCTTGGCGTTGCGGATCCGGTCGAAGCGCTCCAGCGCGACGTCGGTCGCGGCGGCGGACGACGACACCGACTTGCCCTTCTCGACGATCTCGGCGGCGCGGATGGCCGCCGAACGGCCGAACACCACGAGGTCGAGCAGCGAGTTGGAGCCGAGACGGTTCGCACCGTGCACCGACACGCAGGCCGCCTCGCCGATGGCCATCAGGCCGGGCACCACGCGATCCGGATCCTCGGCGGTCGGGTTGACCACCTCGCAACGGAAGTTGGTGGGGATGCCGCCCATGTTGTAGTGCACCGTCGGTAGAACCGGGATCGGTTCCTTGGTGACGTCCACGCCGGCGAAGATCTTGGCCGTCTCGGCGATGCCGGGCAAGCGCTGGTGGATGATCTCCGGCGGCAGGTGCTCCAGGTGCAGGTGGATGTGGTCCTTGTGCTCACCGACGCCGCGGCCCTCGCGGATCTCGATGGTCATCGAGCGGGACACCACGTCGCGCGAGGCGAGGTCCTTGGCCGACGGCGCGTAGCGCTCCATGAAGCGCTCGCCGTTGGAGTTGGTGAGGTAGCCGCCCTCGCCGCGCACGCCCTCGGTGATGAGGCAGCCGGAGCCGTAGATGCCGGTCGGGTGGAACTGCACGAACTCCATGTCCTGCAGCGGCAGGCCGGCGCGCAGCACCATGCCGCCGCCGTCGCCCGTGCAGGTGTGGGCCGAGGTGGCGGAGAAGTAGGCACGGCCGTAGCCGCCGGTCGCCAGCACGACGAGCTGGGCGCGGAAGCGGTGGATGGTGCCGTCGTCGAGGTTCCAGGCCACCACGCCCTTGCAGACGCCGTCCTCCATGATGAGGTCCAGCGCGAAATACTCGACGAAGAACTCCGCCTCGTGCTTCAGCGACTGCTGGTAGAGGGTGTGCAGGATGGCGTGGCCGGTGCGGTCGGCGGCGGCACAGGTGCGGTAGGCCTGCTGCTTGCCGTAATGGGCGGTCATGCCGCCGAAGGCGCGCTGGTAGATCTTGCCTTCCGGCGTGCGCGAGAAGGGCACGCCGTAGTGCTCCAGCTCGATGATCGCCGGGATGGCCTCGCGGCACATGTACTCGATGGCGTCCTGGTCGCCCAGCCAGTCCGACCCCTTGACGGTGTCGTACATGTGGAAGCGCCAGTCGTCCTCGCTCATGTTGCCGAGCGCCGCCGAGATGCCGCCCTGGGCGGCCACGGTGTGCGAGCGGGTCGGGAAGACCTTGGTGATGCACGCCGTCTTCAGGCCCTTCTCGGCCATGCCGAAGGTGGCGCGCAGGCCCGCACCGCCGGCACCGACGACGACGACGTCATAGGAATGATCGATAATATCGTAGGCGGCCATGGCTCGTCAGGCTCCGAACGAAATCTTGAGGACGGCGATGACGCAGGCGGCACCCAGCACGAAGCACAGGGCTTTCACGGCCAGGATGCTCAGGATCTTCGCCATCTCATTGTGCACGTAGTCCTCGATCACCACCTGCAGCCCGGCCTGGGCGTGGTGGAAGGTGACCACGGCGGTCAGCACCATCATCAGCGCCGAGAAGGGCGACTTGAGCCACGCGACGAAGGCCGCGTGGTCGGCGCCGAGATGGCGGATCACCCCGAAGACGAACCAGACGGTCAGCGGAACCAGGGCGATGGCGGTCACGCGCTGGTGCCACCAATGCTCGGTGCCGTGCTTGGCGGAGCCCAGGCCGCGCGCGATCTGCAGCGGCGAGCGGAGGGTCTTGCTGTTGGACGCCATGTCTTCTCTCCTCACCACACGGCCAGGCCGATGATCCAGGTCAGCACGGTCAGCACGGCCGCCGCACCGATGACGATCTGGTTGCCGCGCTCGGCCTCGCTCAGCTCGAACGACTTGCCGGCGTCCCACACGAGATGCCGGATGCCGTTGCACAGGTGATAGTAGAGCGCCAGCGACCAGCCGAACATCAGCAGCAGCCCGAAGAAGGAGCCGATGAAATGCTGCGCGCGCTCGTACGCGGCGGGGCTGGTGGCGGCGGCGACCAGCCACCAGGTCAGCAGAAGGGTGCCGACGGCCAGCCCCACGCCCGTGATGCGGTGCGTGATGGACAGGAGCGCAGTCCTGGGGAGTTTGTAGACTTGCAGATGCGGAGAGAGCGGCCGACCGCTGCCGTTTGCCATTGCGTCGTCCTCAGTTCGGCGACCGGTCGCGGCAAGGAGGGCTGTTGCCGCGACGGCGGGTGATGCGAGACCGAAAGTTTTAAGCCCTGCTGTGTTTGGCGATTGAATTACGCCTCTACCGCACACGAGTCAACGGCAGGGACTTGGCCGTGGCCAAAATGGCGCACCGCGGGAAGTGCCTGAAAACTAACGGGCTTTGCTGCAGCTGGTATTACCAGGGCCGAAACCCGGTTTCGCCGTTCAGCCTATTACTTGTCGAAGCGGCGAACATTCTCCACCATCATCGAATACATCTGGGTAATCAGCTCCGCCGGACGCAGCCGGCCGAAGGGGATGTTCTCCTTGGCCCACTCCACCAGCCCCTCGGGCGGGCGGACCGGAGCGACCTCGTAGCCGGCCTTCTTCAGCGCGTTCATCACCGAGCGGGCCTGCTTGGTGTAGTCCTCGTTGAAGAAGGACTTGTCCGCGTCCTTGATCGCCTTGGCGATGATGTCTTCGAGCGGAGTGGGCATGCCCCGGAGTGCCGGTCGCGGTCGTTCGTGATAGGGCGCACACGGTGTCACAACGCGGGCGCTGTTGCAATTCCATTGGGAACCGCATACCTCAAGCCCTCTTCGCACCGTATATCACAGGGATTAACCGCCATGGGCTACACAGTCGCGGTCGTCGGCGCCACCGGCAACGTCGGACGGGAAATGCTGGCCACCCTCGCCGACCGCCGGTTCCCGGCCGACGCGGTGATCGCCCTGGCCGCCGACAGCGCGGTCGGCAAGGAGGTGTCCTTCGGCGAGGACGAGGTGCTGAAGGTCCAGGACGTCGCCCGCTTCGACTTCAAGGGCGTGGACATCGCGCTGTTCGCCGCGGACGCCAAGGTCTCGGCGGCCCACGCGCCGCGCGCCGCCGCCGCGGGCGCCGTGGTGATCGACGCCAGCCCGCAGTTCCGCATGGACCCCGACGTCCCGCTGGTGGTCCCGGAGGTCAACGCCGACGCGCTCGCCGGCTACGCGAAGAAGAACATCGTCGCCAGCCCCGGCGGCGCGGCCATCCTGCTGGCCATGGCGCTGAAGCCCCTGCACGAGCAGGTCACGGTGAGCCGCGTCGTGGTCTCCACCTACCAGGCGGCCTCGGACGCCGGCAAGGAGGGCATGGACGAGCTGTTCAGCCAGACCCGCGCCATCTACGTCAACGACCCGGTGCAGAAGTCCGTCTTCTCCAAGCAGATCGCCTTCAACGTCATCCCGCACATCGGCCCCTTCATGGAGGACGGCGCGACGCGGGACGAGTGGGCGATGAACGTCGAGACGAAGAAGATCCTCGACCCCAAGATCAAGGTGAGCGCGACCTGCGTCCGCGTCCCCGTCTTCATCGGTCATTCCGCCGCGATCACCGTCGAGTGCGTGGAGCCGGTGACCGCCGAGGAGGCCCGCCGCATCCTGCGCAAGGCGCCGGGCATGCAGGTGATCGACCAGCAGGAGAACGACGGCTACATCACCCCGGTCGAGGTCGCCGGCGACGATCCGGTCTTCGTCAGCCGCATCCGCGAGGACTACACGGTGGACAACGGCCTGTCCTTCTGGGCGTCCACCGACAACCTGCGCAAGGGCGCCGCGCTCAACGCGGTGCAGATCGCCGAGCTGCTGGCGAAGGAGTATCTCGACGCGTGATCCCGATCCGCTCCTCCCGCCCGGACGACGCCCCGGCGCTGTTCGCCGTCTGGCTCGCCGCGGTGCGCAGCACGCACGACTTCCTGAGCGAGGAGGACATCGGTTTCTACGCCGACCTCGTGCGCGACCAGTATCTTCCGGCGGCAGCGCTTCTGGTCGCCGTGGACGGTGACGACCGGCCGGTCGGCTTCCTGGGCATGACCGGGCGGAAGATCGACACGCTGTTCGTCGATCCGGCGTGGCACGGCCGGGGGATCGGCCGCGCCCTGGTCGCCCGCGCGCTGGAAGGCGGACCGGAGCTGACGGTCGATGTGAACGAGCAGAACGGCGCCGCCCGGGCCTTCTATCGGCGTCTCGGTTTCCGGGAGGTCGGGCGGTCCGCGCTGGACGACAGCGGCCGCCCGTTCCCCTTGCTGCATCTGACCCTTGATGGCTTGTCCTCAATGGCTCCGGACGAAGCGACCCGACCGGAGCCTGAAGGGCTTACTTGACGAACAGCCGGTACAGGGCGGAGTGGTCCAGCCCGCCGTCGCCCTGTTCGGCCAGCAACTCGAACAGCTCCAGGCTGAGGCCCAGCGCGGGAAGCTGGATGCCGGACTGCTCCGCCAGTTCCTCCGCCTGTTTCAGGTCCTTGATCTGGGTGACCACGCGGCCGCCCGGCGTGAAGTCGCCGGAGACCATGCGCTGGCCGTGCAGCTCCAGGATGCGCGACTCGGCGAAGCCGCCGCGGATGGCGTCGCGGACCTTGCCCGGCTCCACCCCCGCCGCCTTGGCCAGCGCCAGCGCCTCGGCCACCGCGCCGATGCTCAGCGCGACGATCACCTGATTCGCCATCTTGGCGACCTGCCCGGCCCCGCTGTCACCGACATGGGTGATGCGCTGGCCCATCGCCTGGAACAGCGGCAGGGCGCGGGCGAAGGCCTCCTCCGTGCCGCCGGCCATGATGGTCAGGGTGCCGGCCTCCGCCGCCACCGTGCCGCCGGACACCGGGGCGTCGACCCAGTCCGCGCCCTTGGCGCGGACGGCCTCGGCCAGCTTGCGGGTCGCCCCGACCGCCGTGGTGCCCATGTCGATGACGAGATGGCCGGGCCGCAGCGCCTCGATCAGGGCCGCGGCCACCGCCTCCACCGCCACCGTGTCCGACAGCATCAGAACGATGGCATCGGCGCGGGCGGCGACCTCGGCGGGAGAAGCGGCGGGGCTCATGCCCTCGCCGGCCAGCTCCTCGACCGGGCCGGGGCTGCGGCTGCTGATCACCAGGGCCGCGCCGGCCTTCGCCAGATTGCGGGCCATGGGCCGGCCCATCAGGCCCAGCCCGATGAAGCCGACCGTCCGCCCCGCCAGACCCGTCCGTCCGGTCATGTCGCGGTCCGTCACAGGCGGGTGTGGCGCGCCCGCGCGCCGCGTTCGATGGCGGCGGCGCACAGCCGGTCCACGCCCAGCTTGTGCCGGATCAGCTCCAGCATCCGCAGCTCCTCCTGCGAGGCCGACGGGTCCGCCGCGGCGATGTCGCAGGCGAGCGCGTAGGCGGTTTCGGACAGCTTGGACGGAATCGCCTCCTTGACGATCTGGAGCGTCGTCTCCAGCCCGTCGGCGTCGGCCAGCAGGCCGGAGCATTCGCGGGTCACGTCGGTCAGCCGGTCGATGTCGAAATCCTTGAAGATCGGCAGGTAGCGGACGTTCTCGCCGATGGCCTCAAGCTCCGCGTCCGTCATGTCGCCGTCGCACGCCGACACCAGCACCATGACGTAGATGAGCGCGCTGTGGTGGTTGATCATCGAAACTCCTGCGGAAAAAGGGCCCCGCCCAATCTTGCCCGCCCCCCGCGCGCCGTCAAGGGAGCCATGTCTCCGACGGAAGGGTGGGTCCCTCGACAGGAGACGGGCTGCCCCTTAAGGTCGGGCCCCATGTCGGTGGTCATCAACGTGGCGCTCCCGGTCTTCGCCATCATCCTGGCGGGCGTCCTCTCCGGTAAGGCGAAGCTGCTCGGTCCCGCCTCGTCGGAGGCGCTGAACAAGTTCGTCTATTGGATGGCCCTGCCGCCGGTGCTGTTCCTCGGCACCGCGAAGCGCTCGGTGGCGGAGATCTTCAACGGCCCCTTCATCGGCGCCTTCCTCGGCTCGATGCTGGCGGTCTACGCGCTGGGCGCGCTGCTCGGCTGGCTGATCCACCGGGAGCGGACGCAGATCCAGTGCATGCAGGGGCTGAACGCCTGCTTTTCCAACACCGGCTACATGGGCATCCCGCTGTTCCTGGCGGCCTTCGGCCCGGACCGTCTGGCCCCGGCCATCCTCGCCACCGTCATCATGAGCGCGATCATGGTCGGCATCGCGGTGATCTGGCTGGAATTCGCCAACAGCCAGGGCGGCGGGATCGGCAAGGCGCTGCGCGACGTCGGCCGGGCGCTGGTCAAGAACCCGCTGATCATCTCCACGGCCCTCGGGCTCGCCTGGTCGGTCTTCCTGTCCGGCATGCCGGTGCCGCGCCCGATCGCCATCTACTGCGATCTGATGGGCGCCTCCGCCGGTCCCTGCGCCCTGTTCGCCATCGGCCTGTTCCTGGCGACCCAGAGCCTGAAGGCCAACCTGCTGGAGGTCGGCTGGATCAGCGCCCTGAAACTGGTAGTGCAGCCGGCGCTGGCCTGGCTCCTCATCCAGACCCTGTTCCCGCTGGACCCCTTCTGGGCCGGGTCGGCCATCATCCTCGCCGGCCTGCCCACCGGCGCCCTGACCTTCGTGGTGGCCAGCCAGTACCGCATCTATGTGGAGCGCACCTCCGCCGCGATCCTGATGTCCACCATCGCCAGCGTGGTCACCCTGTCCTTCCTGCTGGCCACCTACGCGCCGTCTCTCTGACCCTTGGCCGGCGGCCTTCCGGCCGTTCATCTTTATTAAAAGAAAGAGTCCACCCGGGAAAGCGCAAGGCGGACCGCCCTTCGCCGCCCTTGCGTCTTTCTTAATATTTGTTGTTCCATCATTTGATCCCGGTAAGTCCAACGCCCGGCGCATGGGCGTCTGGTCTGCCAAATCCTTTCGTTCAGACTCAATACAATCGATCGCCATGATTTCGCTTCCGGGGAAGAGACACGTGCCATGTCCATGCTGAGTTCCATGACCATCCGGACCAAGGTGGTCGCCGCCACCGTCTGTGTCCTGCTGATGTCGGTCGCCTTGGGACTGTTCGCCGTTGACCGGCTGAGCACCGTCAACCACGCCGCTGAGGAAATTCGCTCCAACTGGCTGCCCAGCGTCACCGCCATCGGGGAGATCGACGGTGCGGCGAACGACTACCGCATCCTGGAGGCCTCCCACATCCTCGCCCTTTACCCCGCGGAAATGGCCGAGGTGGAAAAGGAGATGACCACGGTTCTGAACCGCTTGGCGGAGGCCAGGCGGAAGTATGAGCCGCTGCTCGCCTCCGGCTGGGAAACCCAGACCTTCAAGCGCTGGGAGGCTGTCTGGGACAGCTATCTGAAAATCAGCCAGGGCAAGCTGCTTCCCCCTTCCCGGGCCAACGAGAACGAGAAGGCCACGGGTATCTATCGGGAGGAATCACGCAGGGCGTTCGATGAGTGCTCCGCGCTCATCAACGAGCTGACCGCCTCCAACGTCCAGAATGCGGCGAAGGCGGCGGACTCGGGGCGGGCCACCTATGTCGGGGCGCAGCGCTGGATTCTGGGGGCCATCGCCTTCGTGGCGGTCCTCTGCCTGTTCGCCGGCATCGCCATGACGAAGTCGGTCGCCCGGCCCATCGTCGCCCTGACCTCCATCATGGACCGTCTGGCCAAGCGCGACCTCGGCGTCGCGGTGGAGGGCGGCGCCCGCCAGGACGAGATCGGCGCCATGGCCCGCGCGGTGCAGGTCTTCAAGGACGGGCTGATCGAGGCGGAGCGCCTGACCGCCGCCCAGGCCGCCGAGGAGGAGAACAAGCGCCGCCGCACCGAACGGATCGATTCGCTGATCCGCAACTTCGACAGCGCGGTGCACAGCGTCCTGCAGACCGTGGGCGCCGCGGCGTCGCAGCTCGACACCACCGCCCGCAGCATGACCGACATCGCCGAGCACACCCGGGCCGAGGCCGGCAGCGCGGCGGCGGCGGCCGAGCTGACCTCCGCCAACGTGCAGACCGTCGCCGCCGCGTCGGAGGAGATGGCCGCCTCCATCACCGAGATCTCCCAGCAGGTCTCGCAGTCGGCCGGCATCGCCGGCAAGGCGGTGGACGAGGCCGACCGCACCAACGCCACCGTGCAGGGGCTGTCGGAAGCGGCCCAGCGCATCGGCGACGTGGTGGACCTGATCCAGAACATCGCCGCCCAGACCAACCTGCTGGCGCTGAACGCCACCATCGAGGCGGCCCGCGCCGGCGAGGCCGGCAAGGGCTTCGCCGTCGTGGCGAGCGAGGTCAAGAGCCTCGCCAACCAGACCTCCAAGGCGACCGAGGAGATCGCCCAGCAGATCGGCGCCATCCAGGCGGCCACCGGCGGTGCGGTCGGCGCCATCCGCGGCATCGGGGCGACCATCTCCTCGATCAACGACATCTCCTCCTCCATCGCCGCCGCCATCGAGGAGCAGGGTGCGGCGACCCAGGAGATCAGCCGCAACGTCCAGCAGGCGGCGCAGAGCACCCAGGAAGTGACCAGCAACATCGGCCGCGTGTCGCAGGCCGCGACCGAGACCGGCAGCGCCGCGACCCAGGTGATGTCGGCCTCCGGCGACCTGAACCAGGGGGCGATGCGCCTGAAGAGCGAGGTCGAGAACTTCCTCGTCGCCATCAAGGCGGCCTGAGGCGGCGCGGCCTGGACATCATGCGACCGGGACCGCCCGCCGGCGGTCCCGCCGCTGTTGCCAAGCCGCCGCTGCCCGTATAATGTGCACCGCGCATCAAGAGTTGAGCGGACGCTCAACGCCAACCTGCTTTCCCGAGCAAGGTGGCGTCCCGAAGGGGGATGTGGCCGGACCGGCAAACAAACGGGGTTCGCCATGACGTCTGTTCCGACCGATGCACCGACAGCGGAGCCGGACGAGTCATGCCCATCAAGATACCCAACGATCTTCCCGCCTTCACCGCCCTGCAGGCCGAGGGCGTCATGGTCATGCAGGAGGCCGACGCCATCCGGCAGGACATCCGGCCCCTGCGCTTCGGCCTGCTCAACCTGATGCCCGACAAGATCCGGACCGAGACGCAGATCGCGCGCCTTCTCGGCAGCACGCCGCTTCAGGTCGAGCTGTCGCTGATCCGGATCACCAACCATGTGCCGCGCAACACCGCGGCGGACCACATGAGCGCCTTCTACCGGTCGTGGGAGGACGTGCGCCGCGAGACCTTCGACGGCTTCATCATCACCGGCGCGCCGGTCGAGACGATGCCCTTCGAGGAGGTGTCCTACTGGGACGAGCTGTGTTCGGTCTTCGACTGGACGCAGAGCCACGTCCATTCCTGCCTGAACATCTGCTGGGCGGCGCAGGCCGCCGTTCATCATTTCCACGGCGTGCCGAAGCATCTTCTGCCGCGCAAGGCGTCCGGCGTGTACCGGCACCGCAACCGCGCCCCCGCATCGCCCTATCTGTGCGGCCTGTCCGACGGCGTGCCCATCCCGGTCTCGCGCTGGACCGAGGTGCGGGAGGAGGACATTCCCCCCGAAAGCGGCCTGCGGGTGCTCCTGGACTCCCCGGAAACCGGCCCCTGCCTGCTGGAGGACGCCGCCCACCGGTCGCTGCACATGTTCAACCACATCGAATACGACACCGACACGCTGCGCAACGAGTATGTCCGGGACGTCGCCAAGGACGCGGCCACGCCGGTTCCCCAGGGCTATTTCCCCGATGACGACCCCAGCCTCCCGCCCGAGAACCGGTGGCGGAGCCACGCCCATCTGCTGTTCGCGAACTGGATCAACCGGATCTACCAGACGACGCCCTTCGATCTCGCCCGCATCGGAACGGCGGGATAGGCCGCCATCAGGGCAGCCGATCCGCCCCGTCACCCTCCCCCGCCGGCCGCACCGCGTCGTCCATCTGCAAGGCGAGCCAGAGCAGATGCGCCGCGGCGGCCGGGCTGACGCGCGGCGGGCGGGAACCACCCCCGTCACCGTCCTCCCCCTCCATCGCCAAACCGTACAGGGCCGCCACGAGATTGCCCTTGGCGCGGGGCGACAGGCGCCGGCCCCGGTCGGCCAGCCCCTGCTCGACAAGGGCGATCGCCTCGCTCAGCAGCGCGAGGTCGAGCACCGGCCGGGGAACGCCGGATTCCCGCGGCGCGGGCGGAAGCGCGCCGTCGCCGGACTCCGGTCGGCCGCCCGCTGCCCGCATGCTGCCCCGTCCGGTCAGCAGCCAATTCATGTCGATGCCAAGGGCGGCAAGCTCCGCCAGGGTCTCCCCCTTCGGAAGCTTGCCGTTCAACTCGTACGACTGCCAGGTGTTCTCCCCGAGATGGAACCGGCGAGACATGGTTTTTTGTGTCTCACCGAGAAATTCGCGCACGGCCTTGAGCCGATCCCCAAGCTGAGCCATGCCGGCCTCTCCCGACCGTGGGGAAATATCCGTTGTCCCAAGGGTGAATTTGCTTTCCACGGCACCCCACGCGCGACGAGGCCAATCGTCGGTTGCACGCTTTCTCATGTTGCGACGATACGTATTATCGTGTAAGAAACGCTGGGATACGCGGTGCGCAGCACTTTTACACATGGATAAGACATGGGCATCCTCGGTGTGCGCTCCATTCATTCCGCCTTCGGTCCGGGCTCCGCGGGGCCACCCGACTCCTGCCCATGACGCCAGAAACCATGCGCGTCCATGGGCCGCGCTGGTTCTGCGTCGATAGAATAGCGAAGTCTCCTTCACCGCCTGCGGGAGCAGGGCGGCCGTGATGACTGTGCGACGCCAGTTTCTTCCCGATCAACGTCTTCGGAGGCGTCCCGCGAACCTCTCCGCATGGTCACTCCTTGGCCGGCGATCAATCATTCAACTTATCGCAGAACATGTGGGGTTTTGCATTGCCCATCCGCGCGCCCGTGCAGCCGGGCGTGCGGAACCGTTTGAGACATCCCGTCACCGACACACAACGAACGATTTCGACGCAACGCACTCATCACGAAATTTTAAAAACCAACCAAAAACAACAAAAATGGCGAACGCCTCTTTGGTGAAAACGCGAGGAAACCGACCACAAAACACCGCCGAAAAGAGAAAAAAACACCATGAACGACATCAGCGTCAGAACAAAAACCTTCACCGTCTTTGCGTTTCTATCCCTGCTTTTTGCTGGAATCAGCGTTCTCGGAATCAATCGGCTGTCGGTGGTCAACGACAGCTCGACGGAGATCGCCACCTTCTGGATGCCGCGGGTCGTGCAGGTCAACACGATGAACGACACCGTGTCGAGCTTCCGCATCCTGCAGAGCACGCACATCCTCGCCACCAGCGAGCCGGACATGGCCGCGGCGGAGAAGAAGATGGACGATCTGGAATCCGGCATCACCACCGCCCGCCGGGTCTATGAGGCGACGCTGAGCAGCGTCGAAGGGCGCGCTCTGTTCACCCGGTTCGAACAGCAGTGGGGGCAGTATCTCACTCTTCACCGCCAGATCGTCGCCCTGTCGCGCCGCAACGAGAACACCGCCGCCACCGCCCTGTTCCGCGACGCGGCGGACAAGGGCTTCCAGGAGGTCGGGCAGGCGCTCGACGCCATGATCGACCACAACAACCGGGGGGCCGCCAAGGCGAACGACGACGCCGACGCCGTCTACGCCCAGTCCAGCTCGACGCTGATCGTCGCGCTGGTCATCGGCATCGCCGTCTGCCTGGGCGGCGCGCTGATGATGATCCGCGGCGTCTCCTCGCCGATCGGCGCGATGACCGAGGCGATGCGCCGGCTGGCCGGCGGCGACAAGACGACGGCGATCCCCTTCGCCAACCGGGGCGACGAGATCGGCGCCATGGCCACGGCGGTCCAGGTGTTCAAGGACGGGCTGATCGAGGCCGACCGGCTGGCCGCCGAACAGGCCGCCGAGCAGGCCGCCAAGCTGCGGCGGACCGAGGCGGTCGAGCGGCTGATCGCCTCCTTCGAGGAGCAGGTCGCCGACGCGCTGCGCAACGTCGCCGCCGCCGCGACCGAGCTGGACACCACCGCCCAGAGCATGGCGGTCACCGCCCGCCAGACCAACGACCAGGCGGCCAACGCCGCCGCCGCCGCGGAGCAGACCAGCGCCAACGTGCAGACGGTCGCCAGCGCCGCGGAGGAGATGTCCAGCTCCATCGGGGAGATCGGCTCGCAGGTCACCCGCTCCACCGGCATCGCCGGCCAGGCGGTGCAGGAGGCCGGGCGCACCACCGACTCCGTGCGCGGGCTGGCCGACGCCGCGCACCGCATCGGCGCCGTGGTCCAGCTCATCACCAACATCGCCGGCCAGACGAACCTGCTGGCGCTGAACGCCACCATCGAGGCCGCCCGCGCCGGCGAGGCCGGCAAGGGCTTCGCCGTGGTGGCGTCGGAGGTGAAGCAGCTCGCCAACCAGACCGCCCGCGCGACGGACGAGATCGCCGCCCAGATCACCGCGATCCAGGAGGCCACCGCCGGCTCGGTCGGTGCCATCGAGGGGATCGGCCGCACCATCGCGGCGATCAACGAGATCTCCACCTCCATCGCCGCCGCGATCGAGGAGCAGGCCGCCGCGACCAACGAGATCTCCCGCAACGTCCAGCAGGCCGCGATCGGCACGCGCGAGGTCTCCAGCAACATCGCCCAGGTGACCGAGGCCGCCGGCACCACCGGGGCCGCCGCCCACCAGGTGCTGGGCGCCGCCGGCGGTCTGGCGTCGCAGGCGGAGAATCTGCGCCGCGACGTGGAGAGCTTCCTGGCGGCGATCCGCGCCGCCTGAGGCGCTGTCCGCCTCCTGCGGGGTCTCACCAGCCCCGCAGGAACTCCGCCGTCGCCTCCACTGCCTCCTTGATGCCGACGCGGCGGACCTCCACCCCCTCGGGGAAGGCGCCGAACAGGCGGCTCGGCATCATCGGGTCGAGCAGGACGAACACCCCGGTGTCGTCGGCCCGCCGCACCAGCCGGCCGAAGGCCTGCTTCAACCGCAACCGCGCGATCATGTCCTCGTAGCGCCGCCGCCCGAAGGCGTCGCGCCGGGCGCGGTGCAGGATGTCCGGACGCGGCCAGGGCACCCGGTCGAACACGATCAGCCGCAGCGAGCGGCCCGGCACGTCCACCCCGTCGCGCACCGCGTCGGTGCCGAGCAGGCAGGCGTGCTCCTCCCCCGGAAGATGTCGATCAGGGTCGCCACGTCCAGCGGGTCGACATGCTGGGCGTAGAGCGGGACGCCGGTGGCGTCCAGCGGCTCCACGATGCGGTCGTAGACGGCGCGCAGCCGGCTGATCGCGGTGAACAGCCCCAGGCCCCCACCCCCCGCCGCCTGGAACAGCGTGCGGTAGGCCGACGCCACCTGCCCCAGATCGTCCTTGCGCACGTCGGTGACCACCATCACCCGCGTGCGGTTGGGATAGTCGAAGGGCGAGGGCACCTGGGCGCGCAGCGCCGGCTTCGGCAGGTGGCTGGCGCCGCAGCGGTCCTCCGCCGCCTGCCAGTCCATGGCGGTGTCGCCGGTGCCGTCGGTCAGCGTGGCGGAGGTCACCACCATGCCATGCGCCGGCCCGGCCAGCGCCTCCGCGAAGGGAACCGTCGGGTCGATCCAGTGGCGGTAGAGCCCGACGTCGACGTCGCGCCCGTCGATCCGCTCCACCGCGAACCAGTCCACGAACTGCGCCGGCGTCTCCACCGGCAGCGTCTTCAGCATGGCCCGCCACGCCTCGACCGTCAGCACGCCGCGCCGGGTCAGGCTGCGCGCCATGGCGTCGATGCGCCGCCGCTGGTCGCTGTCCAGCTCCGCCGTCTCGTCCTCCAGCCGTGCCGCCAGCCGCTTGGCCAGCCCGGCCAGCGGTTCCGACAGCCGGACCAGCGCCGCCTCCAGCGCCACCGCCGCATCCAGCAGCCCGTCCACCGGGTAGGCCTTGTCGGCCTCCAGGCTGTAGGGGCCGCCTTGCCCCGCCGTTCGCGAATAGACCTGACGGCGCGCGGCGAGCAGGAAGGCTTCGGTCGGCCCCTGCGGGTTGTCGGCGGACAGCCGCGCCGCCCAGCCCTCCGCCGGCAGGACGCGGGCGCCCAGCATCACCGCGTCCATCAGCTCCTGCGCCTTCTCGTCGCTGGCCACCAGATCCTCGATGCGGCGCTTCAGCCCGCGGGCGCGGCTGCGCCCCGTCTCCTCGGCGCCCAGCAGCCAGCGCCGCAGCTCCTGCGTCTCGCGCCCGGTCAGATGCCCGGCGAAGGCGCTGTCCGCCGCGTCGAAGACGTGGTGCCCCTCGTCGAAGACGTAGCGGGTGGGCAGCGTCGGCTCCTCGCCGCCGCCCAGGGCGGCCTGCACCATGACCAGCGCGTGGTTGGCGATGACCACGTCGGCCTTGCGGGCGCGGCGCACGCTCTTCTCGATGTAGCAGCGGGCGTAGTGGTCGCAGGCGGAATAGATGCACTCGCCCCGCCGGTCGGCGAGGCCGAGCGTCCGCCCGCGCCCGGCGATGTCCACCAGCCAGCCGGGAAAATCGCCGCCGGTCAGGTCGCCGTCACGCGTCGCCGCGGCCCAGCGCGCCATCAGCCCGACACCGATGGCGTGGTGCGGCTGCATCGGCATGCCGCGGACGGCCTCCTCCAGATTCAGCAGGCACAGGTAGTTTTCCCGGCCCTTGCGCAGCACGACCTTGCGCGCCTTGGTCGCCGGCTCGGGGTAGAGGCGGTCCAGCTCCGCGTCGATCTGGTGCTGGAGGTTGCGGGTGTAGGTGGAGATCCACACCGTGCCGCCGTTCTTCTCCGCCCACACCGTGGCCGGCGCCAGATAGCCCAGCGTCTTGCCGACGCCCGTTCCGGCCTCCGCCAGAACGACGTTCGGCGTGTCGGGGGCGGGGCGCGGGGCGAAGGCGGCGGACACCGCGCTGGCGTAGTCGGCCTGCTGCGGGCGCGGCTCGGCCACCTTGCCGGGCACGCTGGCCGCCAGCATCACCGACAGGCGGCGGCGCGCCTCGTCCGGCTCCACCGGGTGGTGGGCGGGCGGCGGTTCGGGCGGGCCGTCCTGCCACTCCTTGATGCGGGTCCAGACGCGCAGGCCGGCGCGGGCGGCGCCCTTCTCCGGCCCCTCCGGCTTGCCCAGGGCCGCCAGCACGGCGGGCGCCCACAGCCAGCCGGCGCGCCCCATCTCCCAGGCGAAGGCCACGGGGTCGGACGCCTCCTCCCGCCCCGGCGTGCCCAGCAACCCCAGCAGCTTGCGCACCGCCCGGTGCAGGGCCAGCGCGTCGTCCTCCAGCCCGTCGGGGATCGGCAGGTCCAGCGCCTCGGCCAGACCGCGCGGGGTCGGCACGCAGAAGCGGGCGGGCAGGACGAAGGCGAACAGCTCCAGCAGGTCGAAGGCGGCGAAGGGCTCCGTCCCCAGCCGCCGCGCCATCGCCCGCGCGTGGCAGACCAACGGCGGCTGGCGGCGCGCCCGCTTGGCCGCCGCGGCGGGCGGCACCTCCTCGACCTCGCCGTCGCCGGTCAGCAGGACCACGCGCCGCGCGCCGGCCACCAATGCCGGCGCGTCATCAAGGCTGAAGGACGGGAGGGAGGGCGCCGAGGTCAGATCCATGGCGCGCAGTATAAAGGCCCCCGCCGCCGCAATGCGAGCAAACCCGTGTTGACCGATCGGCCCGCCCCCTCGAAAGTGCTCCCCCGTCCTTGAGCGTCGCAGAGGAGAGGTCGAGCGCATGCGGTTTCCGGTCCGGCGTCTGCTGAGACTCCTGATGGCTCTAGCCGTCGCCCTGGTGGCCTTCAGCGTCGGCTGGGCGGCGCTCTACCGCGTGGTGCCGGTGCCGGCCACGCCCCTGATGCTGATCCGCGCCGCCGGAGGGTCCGGGCTGGAGCACGACTGGGTGCCCAAGTCGCAAATTTCTCCCCACCTCGCCCGCGCGGTCATCGCGTCGGAGGACACGCTGTTCTGCGGCCATGGCGGCTTCGACTGGGCGGCCATCGAAGGCGCCTTCGAGGACAACGAGGAGGGCCGGCGCCTGCGCGGCGGCAGCACGATCAGCCAGCAGACCGCCAAGAACGCCTTCCTCTGGCCGGACCGGAGCTGGACCCGCAAGGGCGCGGAGGCGTGGTTCACCCTGCTGATCGAGACGCTGTGGCCCAAGAGCCGCATCCTGGAGGTCTATCTGAACATCGTGGAGTGGGATGACGGCGTCTACGGCGCCGAGGCCGCCGCCCGCCACCATTTCAAGAAGCCGGCGTCGGCCCTGACCCGCCGCGAGGCCGCCCTGCTGGCCGTCGTCCTGCCCAACCCCCGCAACTGGTCGCCGAACCCGCCCGGCGCCTATGTGGCGCGGCGGGCGGGCGTCATCGAGCGACGCATGGCGGTGGTGGAGCGGGACGGACTGGCCGACTGCGCGCGTTAGGCCCCGACCGCCATCGCTCAACCTGGGAACTTGCTGATCGACCATCAATACAGCCGGTGGTAAACTGTCCCGATTGCCCTTGCATGGGCTCGGGGTGGTCCGGCGCGCCGACACGCTCCGTCATTGGCAAATCTCGGCAATGGGAGGGCCGCCTGATGAACGTCATGGAGCCATCGGTGGGTGCGGCTCGGCAGCCGGCCACCTTGGTCGCGACGACACCGTCCGCCTCCAAGGCGGCGGCGGGGACCAAAGATACGGGGCCAAAAGACACGGCCGGCGGCTCCTCCGCCGGCACGCGCGATGCGGCGGCCATCGATGCGGCGGCCGTCGTCACGCTGTCGGAGACGGCCCAGGCGTCCCTGGCGACCCAGACGGCGGGCAAAAAGGATTTCGCGACCGTCGCCAAGGACGCGCGGGCGGCCATCGACGCCAAATACGCGGAGCTGGCCGCGAACGGCAAGCCGATGGACTACATGCACGCCACCCAGGAAAGCTGGGACACCGTCTATGGCGGGCTCGACCGCCGCGCCCTTTTCGCCATCGCCAGCAACAGCGACGGCAGCTTTTCCAAGGACGAGCAGAACACCGCCCAATCGATCATGTCGCAGCAGCAGGGGCAGGCCATGATGGCCGCGGACCCGACGGGCAACGATCACGCCGCCCGCTTCCGGGCCGGCGTCGCCTTCCTGGAGGGCGTCAGCGACGAGGAGAAGGCCTCGGCCAACTGGGCGGTCCAACGCGCCGCCACCCAGTTCGGGTACGAACAGTCGATGCGGAGCAGCGGCCGGGAACCGGACGATCTCGACAGCGAGAATCCGCTGGTCGCCATGATCAAGGGTGCCATGGACCGCCTCAAGGACAAGTCGCCCGAGGCCGTGGCCACCGGCGGCTATGTCAAGGACCTGAAGGACATGCCCTTGTTCCGCGACGGCGTCCCGGCGGTGGCGGCCGGCACCAGCCCGTCGCTCGACATCCGGGCATGAGGATCTACGCCCCGCCCCCCGACATCCGGAGGCTGACCACCCCCGCCACGATCAGCAGGATCCCCGCCAGCTTCAGGAAATTCAGCGACTCGCCGAACACCCACACCCCGATCGCCGCGATGGCCGCGGTGCCCACCGCGGACCAGATGGCGTAGGCGACGCCGACCTCGATCTCGCGCAGCGCCTGGGCCAGCATCGCGAAGGCCACCAGATAGCAGGCCACCACCGCCAGGCTGGGCCACAGGCGGGTCATGCCGTCGGACATCTTCATGGCGACGGTGCCCACGATCTCGAAGGCGATGGCGACGGACAGAAACAGCCAGCTCATGCGGGTCCTCGGCGGGTGATCCACATCCAGACATGCGCCCGATCCGCGAAACGGACAAGCGGCGCCCGTTGACGGACGGCGCGGAGCGCCCTAGGGTCGCTGCCTTTCTTTCTACACTTCCGTCGAGTTTTGAAGGGGCTCTACCATGACCGGCGAGCGGGAATTGGCGTTGCAGGCGAAGGCGTGGCCGTTCGAGGAGGCGCGCAAACTGGTCGCGCGCTTCGCGAAGGAGCCGCCGGCCAAAGGCTACGTCCTGTTCGAGACCGGCTACGGTCCGTCGGGCCTGCCGCACATCGGCACCTTCGGCGAGGTGGCGCGCACCACCATGGTCCGTCAGGCCTTCCAGCGGATGAGCGACATCCCGACGAAGCTGTTCTGCTTCTCCGACGACATGGACGGGCTGCGCAAGGTCCCGGACAACATCCCGAACAAGGAGCTGGTGGCCGCCAACCTCGGCAAGCCGCTGACCCAGGTGCCCGACCCGTTCGGCACGCACGACAGCTTCGGCGCGCACAACAACGCGCGGCTGCGCGCCTTCCTCGACAGCTTCGGCTTCGAGTACGAGTTCCAGTCCTCCACCGACTGGTACAAGTCGGGCCGCTTCGACGAGGCGCTGCTCGGCGTGCTGCGGCGCTATGACGAGATCATGGCCGTCATGCTGCCGACGCTGGGCGAGGAGCGCCAGCAGACCTACAGCCCGTTCCTGCCCGTCTCCCCCTCCACGGGGCGCGTGCTGCAGGTCCCGGTGCTGGAGCGCGACGTGGACGCCGGCACCATCGTCTTCCAGGACGAGGACGGCAAGAAGGTCGAGGTCCCCGTCACCGGCGGTCACGTCAAGCTCCAGTGGAAGCCCGACTGGGGCATGCGCTGGTACGCGCTGGGCGTCGATTACGAAATGTACGGCAAGGACCTGATTCCGTCGGCCGAACTGGCCGGGAAGATCGTCAACATCCTCGGCGGCACCCCGCCGCAGGGCTTCAATTACGAGCTGTTCCTGGACGACAAGGGGCAGAAGATCTCCAAGTCCAAGGGCAACGGCCTGACCATGGAGGAGTGGCTGGCCTACGCCCCGCCGGAGAGCCTCGCGCTCTACATGTTCCAGAAGCCGAAGTCGGCCAAGCGCCTGTATTTCGACGTGATCCCGCGGGCGGTGGACGAGTATCTCGCCTTCGTCGCCAAGCTGCCGGTGGAGGAGCCCGCCAAGGCGCTGGAGAACCCGGCCTGGCACATCCACAACGGCACGGCGCCGGCGGTGCGCTCGGACGTGTCCTTCAACCTGCTGCTCAACCTCGCCGGGGCGGCGAACGCCGAGACCAAGGACGTGATGTGGGGCTTCATCAGCCGCTACGCGCCCGAGGCGACGCCGGAGAACAGCCCCTTCCTGGACAAGCTGGTCGGCTACGCCGTCCGCTACTACCAGGATCAGGTGAAGCCGACGAAGCGCTTCCGCGCCCCCACCGACGCCGAGCGCGCCGCGCTGGAGGATCTGCTGACGCGGCTGGACGGCATCCCCGCCGACGCGGCGGGCGACGTCATCCAGAACGAGGTCTTCGCGGTCGGCAAGGAGCATGGCTTCACCGAGCTGCGCGCGTGGTTCCAGGCGCTCTACGAGGTGCTGCTCGGCCAGACCACCGGCCCGCGCATGGGCTCCTTCATCCAGCTTTACGGGCTGGACGAGACCAAGGCGCTGATCCGCGAGAAGCTGGCCGCCTGAACGCCGGCCATCGGCCTTTTCCCCTCCCCCGCGCCGCCGGTCCGCCGCGGGGGAGGGTTTCCCCAGCGGACCGGCGCCCCCGCAAACAATTCGCCAAACGCACAAACCGCTCCCAAGGGAGGCGGTGCCCGAGGGCATGGCCGGATGAGTGTCGCCCAGCGTTCGATGAGACTTCACCCGCCATCGTTCCCATTGCAAACAATATTCCCGCTCTGATCGTTTGCATTTCCATCATCCGCCTGTGCGGCTCGAATGTGTGCAAACGGTCGAAATCCTGCCCACCGGCTGGGCAAACAACATTTTATTCCCGCGTCGCCATGCACACACCGCACCGCACCAATACCAACTTGGTATTACCATCTGCCAAGGTCAGAGCCTATGATCCGCCCCGTTACTGCTTTTGCAGTGCGTTTCCTCCCTAAACTCTTCAAGGCCGCGCCCCATCGGGGTTGCGGCCCTTTTTCTTTTCAACCTTGGCATGCCGACGCTTTGACATCGCCGGCCGACAGCATGACTGCCGGCGCAGGGTACGGTTGCGCACGGTGGGCGCCGATGACAAGTTCGGCTTCATTAGCGGCCCGTTAACCGGCCCGTCGTTGGATATCCGGATGCAGCCACGTCAGGCCCTCCATTCCGATCAAGGGGACGACCGTCCCGGCGCGGCCCGCTCGGCGCCGCGGCCGGACCCCTCTGCGGAGGATGGCGTGGACCCGGAACTCCTCGGCTATCTGTTCGACGATTCTCCCCCCGCTCCTCCTGCGCCGGAACCGGCCCGCCGCCGCGTCGGCGCGGCGCTGGTCGAATCGCGGAGGGCCGGCATGGGCGACGCCGGGGTGCGCGCGCTGCTGGCGCGCAAACTGTGCCGATTGCTTCCCGATCTCCCCCCGGATCGCCAGGACAAGGCCACCGCCACCGCCCTGCGCACGCTGGAGCGGCTGGCCCGCGATCACGCCGCCCATGTGCGGACGGCGCTGGCCGGGGCGTTGAAGGACGTCGCCTGCGCCCCGCCCACCGTGGCGCGCACGCTGGCCCGCGACGTCGAGCGCTCGGTGGCGGAGCCGATCCTGCACTGTTGCGCCACCCTGACCGACGAGGACCTGCTGGAGATCATCGCCGCCCACCCCGCGGGCTGGGCGCTGGCGGCCATCGCGCGCCGGCCGGCGGTCAGCGCGCCGCTGTCCTGCGCCATCGTGGACACGGGCGACGCCGAGGCCACCGGCGTCCTGCTGGACAACGACGGCGCGGTCATCCCGGACGACCGGCTGGAGGATCTGGTGGAGCGGTCCGGCGGCCATCCGGACTGGCAGGCCAAGCTGGCCGGCCGGCCGGCCCTGCCGCAGCGGTTGGCCCTGCGGCTGACGGAGTTCGTCGACGACTCGGTGGCCGATCTGTTGCGGCGGCGCACCGATCTCGACGCGGTCACCGCGGCGGAGGTCGCCGCCGTCACACGGCGCCGCGTCGCCTGGGTCGAAGGGCGTGACCCGGGCGAGTCGCCGGGACGCCGCGCCGTCCGCCTGCACCGCCAGGGCGCCCTTGACGAGACGGCGCTGGGCGACGCCCTGTCCTGGGAGGAGATGGACTTCGTCCGCGCCGCCCTGGCCCTGCGCGCCGCCGTCCATCCGGGGATCGTGGACGACATCCTGCGTTCCGGCGATCCCCGCGCGGTCACCGCCCTGGTCTGGCGGGCGGGCTATTCGATGCGCTGCGCCATGCGGGTGCAGATCCGCGCCGCCGGCATCCCGCCGCGCGCCGTGCTGAACGCCCGCCAGGGCACCGACTACCCGTTGCCTGCGGCGGACATGGCCCGCCACCTCGCGCTCTACGGCGTCCGTTCCTGACGCCGCGGAGCCCTGTCCCCGAAATTTCCCCTACTGGATTTCCAGCGGCTGGCGGGCCGGCGCGCGCCGCGTGTCGGGGGCCAGCGTCGGATCGTTCTGGTAGAGGGGTCGCGACGGGTCGGTGTCGATCAGCTGCGGCGGGGTGACGATCTCCTCGCCGGACCCGGAATCGAACTGGATCACCGCCATCCGGCGCACCGTCTCGCACAGGTCGCGCTTGCGCAGGGTCGCCGGGTCGCTCGGCCCGTCGAAGGCCACGAAGGGCACCACGATGCCGCTGCGCTCCCCCGGCGGAACGGAGGTGTACACATAGTTCGACACGGGCCGGCAATAGAGCACGTCGGTGGCCGACGGGGTGTCCGAGGGCGCGGCGGCGGCGGCCTCGCCCAGCGGCGCGCTGGCCAGCGGCGCCTTGGCCAGAGCGGCCTCATAGTCTGCGACGGTTTGTCCCAAGGCTGCGCCGCCGCTTCCCAGCGCCAGCGTCACGGTCAGGCAAAATGCCGGTGCAAAGCGAATCATGGTTCTTCCCCCCATCCCGAACGGCCTTCAAAACCTATCCAAAGAATAGTGCGCCGCACCCCGAACGCCAAATTCCTGTTTGCCGTTCCGGCCATTCGCCGTAATCGATTGCACAGTTCCGTCTCCCGTGCTTGCGGTCACGCTTGCCCTCGGGACGGAATCGCGCTAGGAACCGCCCTCGAAATCTCAGGGCGCTGGACCCCTAGGACGCTACACTCAATCGGTTCTGTCCTCCGCTGAATGGGGGACGCTCACGCTTAGGGAAACGCTCCATGGCTCGCAAGAAGATTGCGCTCGTCGGCGCCGGCCAGATTGGCGGCACGCTGGCTCTGCTCGCTGCCCAGAAGGAACTCGGCGACGTCGTCCTGTTCGACATCGCCGAAGGCATGCCGGAGGGCAAGGCCCTCGACCTGGCTGAGACCTCGCCGGTCGAAGGCTTCAACGCCAAGCTCAGCGGCGGCAACGACTACTCGGTCATCGAAGGCGCCGACGTCGTGATCGTCACCGCCGGCGTGCCGCGCAAGCCGGGCATGAGCCGCGACGACCTGATCGGCATCAACACCGGCGTCTGCCAGACCGTCGGCGAGAACATCAAGAAGTACGCCCCGAACGCCTTCGTCATCGTCATCACGAACCCGCTGGACGTGATGGTGTGGGTGCTCCAGCAGGCCTCCGGCCTCCCGCCGGAGCGCGTCGTCGGCATGGCCGGCGTGCTCGACTCGGCCCGCTTCCGCTACTTCCTGGCCGACGAGTTCAAGGTGTCGGTCGAGGACGTCACCGCCTTCGTGCTGGGCGGCCACGGCGACACCATGGTCCCGCTCGTCCGCTACTCGACCGTCGCCGGCATCCCGCTGCCGGATCTGGTCAAGATGGGCTGGACCACGCAGGAGAAGCTGGACGCCATCGTGCAGCGCACCCGCGACGGCGGTGCGGAGATCGTCAAGCTCCTGAAGACCGGCTCGGCCTTCTACGCCCCGGCCGCGTCCGCCATCCAGATGGCCGAGTCCTACCTGAAGGACCAGAAGCGCGTCGTTCCGGTCGCCGCCTACCTGACCGGCCAGTACGGCCAGAACGACCTCTACGTCGGCGTCCCGACGATCATCGGCGCCGGCGGCGTCGAGAAGATCATCGAGATCGATCTCTCCGCGGAAGAGAAGAAGATGTTCGATCACTCGGTCGACGCTGTGAAGCAGCTCGTCGAGGTGGTCAAGAAGCAGCAGGCTGAGAAGGCCGCCTCCTAAGGCGGCCTGTTTTTTGCCTGCGCGGCGACCTGCGGCCTCATCGCCCGGGGTGGACGGTTGAACCGTCCGCTCCGGGTGGTACAGTGATCGCGGTCGTTCGCGCCAGCCGGCGTAAGGCTTCCTGAAGGACTCGTCCCCCCGAAGACTTGCGCCCTGGCGCGTCCGCCAGCAGGAAACGCCTGCCCGATCTTCGCCCATCGTCAGCCGACCACACTCTGTCAGCCGACCATAAAAACAGATGGACGCCCGATGAACATCCATGAGTATCAGGCCAAAGGCCTGCTGAAGAAGTACGGCGTCGCGGTGCCCCGCGGCGGCGTCGCCTACACCCCGCAGGAAGCCGAGACCGTCGCCCGCGAGCTGGGCGGCCCGGTGTGGGTCGTCAAGTCTCAGATCCACGCGGGCGGCCGCGGCGCCGGCCGCTTCAAGGACAACCCCGAGGGCAAGGGCGGCGTCCGCGTCGTCAAGTCCATCGAGGAGGTCGGCAAGAACGCCGGCGAGATGCTGAACCACGTTCTGGTCACCAAGCAGACCGGTCCGGACGGCCGCGAGGTCAAGCGCCTCTACGTCGAGGAAGGCGCCGACATCAAGCGCGAGCTCTACCTCGGCATGCTGACCGACCGCGCCACCGGCCGCGTCACCATCATGGCGTCCACCGAAGGCGGCATGGAGATCGAGGAGGTCGCCCACAACACGCCGGAGAAGATCGTCAAGGTCGCCATCGACCCGGCCACCGGCATCCAGGGCTACCACACCCGCAAGGTCGCCTTCGCCCTCGGCCTCGAAGGCAAGCAGGTCTCCGCCGCCGCCAAGTTCATCGTCGCCGCCTACCAGGCCTTCGTGGACCTGGACTGCGCGATCGTCGAGATCAACCCGCTGATCGTCACCGGCTCGGGTGACATCCTGGCGCTCGACGCCAAGATGAGCTTCGACGACAACGCCCTGTTCCGCCACAAGGACGTCGAGGAGCTGCGCGACGAGGCCGAGGAAGACCCGGCCGAGATCGAGGCCGCCAAGCACAGCCTCAACTACGTCAAGCTGGACGGCAACATCGGCTGCATGGTCAACGGCGCCGGTCTGGCGATGGCGACCATGGACATCATCAAGCTGTACGGCGGCGAGCCGGCCAACTTCCTCGATGTCGGCGGCGGCGCCACGAAGGAGCGCGTCACCGCGGCCTTCAAGCTGATCCTCTCCGACCCGAACGTCGAAGGCATCCTGGTCAACATCTTCGGCGGCATCATGCGCTGCGACGTCATCGCCGAAGGCGTGGTCGCGGCCGCCCGCGAGGTGCATCTGCACGTTCCGCTGGTCGTCCGTCTGGAAGGCACGAACGTCGAGCTGGGCAAGAAGATCCTTGCCGAGTCCGGTCTGCCGATCCTGTCGGCCGACAACCTCGCCGACGCCGCCGAAAAGGTGGTCAAGGCCGTGAAGGAGGCCGCGTAAGATGGCTGTTCTCGTCGATAAGAACACGAAGGTGATCTGCCAGGGCTTCACCGGAGCCCAGGGCACCTTCCATTCCGAGCAGGCGATCGCCTACGGCACGAAGATGGTCGGCGGCGTCACCCCGGGCAAGGGCGGCACCAAGCACCTCGACCTGCCGGTCTTCGACACGGTGGCCGACGCGGTCGAGAAGACCGGCGCCAACGCGTCGGTGATCTACGTGCCGCCGCCCTTCGCGGCGGACGCCATCCTGGAGGCGATCGACGCCGAGATCCCGCTGGTGGTGTGCATCACCGAGGGCATCCCGGTGCTCGACATGGTGCGCGTCAAGCGGGCGCTGGGCAACTCCAAGACCCGGCTGATCGGGCCGAACTGCCCGGGCATCATCACGCCCGACGAGTGCAAGATCGGCATCATGCCCGGCCACATCCACAAGCGCGGCAAGATCGGCATCGTCTCGCGGTCGGGCACGCTGACCTACGAGGCGGTGGCGCAGACCACCGCGGCGGGGCTGGGCCAGACGACCTGCATCGGCATCGGCGGCGACCCGGTCAACGGGACCAACTTCGTGGACAGCCTGGAGCTGTTCCTGAAGGACCCGGAGACCGAGGGCATCATCATGATCGGTGAGATCGGCGGCGACGCCGAGGTCAAGGGCGCGGAGTTCATCCGCGACTCCGGGACCAAGAAGCCGGTCGTCGGCTTCATCGCCGGGCGCACCGCGCCTCCGGGCCGCCGCATGGGCCATGCCGGCGCGGTGATCTCCGGCGGCAACGACACCGCCGACTTCAAGATCGACTTCATGAAGTCCGTCGGCATCGCCGTCGCCGACAGCCCCGCGAGCCTGGGTTCCACCATGCTCAAGGTCTTCAAGGGCTGATAAAGCGGGGGCGGGACCCCATATTCCCGCCCACTGCCGAAGGACCGGCGGCCCCCGTGTCTCCATCCGGAGAACCGGGGGCCGTCCGGACCCCAGCGACAAGCAAAAAAACTCTCTGAGGGAACCGGGCAAACGCCCGAGGCAAACATATGTCCGCTAATCTGGAGAAGACCTCGTTCCTGTTCGGCTCGAACGCCGAATATGTCGCGGAGTTGTACGCGCGCTTCCTGAAGGACCCCTCCTCGGTGGATTCGAGCTGGAACGGCTTCTTCAGGGAGCTGGACGACGACTCCCGCGCCGTCCTGAACGAGCTGAACGGCCCGTCCTGGAGCCTGGAGGAGGGCACGCTCGCCAACGGCGCGCTCGACCCCGTCGCCGCCTCGCTGGAAAGCGTCGGCGCCCCGGCCCCGGCCAACGGCAACGCCGGCCTCGTCGCCCATGCCCAGCAGGTCTATGGCGGCATCAGCCACCAGCAGCTGCGCGCCGCGACGCTCGACAGCATCCGCGCGCTGATGCTCATCCGCGTCTACCGCGTGCGCGGCCACATGAACGCGCATTTCGACCCGCTGGGTCTCGAGAAGCGCGAGCCGCACCCGGAACTCGACCCGGCGACCTACGGCTTCGGTCCGGGCGACATGGACCGCCCGATCTTCCTGAACTACTCGCTGGGCCTGGAGACGGCGTCGCTGCGCCAGATCCTGGAGATCCTGCAGAAGACCTACTGCGGGAACATCGGCGTCGAGTTCATGCACATCCAGGACCCCGAAGAGAAGGCCTGGATCCAGGAGCGCATCGAGGGCGGGCGCAACCACACCGAGTTCACGGTGAACGGCAAGCGCGCCATCTACGAGCGGCTGATCGCTGCCGAGGGCTTCGAGAAGTTCCTCCAGCTCAAATACACCGGCACCAAGCGCTTCGGCCTTGAGGGCGGCGAGTCGATGATCCCCGCGCTGGAGCAGGTCCTGAAGCGCGGCGGCCAGCTCGGCTTGAAGGAGGTCGTCGTCGGCATGGCCCACCGCGGCCGGCTGAACATGCTGACCAACTTCATGGGCAAGCCCTTCGCCGCCGTCTTCTCGGAGTTCCAGGGCAATCCGTCCAGCCCGCAGGACGTGCAGGGCTCCGGCGACGTGAAGTACCATCTCGGCACCTCGTCGGACCGCGACTTCAACGGCAACATCGTCCACCTGTCGCTGACCGCCAACCCGTCCCACCTGGAATGGGTGAACCCGGTCGTGCTCGGCAAGGTGCGCGCCAAGCAGGCGCAGCGCAACGACCTGGACCGCGAGCAGGTCATGGGCGTGCTGATCCACGGCGACGCCGCCTTCGCCGGCCAGGGCATCGTGGCCGAGACGCTGGGCCTGTCGGAGCTGCGCGGCTACCGCACCGGCGGCACCGTGCACTTCATCATCAACAACCAGATCGGCTTCACCACGAACCCGACCTATTCGCGGTCCGGCGTCTACTGCTCGGACATGGCGAAGATGGTCCAGGCGCCGATCTTCCACGTCAACGGCGACGACCCCGAGTCCGTCGTCCACATCAGCCGCATCGCCGCCGAGTTCCGCCAGAAGTTCAAGCGGGACGTGGTGATCGACATGGTCTGCTACCGCCGCCACGGCCACAACGAGGGCGACGAGCCGGGCTTCACCCAGCCGTTGATGTACAAGAAGATCCGCGCCCACGGCACCACGCGGGAGCTGTACGGCAAGCAGCTCGTCGAGGAGAACGTCCTCACCCAGGCCGAGTCCGATCAGATGATCCAGGACTTCATGAAGAAGCTGGAGGCTGAGTTCGAGGCCGCCAACTCCTTCAAGCCGAACAAGGCCGACTGGCTGGAAGGCAAGTGGTCGGGCCTGGAGGCCGCGAAGACCGACGACGAGCGCAAGGGCAACACCGGCGTGGCGATCGACGTGCTGCGCGAGGTCGGCAACAAGCTCTGCGAGTATCCGAAGGACTTCGCGATCAACTCGAAGATCGCCCGCCAGCTCGAGGCCAAGAAGAAGTCGCTGGAGACCGGCGAGGGCATCGACTGGGCGACGGCGGAAGCGCTCGCCTACGGCACGCTGCTGGTCGAGGGCAACGGCGTCCGCCTGTCCGGCCAGGACTCCGGCCGCGGCACCTTCTCGCACCGCCACGCGGTGATGTACGACCAGAACAACGAGAACAAGTACATCCCGCTGAACCACCTGCGCCCCGACCAGGGCCCGTTCGAGGTGCATGACAGCCCGCTGTCCGAGGCCGCCGTCGTCGGCTTCGAATACGGCTATTC
The DNA here is from genome assembly GCF_003119115.1 of Azospirillum sp. TSH58. Taxonomy (NCBI): domain Bacteria; kingdom Pseudomonadati; phylum Pseudomonadota; class Alphaproteobacteria; order Rhodospirillales; family Azospirillaceae; genus Azospirillum; species Azospirillum sp. TSH58. Next base: position 1,268,208 of record NZ_CP022364.1, read on the forward strand.
GCTGGCCGAGCCGCACAGCCTCACGCTGTGGGAGGCGCAGTTCGGCGACTTCGCCAACACCGCCCAGACCATCATCGACCAGTTCCTCTCGTCGGGCGAGTCGAAGTGGCTGCGCATGTCCGGCCTCGTGCTGCTGCTGCCGCACGGCTACGAGGGCCAGGGTCCGGAGCACTCCTCGGCTCGTCCGGAGCGCTTCCTCCAGATGTCCGCCGAGGACAACTGGCAGATCTGCAACCTGACGACCCCGGCGAACCTGTTCCACGCCTTCCGCCGCCAGATGCGCCGGCCCTTCCGCAAGCCGCTGGTGCTGTTCACGCCGAAGTCGCTGCTGCGCCACAAGCTGTGCGTCTCCAGCCTGTCGGAGCTGGCCGAGGGCACGAACTTCCGCCGCGTGCTCGGCGAGACGGCGACGGACCTGCTGCCGAACGAGGAGATCCGCCGCATCGTCGTCTGCACCGGCAAGGTCTACTACGACCTTCTGCAGGAGCGCACCGCGCGCGGCATCAAGGACGTGGCGCTCGTCCGGCTGGAGCAGCTCTACCCGTTCCCCCGCTCCGCCCTGACCGAGGAGTTCGCCCGCTACCCGAACGCCGAGGTGGTGTGGTGCCAGGAGGAGCCGGAGAACCAGGGCTACTGGGCCTTCGTCGACCGCCGTCTGGAAGGCGCCCTCACCTCGATCGAGCACAAGGCCTCGCGCCCCAGCTACGCCGGCCGTCCGGCCTCCGCGTCGCCGGCCACCGGCCTGCTCAAGCGTCACAACCAGGAGCAGGCGAAGCTTCTGGAAGACGCGCTCGTCATCCGCTGACTCGACGCCCAGGCGTAGAACAAGAAAGTACGAGAGGAACTTATGGCTACCGAAATCAAGGTCCCCACCCTGGGCGAGTCCGTCTCCGAGGCGACCGTTGCCCGCTGGCTGAAAAAGGTCGGCGACGCGGTCGCCGCCGACGAGGCGCTGGTCGAGCTGGAGACCGACAAGGTCACGCTTGAGGTGAACGCCCCGACCGCCGGCACGCTGGCGGAGATCGTCGCCGCCGACGGCGCCAACGTCGGCGTCGGCGCCCTGCTGGGCGTGCTGGGCGAGGCCGGCGCCGCCGTCGCCGCCCCGGCCGCCGCCGCCGCTCCCGCCGCCGCCCCGGCTCCGGCGGCTGCCCCGGCCGCCGCTCCGGCCCCGGCGGGCGCCGCCGCCCTGGCCGACGCCGGCCCGGCCGCCCGCAAGCTGGTCGCCGAGAAGGGCCTCGACGCCGCGCAGATCGCCGGCACGGGCAAGGACGGGCGCATCACCAAGGGCGACGTGATCGACCACGCCGCCAAGCCGGCCGCGGCCCCCGCCGCCGCTCCGGCCGCCGCCCCGCAGAAGTACCAGTGGACCGCCGGCACCGCGGGCGACCGTCCGCGCGCCGCGCAGGAGGAGCGGGTCCGCATGACCCGCCTGCGCCAGCGCATCGCCGAGCGTCTGAAGGAGGCCCAGAACAGCGCCGCCATGCTGACCACCTTCAACGAGGTGGACATGACCAACGTCATGGCGCTGCGCAACGAGTACAAGGACTTCTTCGAGAAGCGCCACAAGGTGCGTCTCGGCTTCATGTCCTTCTTCGTGAAGGCCGCCATCCAGGCGCTGAAGGAGATCCCGGCCGTCAACGCCGAGATCGACGGCACCGACCTCGTCTACAAGAACTACTACGACATCGGCGTCGCCGTCGGCACGCCACAGGGTCTGGTGGTTCCGATCGTCCGCGACGCCGACAAGCTCGGCTTCGCCCAGATCGAGGGCAAGATCGGCGAGCTGGGCAAGAAGGGCCGCGACGGCAAGCTGTCGATGGACGAGCTGACCGGCGGCACCTTCACCATCTCCAACGGCGGCGTCTACGGCTCGCTGATGTCCACCCCGATCATCAACCCGCCGCAGTCGGCCATCCTGGGCATGCACAAGACCCAGGAGCGTCCGGTCGTCGTGAACGGGAAGATCGAGATCCGCCCGATGATGTATCTGGCCCTGTCCTACGACCACCGCATCATCGACGGCAAGGAGGCGGTGACCTTCCTCGTCCGCATCAAGGAGAACATCGAGGACCCGCGGCGCCTGCTGCTGGACGTCTGATCCCGACACAGGGAACCGACAAGGGGATCGCGGGAGGCAACGCCCTCCCGCACCCGACCAGCGGGGACCAAAATCCCCGGACCTCGAAAAGGCGCCTCGCGGCGCCTTTTTCTTTGCCGTCCGATTGCCGGGCGCCGGTCACACCAGAGCGGCGGCGATCCGCGCGGCGGTGTCTTCCGGCTTCACCACCCGCTCGGCGGGCAGGCGCAGGGTCATGGTGGTCCCGGCGCCGAGCGTGCTGGCGCAGGTCAGCGAACCGCCATGCAGCTCCATGAAGTTCTTGGAGATGGACAGGCCCAGGCCGGTGCCCTCGAACTGGCGGCTGGCGGAGTTGTCGGCCTGCCGGAAGGGCTGGAACAGATGCTCCATGAAGTCCTTCGGGATGCCGATCCCCGTGTCGGTGACCGACAGGGCCAGGGCTCCGTCCTCATCGACGCGGGCGGCCAGGGTGACGCTGCCGCCTTCCGGCGTGAACTTCACCGCGTTGGACAGCAGGTTCAGCAGCACCTGCTTGAAGGCGCGGCGGTCGACCCAGATGGCGGGAAGGCCTCCGGACACGCCGTTGCGCAGATCCACCCCGCTGTCGGCGGCGCGGTCGCGGACCATGGTCAGGCACTGGGCCACCGCTTCGCAGGGGTCGATCACCTCTTCGGACAGCTCGTAGCGGCCCGCCTCGATCTTCGACATGTCGAGCACGGCGTTCACGATGTCCAGCAGGTGCTTGCCGCTGTCGTGGATGTCCTTGGCGCAGGACTTCTGGCGCTCGTTGAGCTTGCCGAAGAACTCGCTGTCGAGGATTTCCGAGAAGCCGATGATGGCGTTCAGCGGCGTGCGCAGCTCGTGGCTCATGTTGGCCAGGAACTCGGACTTGGCGCGGTTGGCCATTTCCGCCTGGCTCTTGGAGGCGAGCAGTTCGGCCTCCTGCTGCCGGCGCTTGGTGACGTCGCGGATGACGCCGACGAAGACGCGGCGCGGCGCCCCAGTCTCTTCCGCCCCGCCCTCCCCATCCGGCCCGCCCAGCCGCAGCGCGCTGACCGCGAGGTTGATCGGGAAGGTGCTGCCGTCGCGGCGCAGCGCCAGGACCTCGCGGTCGTTGCCGATGATGCGCGATCCGGCGTTCGGACGGTAGCCCGCCATCGAGCGGTCGTGGCCGGCGCGGAAGCCTTCCGGCAGCAGGATGTTGACGCTCTGCCCCACCACCTCCGCCTCGGCATAGCCGAACATGCGCTCCGCCGCGGGGTTGAAGGTCTCGATGACGCCGTGGGAATCGATGGTGACCACCGCGTCCACCATGGATTCCAGGATGCCGCGGATGCGGCGGGAGGCGCGTTCCAGCCGGTTCTGGTCCTGCTCACGCCGGGACTGCTGCCGCTCCACGTACCAGGTCAGCAGGGCGATCACCACCGACATGGCGAGGCCCATGGCGATCCACACCGCGCTGTCGCGCTTCCATTCGCCCAGCGCCTCGGCCTTCGGCAGGGTGGCGGCGACGGTGAAGGGATAATCGGCGACGCGGCGGACGCTGGCGATGCTGGGGCGCCCGTCGGTGGGCAGCACGGTGTCCAGCGTCGCCGCGTCCCGCGTGCGCAGCGCGGCGTCGACCTCCGGCCAGTCGGCCAGCGTGGCGAGGCGCTGGCGGCCCTCGTCCCAGGGGCGGTGGATCAGCACCGTGCCGTCGGCCAGCGCCAGGGTGACCGTGCCCTCCAGCCCCAGCCGCAGCCCCTCGAAGCCGGCTCCCAGCCGCAGCGGGTTGATCATGGCGACGACCACCCCGGAGAAACTCCCGTCCGGGTGGGACCAGCGGCGGCTCATCGGGATGACGTAGGTGCCGGGGAAGGCGATGCTGGGGATCGGCGCGCCGATGTGAAGCCCGCCGTCCGACGCGTTCTCGTCCCGGTGGACCGCGAAGTAGGGCCGGTTGGTCAGATCGAAGGCCGGCGGGCTGCTGTCGGCGGAGTGGTGCAGCACGCGGCCCTGCTCGTCCACCACGACCAGCCCGGAAACCGGGCCGATGGCGTCGCGCCGGTTGCGCAGAAGGGCGTTCACCGACGGCGCCGCGACGGTGCGCGCCTGCGGGTGGGTGTCGAGGACGGTGACCAGATCGGACAGCAGCAGGTCCACGCTGAACACCGTGCGGACGGCCTGCTCCTCCAGGATGCGGGCGAGGTTGCGCGTCGAGCGCTCGGCCCCCTGGACCGCCTCGGCGTGGCGCTGCCAGACGCCGTAGCCGATCATCGCGTTCACCACGACGATGAAGGCCACGCCGGACGCCCTCATCAGGAAGCGCACCGACCCCAGAACCTCGAACAGCCGCTCCCCCATTCCGGCGGGCCCCGTTCCAGAGGGCGGCAAGGTCGCGTCGCGAACCGGATTGCGGCTGGCCATGGCTGTGAAAAATTCTCCGCACGCAGTCCAACGGGGCCGGTGAGGGACCGTCCGCGTGGCGTTACCCAACGTAAGACAGTGCCAACCACCGGCCACCGCCAATCTCGCGCGAAAACCATAATGGAAGTTTAACCTTAATGCATCAATGAACCCGACCGTCCGGACGAGCGATTGTCGCTTTGCCTGACGCTCGCCGAGCGTTAAGTATTCACCGGGGTTGGGGGCGGCTGCACAAAGGAACAGGGACGATGGACAGCCAGAAAGACCGCAAGGCCACGATCCTCGCCGCCACGCTGTCGTCGCTGTGGACGGACACCGAACCCGCCGTGCGCGAGCGCGTCACGGCCATCGCGCTCGCCGACGCCGACGCGATCTCCGACGTCTTCTACACGATCCTGCTGGACCGCCCGGACAGCAACACCTTCCTCAACCACGCCCTGGTCCAGGAACGGCTGCGCCCCTCGCTGGCGCGCTGGATCAGCGCCCTCTTCACCGCCTCCACCGACGAGGCCATCGCGGCGGTGCTGGAGCAGAATTACCAGGTCGGGCTGATCCATGCCCGCATCAACATCCCGCTGACCCTGGTCAACGCCGGGATGCGGATCGTCAAGAAGGAGCTGTCGGCCCGCCTGCTCGCCGCCGACCTCAGCCGCGCCCAGACCGCGTCCGCCATCCTGTTCGTCGGCGAATTGCTGGACACCGTGCTGGACAACATGCACGAGGCCTATCTGGGCGACCTGCTGGGGAACGTGCGCCACCAGCAATCCCTGAAGATGTTCATGAGCGGCCCCAATCTGGCGCTGGAGGGCGAACGGCTGAAATCGTCGCTGTTCGACTGGCTGCGCAACACCGTGGTGTCCTTCTACGCGCATGAGGACAACAACCACGCGAACCCGCCGCCCATCGAATCCTCCGATTTCGGCCTGTGGCTGAACCACAAGGCGGAGCTGACCTTCGGCCGCGTGACCGAGCTGGACCTCATCCGAGAGCGCACCACCCGCATCAGCGCCAAGGTGACCGCCGCGGTCGAGGGAGGCTGGATCACCCCTGCCTTCGTGAAGGAGCTGAACAACGACGTCACGGAGATCGCCTACGTCCTCGGCACCATCATCGAGAAGGCGATGGAGATCGAAAGCGGGCGCGACCCGCTGACCCGGCTGCTGACCCGGCGCTTCATGCCGGCGATCTTCCAGCGTGAGGTCTCCATCAGCCTGCGCCATGGCAAGCCCTTCGCCGTGCTGCTGATGGACGCCGACCATTTCAAGACGATCAACGACACGCTGGGCCACCAGGCCGGCGATTCCGTCCTGTCGGACATGGCGGAACTGCTGCACACCCATGTCCGGGCCGGCGATTTCGTCTTCCGCTACGGCGGCGAGGAGTTCCTCATCCTGCTGACCGAGATGGACGAGGCGGCGCTGCGCGTGAAGGCCGAGCAGTTGCGCCGGATGGTCGAGGAGCACCGTTTTCCCGGCGCCGGGGGCGCCGGGAACGGGCTGCGCGTCACCGCCTCGATCGGGGCGGCGCTGCACGAGGGGCACCCGGATTACGAACACACCGTCCGCCGGGCCGACGCCGCGCTCTACGAGGCCAAGCGCCAGGGCCGCAACCGCGTGGTGATTGCCTGAATGGTGGGCGCCTGAGCGCATCTGCATCCCGGCATCGGGCGTTGCCCTGCGGGGGCGCATCGGCTACGTAAGACCTTTCCCTGCCGAGACCCGCGAATTCCATGTCTGACGGACCGCTTTCGCTCTACCGGGCCCGCCGCGGCACCGGGACGCTGCGCCCCGACCCCGACCAGGAGCTGGCCGCCGAGAAGCTCCAGAGCCTCTACAAGGCGCTGACGGGCTACAGCCCGCAGCCCGCCGGGAAGGCCGGAGGGGCGAAGGCCGGCTGGCTGGAGCGGTTCGGGCTGGGCCGCCCGCGCTCCGAACCGGCGGAGGCGCCGCAGGGCCTCTACATGTACGGCGGCGTCGGGCGCGGCAAGTCGATGCTGATGGACCTGTTCTTCGACACCGCCCCGGTGGAGAAGAAGCGCCGCGTCCATTTCCACGAATTCATGCTGGAGGTGCACGAGCGCATCCACCAGCACCGCCAGTCGGGCAAGAGCAAGGGCAAGGACGCCGACGACGCGTTGCCCGAACTGGCCCGCGCGCTGGCCGACGAGGCGTGGCTGCTCTGCTTCGACGAGTTCCACGTCACCAACGTCGTGGACGCGATGATCCTGGGCCGGCTGTTCACCAGCCTGTTCGATCTGGGCGTGGTGGTGGTCGCAACGTCCAACTGGCCGCCGGACATGCTCTACAAGGACGGGCTTCAGCGCGAGCTGTTCCTGCCCTTCATCGCCCTGCTCAAGGAGAAGCTCGACGTTCTGGCGCTGGAGGGGCCGACCGACTACCGGCTGGACCGGCTCCAGGGCAAGCCCGTCTATTTCTGGCCGCTCGGCCCGGAGAGCGACGCCAGGATCCGCCAGACCTTCGAAACGCTGACCGACGGCGCCCGGGGCGAGCCGACCCATCTCGCCGTCCAGGGCCGGAAGGTGGAGATCGCCTGCGCCGCCAAATGCGTCGCCCTGGTGGATTTCTGGAGCCTGTGCGGCAAGCCGCTGGGGGCCGCCGACTACATCGCCATCGCGACGCACTTCCACACCGTGCTGATCCACGGCGTGCCGACGATGAAGGACGAGCTGCGCAACGAGGCCAAGCGCTTCATGACGCTGATCGACGCGCTCTACGAGCACAAGGTCAACCTCGTGGTCGCCGCCGAAGGCCCGCCGGAACGGCTGTACCCCGAGGGCACCCACGCCTTCGAATTCGAACGCACGGTCAGCCGCCTGATGGAGATGCAGAGCGAGGACTACCTGCGCCAGCAGCACCTGACCTGAGGGGGCCGAGGCGCCCCGCCTCCACCCGTGTTACCACGGCGATCCCGCCCTACTCCCGTTTCGCGCCGAAGATAAACGGGCGCCCGACGTTGTATTGCTGAACGTCGGTCCAACGGCGAGGGAGAGGGCGAAGCATGCCTTGGCGGTCCCGGTGCGGTGCACTGACGCTGGCGCTTTTTCTGACGGCACCGATCCAGTCCGCCCCCGCCGCCGCGGCGGGCAGCGTCGACTGCTGGCTGCTCGACGGCGAGGCGCTGACCCAGGCGCGCGAGGGCGGCTGGTGCAAGGACGCCTTTTCCCGGAACTCGCAGACCGGAGCGGCGCCCGTCGTCACGGTCACCGCGGCCCCCCTGCCCGCCCGCAAGCCCGACCCGCCCCCGAAGAAGCGGGTCGTCACCGTCCAGCGCAAGGCGAAGGCGCAGCCCGACTCCCAGGCCGCGGCCATCGTCCGCCCCGCCGCCCGCGGCAACGCGGTCGCCGAGGCGGATTTCGGCACCCAGTTCAAGCGCGACTGGAACGCCCTGATGAAGAAGCTCTTCGAGCCCTGAGCCCCAAGCCACGTCAGGCGCGGATCAGGTCCGGGCCTCGTCCAGCCACTTCCGCACCGCCGGCGGCTCATAGGCGGCGAAGGCGTCCAGGATGCCCGGCGCGGTGTCGCGGACGATCAGCATGTCGCGGTGCTTGGGCTGCATGAAGCGCTCCCCCGCCACATGGTCGAGGAAACCGGCCAGTCCGTCGTAGAATCCCGAGGCGTTGAGCAGGCCGCAGGGCTTGTCGTGGCGGCCGAGCTGCGCCCAGGTCCACACCTCGAACAGCTCCTCCAGCGTGCCGATGCCGCCGGGCAGCGCGATGAAGCCGTCGGACAGCTCGGCCATCAGGGCCTTGCGCTCGTGCATGGTGGCGACGATGCGCAGTTCCTGGAGGCCCTGGTGGCCGACCTCCTTGTCCATCAGGAATTGCGGGATGATGCCGGTGACCGTGCCGCCCGCGGCCAGGACCGAGTCGGCGATCCGCCCCATCAGGCCGGTCCGCCCGCCGCCGTAGACGAGGCCGATGCCACGCTCCGCCATGTGGCGGCCAAGCTGCTCCGCGGCCTCGCCATAGGCCGGGTTGGTGCCGGGGTTGGACCCGGCATAGACGCAAATCCGCATGTCGTTCCTCTGTTCGCGCCGTCTCTTGGACGCGTGTCGTAACAAGTGGCTTACCGGACGCGGGTGACCGTGAAGCGCTGGCTGGGATTCACGAACTCGTCCTGCGCCGCGATCAGTTGCAGCTCCCGCGTGCCCATCCGGCGGGTGGTCTGGAAGATGGCGTAGATGGCCGCCGCCGCCTGCTCCAGCGCTTCGGCCGGGTCGAAGGCCTTCAGGTAATGGGCCAGGAACAGGGCGGCCACCGCGTCGCCCGACCCGTTGGGCGGCGGGTCCAGCGGCAGGCGCGGGGTGGAGACCAGCCACGCGCCGTCGCGGTCGTCGGCCAGCATCTCGATGTGGCCGGGGTCGGCGTCCTTGCGGGTCAGGCTGGTCACCAGGACCAGCCGCGGCCCGCGCTCCCGCAGGGCGGCGGTGGCGGCCAGCGCGTCGTCCAGCGTCTCCACCGTCCGGCCGGTCAGATACTCCAGCTCGAACTGGTTGGGGGTCATCAGGTCGGCGGCGGGGACGGCGTGGTCGCGGATGAACTCCGGCAGGCCGGGGCGCACGAAGAAGCCGCGCCCGACGTCGCCCATCACCGGGTCGCAGGCGTAGACGGCGCGCGGGTTGGCGGCCTTCAGCCGGGCCGCCGTCTCGACGATCACCTGCCCAAGCCCGACGTCGCCCATGTAGCCCGACAGCAGCGCGTCGCAGCCGGGCAGGACGCCGCGCGCGGCGACGCCGTCCATCAGGTCGGCGACATGCTCCGCCGTGAAGACCTGCCCGGTCCATTCGCCGTAACCGGTGTGGTTGGAGAACTGCACCGTGTTCACCGCGATGGCGTCGCAGCCGAGCCGCTGCAGCGGGAACACCGCGGCCCGGTTGCCGACATAGCCGTAAGCGACGTGGGACTGGATCGAAATGACGGTCTTCATGGGCGGACGATCCGAAAGGTTGGGCACGCATCCTAAACCGTCCGCGCCACACGCTGGGGATGTTTCCATGCAGACCAGAGTTACGCGCCGCATGGACAGGGGGATCGGACGCGGCTAATCCTGCGGCAACGACACAAGACCGCTTGGGGGAATGCCATGGCCGCCACCGCCCGCCCGCGCCGCAGCGTGCTCTACATGCCCGGCTCCAACACCCGCGCCCTGGAGAAGGGGCGCAGCCTGCCCGCCGACGGGCTGATCCTCGACCTGGAGGACGCCGTCGCCCCCGACGCCAAGGCGGAGGCCCGCGCCACCATCAAGGCGTCCATCGCCGCGGGCGGCTATGGCGGGCGGGAACTGGTGGTCCGCACCAACGGGCTGAACACCCCCTGGGGCTACGACGACCTCGTGATGGCCGCCGCCAGCGGCGCCGACGCGGTGCTGCTGCCGAAGGTGGAGAGCGCCGACATGGTCCGCCAGGCCGAGGCGGTGCTGCGCGCCAACGGCTCGCCGGACGGGCAGACCATCTGGTGCATGATGGAGACCCCGCTCGGCATGCTGAACGCCAAGGAGATCGCCGGGGCCAGCCCGAAACTGGGCGGGCTGGTGATGGGCACCTCCGACCTCGCCAAGGATCTGCACGCGGCCCACACGCGCGACCGGCTGCCGATGCTGACCAGCCTCGGCCTCTGCCTGCTGGCGGCGCGGGCCTACGGCCTCGCCATCCTCGACGGGGTGCATCTCGACCTGAACGACGACGCGGGCTTTGCCGAATCCTGCACCCAGGGGCGCGAGCTGGGATTCGACGGCAAGACGCTGATCCACCCCAAGACCATCGCCGCCTGCAACGCCGCCTTCGCCCCCGGTGACGACGAGATCGCCCAGGCCCACCGCATCATCCAGGCCCATGCCGAGGCCGTCGCCCAGGGCAAGGGGGTGGTTCTGGTGGACGGGCGGCTGGTGGAGAACCTGCATGTCGAGAACGCCCGTCGCCTCGTCGCGATGGCCGAGGCGATCCGGGCGCTGGAGACGGCGGGCTGACACCCGCCGCTCCGGTTTCATAACATCGGATCAGGAATCGCGGCGCGCCTGGGCGTCCTTCACGAACTGCGACACCCGCCCGATCTCGCGCGGATCGGTCTCGACCGTCCGGCGCCCGCTGGGGATCGGGCGCATGCCCTTGCGCGGGGTGCGTCCGGGGGACGGGTGCTGGGGCTGCGCGTCCTTCTTGCGCTTCAGCGCGTCCTGAAGGTTGGCCTGGACGATCGCGCGGCGCCGCTCGGCGCGGAACCGCTCCAGCCGCCCGTTCACCCGCTTCAGGGCGCGCGCGTAGACCTGCTTCTTGGCGGACAGGCCGCGTTCGCTGGCGTCCGCCGACTGCTGGCCGGTTCCGCTGGCCTTGCCCCGCCGACCGCGCCGCCGCGCCGCGATGATGTCGCGCGCCCGGTCGCGCTCCCCGCGCAGCCAACGGGCGAGCGTCAGGGTCTCGTCAGGCGGCAGGCTCTCCAGTTCCGGGTAATGGCTGCGGCGGACCTGCTCGAATTCCTTTTCGGACAACAGCCGTCGTTCGGCCGTGAGTTCGACTCCCATCGTTGAACCTCTCTGCTTCGTGGTCCCGCTTCGGCTTACCCCCGTCCGGTCAACCGATCGGGAGGCGAAGCGTTCCCCGGCTCGACCCGATGCGCCCCACTGCCACTTACGGGTGCCGAAGGAATCGGAATCACGACCTCTCCGGAACCAAGTCGCCCCCCATCGGTTTTCCGACATGTGGCAGAGGTGGAGGTTGAAGATGGCCTCGAAAGACAACGGCCAAGGCGAAGTCCAATCCGGGAGCGGTCGCACGTCGAACCGCGGCTTCGCGTCGATGGACCGTGACCGGCAGCGCCAGATCGCCAGCAAGGGCGGGGAAAGCGTGCCAGCCGACAAGCGCAGCTTTTCCAAGAACCCGGAACTCGCCGCGGAGGCGGGGCGGAAGGGGGGCCGGAGCGTACCGGCATCCTCACGCAGCTTCTCCAAGAACCCGTCCCTGGCCGCCGAAGCGGGGCGGAAGGGCGGGCAGGCGAGCCATGGCGGACGCGGGGCCGCCATACGCCCGGGCGAAGGCGACTGACGGCACCAACGAGAAAAGCCCCTCTCCGGAACCGGAGAGGGGCTTTCTTTTCATGCTCCGCTGGTCAGCAGCCCCCAGCCGGCCGGGCCGGGGGCGCGACCGGTCAGGAGGCCAGCTTGTCCAGTTCGCGCAGGATCGAGTCGCCCATGACGGTCGTGGAGCAGCGGGCCATGCCCGGCGCCATGATGTCCGCCGTGCGCATGCCGCCCGACAGCACGTTCTGCACGGCCTTCTCCAGCATCTTCGCCTCCTCGTCCATGTTGAACGAGTAGCGCAGGCACATGGCGAAGGACAGCAGCGTCGCGCAGGGGTTGGCGAGGTCGCGGCCGGCGATGTCCGGGGCGGAGCCGTGCACCGGCTCGTAGAGCGCCTTGCGCTGGCCGTTGGCGTCCGGGGCGCCGAGCGAGGCCGACGGCAGCATGCCGAGCGAGCCGGTCATCATCGCCGCCTCGTCCGACAGGATGTCGCCGAACAGGTTGTCGGTGACGATCACGTCGAACTGCTTCGGGTTCTTCAGCAGCTGCATGGCGCCGTTGTCGGCGTACATGTGCTCCAGCGTGACGTCGGAGAATTCCTCCTGATGGAGCTTCGTGACTTCCTGGCGCCACAGGAGGCCCGATTCCATCACGTTGGCCTTCTCCATCGAGTGGAGCTTGTTGCCGCGCTTGCGCGCCAGCTCGAAGGCGACGCGGGCGACGCGGCGGATCTCGCTGGTGGTGTAGACCTGGGTGTTGACGCCGCGGCGCTCGCCGTTGCCGATGTCGGTGATGCCGCGCGGCTCACCGAAATAGACGCCGCCGGTCAGCTCGCGGACGATCAGGATATCCAGGCCCTTGATGACGTCGGCCTTCAGGGTCGAGGCGTCGACCAGGGCGTCGAACACCACCGCCGGGCGCAGGTTGGCGAACAGGTTCAGCTCCTTGCGGAGCGACAGCAGGCCGGCTTCCGGACGCTTGGTGTAGTCGGTGGGGTTGTCCCACTTCGGGCCGCCGACGGCGCCCAGCATCACCGCGTCCGCCGCCAGGGCGTCGGCCAGCGTCTCGTCCTTCAGGGGAACGCCATAGGCGTCGATGGCCGCGCCGCCGACCAGCCCTTCGGTGACGTCGAAGGTGACGTTGCGCTTGCGGTCGAGCCAGTCGATGACCCGGCGCACCTGGCGCATGACCTCCGGACCGATCCCGTCGCCGGGCAAAAACAGAAGCTTCTTGTTGGCGGGCATGGCGCACGCACTCCCCATTGGAGACTTTATCAGTGTTGTCTAATCCGCGGACCGACAGGCCGGAAGGTGGTTGCCGCCCCCCCGGTCCGCAAGGCCGTCATGGCCTGATGCCATTGGGCCGCTGACCGGTTGGGCCGGATCAGCCCCAGAGCCAGGGCTGGCCGCCGCGCTGCTTGCCTTCATACTGGTCGATGAAGGCGGCCTGCTGCATGGTCAGGCCGATGTCGTCCAGCCCGTTCAGCAGGCAGTGCTTGCGGAAGGGGTCGACCTCGAAGCTGATCTTGCCGCCGTCCGGACCGGTGATCTCCTGCTTTTCCAGATCCACCGAGACGATGGCGTTCGACCCGCGCGACGCGTCGTCGAGCAGCAGGTCCACCTGCTCCTTCGGCAGCTTGATCGGCAGGATGCCGTTCTTGAAGCAGTTGTTGAAGAAGATGTCCGCGAAGCTCGGCGCGATGATGCAGCGGATGCCGAAATCGGCCAGCGCCCACGGCGCATGCTCACGCGAGGAGCCGCAGCCGAAATTGTCGCCCGAAACGAGGATCTTGGCGCTGCGGTAAGCCGGCTTGTTGAGGACGAATTCCGCGACCTCGGCACCGTCGGGGGTGTAGCGCATCTCGTCGAAAAGATGCTTGCCCAGCCCGGTCCGCTTGATGGTCTTCAGGAATTGCTTGGGAATGATCATGTCGGTGTCGACGTTGATCATCGGCAGCGGCGCCGCAACACCGGTGAGAACCGTAAACTTTTCCATCGCCAGAATCCTGTCGCGCAAAAGAGGCGCAAGCGTGTGCATGCGGAGTTCGGTGAATAGCAGACCCGTCCCGCCATTGCCAGAGGAAGCTTGCCGCAAATGCCGCTCGCGGCGCGCGATTCCGCATCCCGGAACACAGCCGGACGCAACGAAATTGCTTCCGAATTCCCTCCGCCATGTCCTTCGCCGCCCCCGGCCCGGCATCCGGTCCTTGCTGCAGGGCGCTCCCTCGCCTACCAAGGGGCGGACGCTTCCCTGGGTTCCGCGACCTTCATGACCTTGCTCCCCACCGCCCGCCGCCCGCGCACCGCGGCGCTCGCCTTCCTGCTGCTGGCCCCGCCGCTCTACGGCCTGCTCGGGCTGGCGCTCGGCATGGACGCCAACTGGGACCTGCGGAACTACCATTGGTACAACGCCTACGCCCTGCTGACCGGCCGTCTGGGCATGGACATGCTGCCGGCGCAGATGCCCAGCTTCTACAACCCGCTGCTGGACGTGCCCTTCTATCTGCTGGGCAGCCATCTGCCGGCGCGCGCGGCGGGATTCGTCTGGGGGACGCTGCACGGGCTGAACCTGGCGCTGGCCTTCCTGCTGGCCCACGCCGCCCTGCGCGTCGGCGGGGCGGGGCAGCGGGTGGCGCTGGCCGCTTTGCTGGCGGTAATGGCCGGTTTCGGGGGCGGCACGCTGGGGCTGCTCGGCACCACCTTCCACGACAACATGGTCAGCCTGGGCGTGCTCGGCGCGCTGGTCGTGGTGGCGGGATCGCTGCCGCGGCTGATCGACGGGCCGGTGCCGGGCGCGGTCGCGCGGGTGGCCGCGGCGGGGCTGCTGGCCGGGGCGGCGATGGGGATGAAGAACCCCACGGTGATCTACGCGGTCGGGCTCTGCCTCGCCTTCCTGGCGCTGCCGGCACGGCCTTGGCGGCGGCTGTGGCTGGCCTTCGTCTTCGGCCTCGGGGTGCTGGGCGGGCTGGCGCTGTGCGGCGGCTTCTGGATGGCCCATCTGTGGGTGGAGTACGGGAACCCCGTCTTCCCGCACATGAACCAGTTCTTCAAGTCGCCCTTCGCGGCGCTGTCCGGCTACGTCAACGTCAGCTTCTTCCCGGACTCGCGGCTGGAGCGGCTGTTCTTCCCGCTGGTCTTCCCCTTCGCGCCGCTCAAGGTCGGGGAGGTGCCCTTCTTCGACCTGCGCGTCCTGGCGCTGTTCCTTCTCGTGCCCGTCGCCGCGGCGCTGGCGCTGCTCGGGCGGGCCTTCCGCCGGCCCCCGTCCAGCGGAACGGCCGCGGGACTGACCGACACCGCCGCCACGCGCTACCTGCTGACCGCCATGGCGGTGACCTACGCGCTGTGGGTGGGGATGTTCTGCATCTACCGCTATCTGGTGCCGCTGGAGATGCTGGCGCCGCTGGCCATCGTCATGGCGGCGGGCCTGCTGCCGGTGCCGCGCCGGGTGGCGCTCGCCCTGGCGGCGGCCCTCCTGCTGCTGGTCCAAGCCACCGCCCGGCCCGCCGACTGGGGCCGCGTGCCGTGGAGCGAGCGCTGGGTCGAGGCCGCCGTTCCGCCCATCGAGGATCCGGACGACACGATGGTGCTGATGGCCGGCTATTGGGCGATCTCCCACGTCATTCCGGCCTTCCCGCCGCGCATTCCCTTCGTGCGCATCCAGTCCAACTTCCTCCAGCCGGATTCGGTCGGCAACGGCTACCTCGCTTTGATGCAGGACAAGGTGGGGGCGCACCGCGGGCGCTTCCTGATGCTCAGCACCATCCCCGACACCCCCGGCGCGGCGAAGGCCGCCGCCCTGCTGGGGCTGCGGGTGGCGCAGGACAACTGCCGCGTCATCCCCAACAACCTGGGCGAGCCGCTGAACCTCTGCGCCGTGCAACGAATGGCCGACCTTGAAAGGTCAGTGGATTAAATCGGGCGAGTGTGCTGTTTAACCTTACACCAGCACCGTTTCGAAGCGCATCGCCATGACCGTCTCCACCATCGACCGACCGGCCGACCGGCCATCCGACCGGCCCGCGGCGTCCGCAATCCCGGCCCCAATCCCGGAGGCGGACCCGGACACGGCTCCCGTGGTGGCGGTGCTGATCCCCTGCTACAACGAGGAGGCGGCCATCGCCGCCGTCGTGCGCGACTTCCGCGAGGCGCTGCCCGACGCGACGGTCTACGTCTACGACAACAACTCGTCCGACCGCACGGTGGAGGTGGCGAAGGCCGCCGGCGCCGTGGTCCGGCACGAGCCGTTGCAGGGCAAGGGCAACGTCATGCGCCGCATGTTCTCCGACATCGAGGCGGACGTCTACGTGCTGGTCGACGGCGACGACACCTACCACGCGCCATCGGCCCCGCTGATGGTCAAGCGGCTGTGGGACGACCAGCTCGACATGGTCAACGGCGCCCGCGTCACCGAGATCGTCAAGGCCTACCGGCCCGGCCACCGCTTCGGCAACAAGCTGCTGACCGGCATGGTCGCGCGCATCTTCGGCAACCGCATCCAGGACATGCTGTCGGGCTACCGCGTCTTCTCGCGGCGCTTCATCAAGTCCTTCCCGGCGCTCGCCAGCGGCTTCGAGACGGAGACGGAGCTGACCGTCCACGCGCTGGAGCTGAACATGCCCATCGCCGAGATCAAGGCGCCCTACAAGGACCGCCCGCCGGGCTCGCACAGCAAGCTGAACACCATCCGCGACGGCGTCCGCATCCTGCGCACCATCGTCAATCTGGTGAAGGAGGAGCGCCCCCTGCCCTTCTTCGGCGCCATCTTCGCCGCCCTCGCCGCGGCGTCGGTGCTCCTCGCCTGGCCGGTGGTGGCGACCTACCTGCAGACCGGGCTGGTGCCGCGCCTGCCCACCGCCGTGCTGTCCACCGGCCTGATGCTGCTGGGCTTCCTCAGCCTGACCTGCGGCCTGATCCTCGACACGGTCACGCTGGGCCGCCGCGAGGCCAAGCGCATGCGCTACCTGTCCATCCCCGCGCCGGGCGTCCATCCGGTCCGCAAAGCCGCCGGGTCCTGACCATGGGCAACCTCATCGGCGCCCTGTCCGACAGCCGGCTCGGCCGGCTGGCCGTGCAGTTCGGCAAGTTCGGCCTCGTCGGCGTGGTCGGTCTGGTGGTGGACACGGCGGTGGTCTACGCGCTGGTGTTCGGCGCCGGGCTGGAGTTCTTCGCCGCCCGCATCCCGGCCTATCTGGCCGCCGCCACCACGACCTTCGCGCTGAACCGCGCCTTCACCTTCCGCGGGGCCGCCGACGCGCCGCTCTACCGGCAATGGGCGGCCTTCCTGGCCGCCAACGCCTTCGGCGGGGTGGTGAATTACGGCGTCTCGATCGGGCTGGAAGCCACCCTGCCGCTGGCCGAGGCCCATCCGGTGCTGGCCGTCGCCGCCGGTTCGCTGTCCGGCATGGTCCTGAACTTCGCCGCCTCCAAGCATCTGGTCTTCAAGGACGCCTGATCCTTGAAGACCTGAAGGCTCCCTCTCCTTCCGGATATCGCCGGAAGTCTCATTGTGCGCTGCCGCGGACACCCGAAGTCCATGGAATGGGGCGCATCCAACGGGAATGGCCCCAACACCGCCCTGCATCGCAGGAGCCGGGAGGTAGCCATGAACAACGGCGATGTGCTGTGGGCTTGGGTGGCCGGAGTCACCGTGTCCGTTGCCCTGCTGGTCGGGCTGTCCCGCGCGGACGGGCCGCCGACCCACGCCACGGACGGGCATTTCACGCTACCCGACATGGCGATGGGCGCCGCGGGTTGGGATTACGAGGCGTGGGAGCGGACCGGCGGAACGCCGCCGCGGCCCGAGTCGGAGGACGCGCTCGCCCGGATGCTCGACATGCTGGAGGGCATTCCCCCGGCATCGGGCGCCGCCCTGCCCGACGGGGACACGGCCGACACCGGCGGGGCCGAAACCCACTGACTCCGTGAACTGTTTGCCATGGCCACCCCGTGCGGCCATGGACTCCGCGGGCCCGGTCGCCATATAACGGCGGTCATGACGCGCGAATTCCTGAAGATGCACGGGCTCGGCAACGACTTTGTCGTGATCGACGCCCGCAACACGCCGTACACGCCGGCCGAGGCCGAGGTGCGTGCCATCGCCGACCGCAAGACCGGGGTGGGCTGCGACCAGTTCATCGTGATCGAACCGGCGAAAACGGACGGCACGGCGGGCTTCATGCGCATCCGCAACGCCGACGGCGGCGAGGTGTCGGCCTGCGGCAACGCCTCGCGCTGCGTCGGCTGGCTGCTGATGGAGGAGGCGGGGGCGGAGCGCGTCGCCTTCGAGACCAACGCCGGCATCCTTCAGGCCAGCCGCGCCGACAACGGGCGCATCACCGTGGACATGGGGCCGGCCCGCCTGGACTGGGCGCAGATCCCGCTGGCCGGCCCGGCGGACACGCTGCGCGTCGACGCGGTGTCGCACGGTGGCTTCGCCGGTCCGGTCGCCGTCAACATGGGCAACCCGCACGCCGTCTTCTTCGTGGACGACGTCGAGGCGGTGCCGCTGGCCGAGGTCGGCCCGGTGTTCGAGAATCACCCGGTCTTCCCCGAACGCAGCAACGTCGAGTTCGTCCAGGTGCTGTCCCCCGGCCGCGTCCGCATGCGCGTGTGGGAGCGCGGGGCCGGCATCACCCAGGCCTGCGGAACCGGCGCCTGCGCCACCGCGGTCGCCGCGATCCGCCGCGGGCTGACCGACCGCAAGGTCGACGTCATCCTGGACGGCGGCACCCTGACCATCGAATGGCTGGAGGACGGCCGCGTCCTGATGACCGGCCCGGTCGCCCTCAGCTACAGCGGGCGGCTGTCTGCGGAGTTGGCGGCCGCCTGAATGAATGGCCGCCCGTTAGGCTGAAAGAGCATGAGCGACACTGTGACCAACGAGCCGGAGATCGTCACCTTCGGCTGCCGCCTCAACACCTACGAATCCGAGGTGATGCGCACCCATGCCCGCAACGCGGGTCTGGAGGACGTCGTCATCGTCAACACCTGCGCGGTGACCTCGGAGGCGGAACGGCAGGCGCGCCAGACCATCCGCAAGCTGCGCCGCGAGCGCCCCAACGCCCGCATCGTGGTGACCGGCTGCGCCGCCCAGATCGACCCCCAGCGCTACGGCGCCATGCCGGAGGTCGATCAGGTGCTGGGCAACCAGGAGAAGCTGCAGCCCGAGAGCTGGGGCCTGGCCCCGGCGGAGAAGGTGCTGGTCAACGACATCATGTCGGTCAAGGAGACCGCCGGCCACCTGATCGGCGGGTTCGAGGACCGGGCGCGCGCCTTCGTCCAGGTCCAGCAGGGCTGCGACCACCGCTGCACCTTCTGCATCATCCCCTACGGCCGCGGCCCGTCGCGCTCCGTCCCGATCGGGGCGGTGGTGGAGCAGGTGCAGGCGCTGGTGAAGGCCGGCTACAACGAGGTCGTGCTGTCCGGCGTGGACATCACCAGCTTCGGCCCCGACCTGCCGGGCACCCCGACGCTGGGGCAGATGGTGCGCCGCCTGCTCGCCCTGGTGCCGGAGCTGCCGCGGCTGCGCCTGTCCTCGCTCGACTGCATCGAGATCGACGACGACCTGTGGCGGCTGATCGAGACGGAGCCGCGGCTGATGCCGCACCTCCACCTGTCGCTCCAGGCCGGCGACGACATGATCCTGAAGCGCATGAAGCGCCGGCACAGCCGCGCCGACGCCATCGCCTTCTGCGAGCGCGTGCGCGCCCTGCGCCCCGACATGGTCTTCGGCGCCGACTTCATCGCCGGCTTCCCGACCGAGACCGACGAGATGTTCGAGAACACGCTGCGGCTGGTCGGGGAGTGCGGCCTGACCTGGCTGCACGTCTTCCCCTACAGCCCGCGCCCCGGCACCCCGGCCGCCCGCATGCCGCAGGTGGACGGCGGCCTCCGCAAGGAACGCGCGGCCCGTCTGCGCGCGCGCGGCGCCGAGGCGGAGGCCCGTACGCTGGCCTCCCTGGTCGGGCGCGAGGTGTCGGTGCTGGTCGAGAAGGACGACCTCGGCCGCACCCAGCATTTCGCCGAAATCCGCCTGGGCACGCCCCGGCCCCCCGGCTCCGTCCTGCGCGCCACGGTCACCGGCGTGGCCGGCGGCGCGCTGACCGGCACCCCCCTTTGAGAACAGTGGACACGCCATGATCCTGCGTTGGTTCGGCCGCAAGAAGCCCGAAGAGCAAGCCCGCAAGGACGAGACGGCCGCCCCGCTCCCGGAGCCGGTCCCCGCCGAGCCTGCGCCCGCGGAACCGGTGGCCGCAGAGCCGGTGGCCGAGGAGCCGCCGGCCCCCGAGCCGGAGCCCGCGCCGCCGGAGCCGCTTCCCGAACCCGAGCTGCCGCCCCCGCCCGCGGTCGAGACGCCGCCCCCGCCGCCCATCGCCCCGCCGTCCGAACCGGAGGAGCGCGAGGACGCGCCGGAGATCGTCCGCGACGACCTCCCCGCGGCCCTGACCGCCGAGGAGGAGAAGCCCAAGAAGGGCTGGTTCGCCCGGCTGAAGGACGGGCTGTCCAAGTCCTCGTCCAAGCTGACCGAGGGCATCTCCGGCATCTTCACCAAGCGCAAGCTCGACGACGAGGCGCTGGAGGAGCTGGAGGAGCTGCTCATCACCGCCGACCTCGGCCCGACCACGGCGGCCAAGGTGACGGCGGAGCTGGCGCGCACCCGCTTCGGCAAGGAGGTCAGCCCCGAGGAGGTCAAGGCCACGCTGGCCGCCGAGGTGGCGAAGATCGTCGGCCCGGTGGCCAAGCCGCTGGTCATCGACGCCGCGCTGAAGCCCCACGTCATCCTGGTGGTCGGCGTCAACGGCACCGGCAAGACGACGACCATCGGCAAGCTGGCCCGCCAGTTCCGCGCCGAGGGCAAGACGGTCATGCTGGCCGCCGGCGACACCTTCCGCGCCGCCGCGGTCAGCCAGCTGAAGATCTGGGGCGAGCGCACCGGCTGCCCGGTGATCGCCCGCGACACCGGGGCCGACGCCGCCGGCCTCGCCTTCGACGCGCTGGAGGAGGCGCGGCGCCAGGGCGTGGACATCCTGCTGATCGACACCGCGGGCCGCCTGCAGAACAAGGCCGGCCTGATGGAGGAGCTGCGCAAGATCGTCCGCGTCATCAAGAAGGTGGACGAGAGCGCCCCGCACACCACCTTGCTGACGCTGGACGCCACCACCGGCCAGAACGCGCACAACCAGGTGGAGGTGTTCCGCGACATGGTGAACGTCTCCGGCCTGATCCTGACCAAGCTGGACGGCTCGGCGCGCGGCGGCGTGCTGGTCTCGCTGGCCGAGCGCTTCAAGCTGCCGGTGCACGCCATCGGCATCGGCGAGGGCGTCTACGACCTGCGCCCCTTCGACGCCGACCAGTTCGCCAAGTCGCTGATGGGGCTGCCGTCCCAGTAACGGCGGCGTAACGGCGGCCCGGTGGCGGCCCCTTGGCGGCCCGGTGGCGGAAGGAGCGAGAAAGGGACTTCCGGCAGCTTCACCCAGGCCCTATCTGAAGAGTCATGACGGCTGCCCAGACCTCCCCCTCCCCCGTTCCTCCCGGTCCTGTCGAGCGCTTCACCGACGCGGACGCCGCCCTGGCCCTCGTCAAGGACCTCTACGACCGCAACACCGCCTATCTGCGCAATCGCTTCGCCGCCTTCACCCGCGGCGAGGACGGCGGACGGCGGGAGCAGGCCCATTACCCCTATGTCCGCCTCTCCACCGCCTCGGCGGCCACGGTGGACACGCGGCTGGCCTACGGCTTCGTCGAGGGGCCGGGCACCTACTCCACGACGCTGACCCGCCCCGACCTGTTCGACCGCTATTACCGCGAACAGCTCTCGCTCCTGCTGCGCAACCACCATGTTCCGCTGGAGGTCGGGGTCAGCGACGAGGCCATCCCCATCCACTTCGCCTTCCCCCAGGGCATGCATGTCGAGGGCGACCTGACGCCGGAGCGGCTGGCCGGCCTTCCCGACCTGTTCGACCTGCCCGACCTCGCCCGCATGGACGACACCATCGTCAACGGCACCTACGAGGAGGCGCTGAACACGGTGAAGCCGCTGGCGCTGTTCACCGCGCCGCGGGTGGATTTCTCGCTGCACCGGCTGCGCCACTACACGGCGACGGCGCCGGAGGATTTCCAGAACTTCGTCCTGTTCACCAACTACCAGTTCTATGTGGACGAGTTCATCCGCATGGCTCGCGAGATCATGGAGCCGGCCTCCGATCCCGAGCTGGCCGACTACCGCAGCCAGTACGACCGCTTCGTCGAACCGGGCGGCGTCATCGCCCACAACGCGAATCTGGGGGGCGATCCCGGCGAGGCGCCCACCAACGGCGCGCGGCTGCTCCGCCTGCCGCAGATGCCCGCCTACCACCTGACCCGCCCGGACGGCAACGGCATCACGCTGGTCAACATCGGCGTCGGCCCGTCCAACGCCAAGACGATCACCGACCACATCGCCGTGCTGCGCCCGCACGCCTGGATCATGCTGGGCCACTGCGCCGGCCTGCGCAGCACGCAGCGGCTGGGCGACTATGTGCTGGCCCATGGCTATGTCCGCGACGACCATGTGCTGGACGCCGACCTGCCGACCTGGGTGCCCGTCCCGGCCCTGGCCGAGGTGCAGCGCGCCCTGGAGACGGCGGTGGAGCGGGTGACCGGCCTGTCCGGCTACGCGCTGAAGAGCATCATGCGCACCGGCACCGTGGCGACCATCGACAACCGCAACTGGGAGCTGCGCGACCACCGCGAGCCGCTGATGCGCTTCAGCCAGAGCCGCGCCGTCGCGCTGGACATGGAAAGCGCCACCATCGCCGCCAACGGCTTCCGCTTCCGCGTTCCCTACGGCACGCTGCTCTGCGTCTCCGACAAGCCAATGCACGGGCAGCTGAAGCTGCCGGGCATGGCCGACCGCTTCTACCGCGAGCGGGTGGACCAGCATCTGAAGATCGGCGTGCTGGCCATGGAGCTTCTGCGCGAGCACGGCATGGAAACCCTGCATTCCCGCAAGCTGCGCAGCTTCGCCGAGGCGGCCTTCCAGTAAGGTAAGCCATTCTGCCTCACCCGAAAGTGCAGGCGCCAAAGGGCGTCCGCGTCTTATCTTGGGGTGCTCGGCAACGAAGGGAATTGGACCAATATGGCCGTGCGTGCAGGTTGGAGCGTCATCGCCGCCCTCTCATTCGGGCTGGCGGCAGGACCGGTGCTGGCCCAGGACGGTGTTCCGAAAACCGACAGTGCCCCGAAAGCCGACAGTGTTCCGAGCACGGAAACCGCTCCGCCGCCGGAAACCACGCCGCGGTCCGGCCCGTCCATCGGCGCCTGGGTCGACAACGACCTGTTCGGCGGCGGCACCGACCGTTACTACACAAACGGAGTCCAGTTCTACTACGTCTCCGGCGACCGCCCGACCTACGGCAACATCGACTGGCTGGCCAACCTCGTCCCCTGGATCGGGGAGCATGGGGTGCGGCGCTACGGCATCGCCTTCGGCCAGAACATGTACACCCCCAGCGACATCACCAAGCCGATCCCCGACGCCACCGACCGCCCCTACGCCGGCTGGCTGTACGGGCGCCTGTCGGTGATTTCGGAAGAGACGCGGCAGGTGGACCGCATCGACCTAGACCTCGGCATGGTCGGCCCGGCCTCGCTGGCGGAACAGACCCAGAAGGCGGTGCACCGCATCGTCCCCGGCGCCCGCTGGCCGGAAGGCTGGGACTACCAGCTCAAGAACGAGCCGGGCATCATCCTCAGCTACGAGCATGTCTGGCGCGCGGAGCGGCCGACGCGCATCGGCCCCTTCGAGGCGGACATCAGCCCCCACGTCGCCGGCAGCGTCGGCAACGTCCTGACCTTCGGCGGGGCGGGCGTCACGATGCGGCTGGGCGGCAACATGGCGCCGCCGGTCGGCGCGCTGATCCTGCGCCCCACCGCCAGCATCCCCTATCAGGACAGCGTGGCCGCGGGCGCGCCGCGCCCGCCCTTCTCCTGGTACGTCTACGCCGGGGCGGAGGGGCGCGCGGTCGCCCGCAACATCTTCCTCGACGGCAACAGCTTCCGCGACAGCCGGTCGGTCGACAAGCACAACTTCGTCGCCGCCTTCCAGCTCGGCATCGCGCTGCGCTACGGCCCGTTCGGCATCTCCTACGCCCAGAACTTCCTGTCGCCGGAGTTCGAAGGGCAGAAATCCTACAGCAACTACGGCTCGATCCGCGCCTCCTACCGGTTCTGACCAAGCCAGGGGGGATCACCCCGCTTCCCTCTTTATCCCAAGCCCGGTTCGGTCTATGTGAGGGTCATGAACCAATACGCCCGACTGCTGATCGAAGCCGGCCCGCTGGCGGCCTTCTTCATCGCCAATTCCCAGGCCGGCATCATGATCGGCACCGCCGTCTTCATGGTGGCGATCAGCATCTCCGTGCTGGTCTCCTGGCGGTTCGAACGCAAGGTGCCGGTGATGCCGGTGGTCGGGGCGGGTTTCGTCCTGCTGTTCGGCGGACTGACCCTGTGGCTTCAGGACGACCTGTTCATCAAGATCAAGCCGACGCTGGTCAACCTGTTGTTCGCCGCGGTTCTGTTCGCGGCGCATCTGACGCGGCGCAACGTGCTGAAGCATGTCCTGGGGTCGGTGCTGAACCTGACCGACGCGGGGTGGCGCACGCTGGCGATCCGCTGGGCGTGGTTCTTCCTGCTGCTGGCCGCGCTGAACGAGGTGGTGTGGCGCACCATGACCACCGACGCCTGGGTGAACTTCAAGGTGTTCGGCATCATGCCGCTGACCCTGCTGTTCAGCGCCCTCCAGGCCCCGCTGATCCTGCGCCATCAGGTGCCGGAGGAGCCGCCGGCCGAGAAGTCCTCCTCCGCCTCCTGACCGCCCCCTCTTTCCCACGGAGCGCACCCGCCATGTCCCAGGATTACCCGCGCGACCTGATCGGCTACGGGTCCCGTCCGCCGCACCCCTACTGGCCGGGCGGGGCGCGGGTGGCGGTGCAGTTCGTCATCAACTACGAGGAGGGCGGGGAGAACTGCGTCCTGCACGGCGACGCCGCGTCGGAGGCCTTCCTGTCCGAGATCGTCGGCGCCCAACCCATCGTCGGCATGCGCCACATGAACATGGAGTCGATCTACGAGTACGGCTCCCGCGCCGGCTTCTGGCGGCTGCACCGCATGTTCACCCAGCGCGGCCTGCCGGTGACCGTCTACGGCGTCGCCATGGCTCTGGAGCGCAACCCGGACGCCGTCCGCGCCATGCAGGACGCCGGGTGGGAGATCGCCACCCACGGCTACCGCTGGATCGACTACCAGCATCTGCCGGAGGAGGTGGAGCGCGAGCACATGCTGCGGGCCATCGAGGTGCACACCCGCGTCACCGGCTCGCGCCCGCTCGGCTGGTATCTCGGGCGGTGCAGCCCCAACACCTGGAAGCTGGTCTCGGAGGAGGGCGGCTTCCTCTACAACGCCGACAGCTACGCCGACGACCTGCCCTATTGGGACGACCGCTTCGGCCGGCCGCAGCTGATCGTGCCCTACACGCTCGACGCCAACGACATGCGCTTCGCCACCAACCAGGGCTTCAACACCGGAGAGCAGTTCTTCACCTACCTGAAGGACAGCTTCGACGTGCTCTACGCCGAAGGGGAAGACCAGCCGAAGATGATGTCGGTCGGGCTGCATTGCCGTCTGGTCGGGCGTCCGGGGCGCGCCGCGGCGCTGGCCCGCTTCCTCGACTATGTGGGGAGCCACGACAAGGCGTGGGTCGCCACCCGGCTGGACATCGCCCGCCATTGGATGGCCGAACACCCCTACCGGCCGGCGGCCTGATCCGGGAGGAAGCGAACCGGGCGGGCGTCCAGCCCAACTTTCTCACGCCAATTCGTCGCATCGGCGTTTGAACGAACGTCGAAATACAGTAGAAGGTCTTTGGATCGCGGCGCGGCCCTTTCGGGGCCGCGGTCCCGTGACTGCCGATTCCTTGCGATCTTCAACTGGGTGCGCACGCCGCCGTGACGTTCAAGGATGAGATGAAGGCCGCCGGTCAGACGGCGGATCACAAGGCGCGCCCCATGGCCGATGCCCCCGCCGACGATGGCGGGGAGGCCAGGGACGACATCGCCCGCCTTCTGCGCGCCCTCAACGACGACCTGAAGGCCGACCCGGCGGAGGATGACGATCTCCTGTCCCCGGACGCCGGGCGGAAGGCGGAGCGGCACCTGCCCATCGGCAAGATCGCCGCGGCGCTCGCCGCCGCCATCGGCATCGGCGCGGTCGTCGTGATGCTGGACCAGGGCGGGGACGCGCCGTCCCCGCCCCCGGCGCCGCTCATCACCGCCGTCCCCAGCGCCCCGGCCCCCGGCGGCGGCTCGCCCGGCGGCGTGGCTCCGGCCCAAGCCAAACCGGAAGCGCTGATCACCCGCGCGGCGCCCGCCCCCGCTCCGGCCCAACAGACGCCGATGCAGACGCAGACCGTCGTCGCTCCGGCCGCACCGGCGCCCGCCGTGGCCACGCCGCCCATGGCGCTGCCGCAGATTCCGCCGCCCGCGCTGAAGGTGCCGGAACCGCCGGCCCTGCCGCCGCCCGCCCCCGCCGTCACCAAGCCGGCCGACCCCGCGCCGCACCCCGTGGAATCAACGGAGAGCGCCAAGGCCCCGGCGCATCCGCCGGCTTCGACCCCGACGCCGCCTCCGGCCGAGCCCGCCAAGGCCCCGGCCGCCGCCAGGACCACGGAGACGGCGGAGCTTCAGGCCATGCTGTCGGCCCCGCCCCCGCCGGCCGCGACCCAGCGTCCGGCCGCCGCTCCGCGCCCGGCGCCGCAACCGGCCAAGCCGGCGCCCAAGACCGTCTCCACCCCGCCCGCCGCGGCGCCCGCCATGCCGTCGTCGTCGGGCGTGCTGACTCCCCCGCCGTCCGCCGCCGCTGTGGACGGGCGCTACGCCGTGCAGGTCGGGTCCTTCCAGCAGGCCGACAACGCGGAGGGTCTGGTCCGCCGCCTGCGCGGTCTCGGCTTCAACGCCTACGCGCTGGACTGGACGGATGCCGAGCAGCGGTCCTGGCACGTCGTCCGCGTCGGCGGCTATGCCGACACCGCCGCCGCCCGTCAGGCCGCCGCCTCGCTGAAGGGCAAGGTGGAAGCGCAGCCCATCGTCGTCTCGACGCGCTGACCGCAGGCAACGACGGCGCCGCGACAAACTGTCGCTGCCGACTATTCCGCTTCTTTCCTTTGCAAAAGCCCGCCCGCAATTTCGGTATTGCGGGCGGGCTTCGTCTTGATCTGTCCTTCTCCTTGCCGCTAACATGGGATTGAACAGGCACGCATATTAGAACAAGCGCAGCCCGCAAGAAGCCGGCGCACCAGACCGGCGAACCGGAGGAAACCCTGGTATGAAGCCGACGATCCTGGTCGCCGACGATGAGCCCAGCATCGTCCTGTCCCTGCAGGTCCTTTTGCAGAAGGCGGGCTTTGCCGTGCGCATCGCCCGCAACGGCGAGGAAGCCCTTGACTCGGTTGCGGAAAGCACGCCCGACCTGATCCTGCTGGACGCCATGATGCCGCGGCGCGACGGGTTCGACGTCTGCCAGTCGCTGCGCGCCAACCCCGCCTACCAGTCGCTGCCCATCATCATGCTGACGGCCAAGAGCCGCGACGTGGAGCGGCAGAAGGGCATGGCGCTGGGCGCCACCGACTACATCACCAAGCCCTTCTCGACCCGCGACCTCGTCACCACCGTCCGCAAATACCTGAATCCCGAAGGCAGCGCGGGCGGAACCGCGGAGCCGCAGCCATGAGCGCCCCGGCGACCACCGGAAGCGCCGGAACCGCCGCTCCGGCGACCGCCCCGGCGGAGCCCCGGCGGATCATCCCGCTGGCCTTCCGCGCCGCCGGCGTCGGCCTGCCCCTGCTGTCGGTGGGGGCCGCGGTCGGCTTCAGCGCGAACGGCGACCCGAACGCCTTCGTCACCTACGCCGTCACCATGACCGCCGCCATGACCGCCGGGGTCTGGGGCCTGTGGAGTCTGGTCGACCGGCGGCTGCTGCGCGCCTCGGAGACGCTGAGCCGCGAGGCCGGGCTGATCGCCCATGGCGCCGCCGACGGCAAGACCGGCGCGCGCATCCCGCTGGCCCGCTACGGCGACCTCGCCCCGGTGGCCAAGGCGGTCAACGAGCTGTCGGACAAGCTGTCCGCCGCCCGCCGCGACACCGCCCGCATCGTCGCGGAGTCGACCGCCAAGGCGGAGGAGCAGAAGACGCGGCTGGCCGCCGTCCTGCGCGACCTGCACGAAGGCGTGCTGGTCTGCAACCTCAAGCACCAGATCCTTCTCTACAACCAGACGGCGCTCGACATCCTGCATCTGGCCGGCGACCTCGGGCTGGGCCGCTCCCTGCTGCATTTCGTGGTGGCGGAGCCGGTCACCCACACGCTGGAGCGGCTGACGCTCCGCGTCCGCGAGGGGCGGCACGTCAACCACGAGCACGGCACCACCGCCCAGTTCGTCGGCGCCACCACGGACGGGCACATCCTGCTGGCCGGGCGCATGAGCGCCATCCTGCAGGACCCGCCGGAAGGCTCGGACGAGCCGCCGACCATCACCGGCTACGTCATCACCCTGTCCGACGCGACCAGCGAGCTGGCCGCGCTGGGCCAGCGCGACGCCCTGCTGCGCGAGGCGACGGAGGGCTTCTGCGCGCCCATCGCCAACCTGCGCGCCGTGCTGGAGACGCTGGACGACACGCCGGAACTAGGGCCGGAGGAGCGCGCCGCTTTCCAGGCCGCGCTGATGGACTCCTCCAACACCCTGTCGGAGCGGCTGGCCCGCGTTACCAACGCGTACCGCAGCGTCGTCACCGGCTCCTGGCCGATGAGCGACATCCACTCCACCAACCTGATCAACCTGATCCGCCACCGGGTCGGGCCGGACGCCCAGTACGGCGTGACGCTGACCGGCCTGCCGCAATGGGTGCACGGCGACAGCTACAGCCTCGTCATCCTGTTCGGCTATCTGATCGAATACGTCTACGCGCTGACCGGGGTCCCCGCCTACGACCTGTCGGTGGAGCCCGGGGACAGCTGGGTCTATCTCGACATCACCTGGCGCGGCCCGTCGGTGCCCAGCGGCATCGTGGACAGCTGGCTCGACCACCCGCTGCCCGACGCGCTGGGCGGCCTGACCGTCGGCGACGTGCTTCAGCACCACAAGAGCACGATGTGGAGCGAGCCGGTGAAGGGGCCGGGATCGGACGACGAGCTGCTGTCGCGCCTGCGCGTGCCGCTGCCGCCAGCGCTGAAGCCGCCGTCGGCCCACACGGCGGCGCGCGGCGGGGCGCGGCCGGAGTTCTTCGACTTCAACCTGCTGCACCAGCCGCTGGCCACCAGCGAGCTTGGCCGCACGCCGCTCGACCAGCTCCATTACGTCGTCTTCGACACCGAGACGACCGGCCTGTCCCCCAGCACCGGCGACGAGATCATCCAGATCGCCGCCGTGCGCGTCGTCGGCGGGCGCATCCTGACCGGCGAGACCTTCAACACGCTGGTCAACCCGAAGCGGAGCATCCCGGCGGAATCGATCCCCTTCCACGGCATCACCGACGCGATGGTGGCCGACAAACCGACCATCGACAAGGTGCTGCCGCAGTTCCGCGGCTTCGTGTCGGGCGCCGTGCTGATCGCCCACAACGCCGCCTTCGACCTGAAATTCCTGAAGATGAAGGAACGGGCGTCGGGCGTGCGCTTCGACAGCCCGGTGCTCGACACCATGCTGCTGTCGCGGATGCTGCTCGGCGAGGGCGGCGACCACACGCTGGACGGCATCGCCGAGCGGCTGGGGATCGAGGTGGTGGACCGCCACACGGCGCTGGGCGACAGCCTCGTCACCGCCGCGGTCTTCCTGCGCATGGTGGAGATGCTCAAGGAACGCGACGTCCGCACGCTCGACGACGCCATCCGCGGCGCCAACATCATCGTCGAGCTGGCGGCGCGGGAGCGCGCCTTTTGACCGGGGGGCCCGCCCCGCAACCCGCAACCCCGCCCTCCGCGCCCCCCGCACCGCGCCGGGCGGGCGCCGACCGCCTGATCGCGCTGTTCCTGTTCGGCGTCGTCGCCTTCAACCCGCCGCTGCTGCGCGTCTTCGGCGCCGGGGACACGCTGCTCGGCCTGCCGCTGCTGTACGTGTACGCGCTGGGGGTGTGGGGCGGGGTGATCGCGCTGTCCGCCGTTCTGCTGGAACGCAGGGGGCGCTGACATGCCCTGGCCCACCATCGTCGCCGCCAGCTTCGCCTATCTGCTCCTCCTCTTCGCCATCGCCTGGTGGGCGGACCGGCGGGCGGACGGCGGGCGCAGCGTCATCGCGTCGCCGTACGTGTACGCGCTCTCGCTAGCGGTCTACTGCACCACCTGGACCTTCTACGGCTCGGTCGGGCGGGCGGCGTCGCTGGGCATCGGCTTCCTGCCGATCTATCTCGGCCCGACCCTGCTGATGCTGCTGGGGCCGCTGGTGCTGCGCAAGATCCTGCGCATCGCCAAGGCGCAGCGCATCACCTCCATCGCCGACTTCATCGCCTCCCGCTACGGGCGCAGCCAGGGGCTGGGCGGGCTGGTGGCGCTGACCGCGGTGATCGGGGTGACGCCCTACATCGCCCTGCAGCTCAAGGCCGTGGCGGTCAGCTTCGACGTGCTGTGGGGCACCGACCCGTCCGGCGCCACCGGCGGCCTCTCCCTGCCCGTCGTCCTCGACAACGCCTTCTACGTGGCGGTCGTCATGGCGGCCTTCGCCATCATGTTCGGCACGCGCCACATCGACGCGGCCGAGCATCACGAGGGCATGGTGGCGGCCATCGCCTTCGAATCCGTGGTCAAGCTGGTCGCCTTCCTGGCGGTCGGCGCGGCGGTGGTCTGGGGACTGCACGACGGCCCGACCGAGCTGTTCGCCACCGCCGCGGAGCATCCGGAGATCCGCGACCTCTTCACCTCCGCCCCGGCGCTGGCGGACGGGTCGTGGCTGACCATGACTCTGCTCTCCATGGCGGCGGTGCTGTGCCTGCCCCGCCAGTTCCAGGTGACGGTGATCGAGAATGTGGACGAGCGGCACCTGACCCGCGCCCTGTGGCTGTTCCCGCTCTACATGCTGCTGATCAACCTGTTCGTCCTGCCGGTGGCGGTGGCCGGGCTGATGCGCTTTCCCGACCGGGCGGTGGACCCGGACATGTTCGTGGTGGCGCTGCCGCTGGCCGCCGGGGAGGACTGGCTGGCCCTGCTGGCCTTCATCGGCGGGCTGTCGGCGGCCACCGGCATGATCGTGGTCGAGGCCATCGCGCTCTCCACCATGGTGTGCAACGACATCGTGATGCCGCTGCTGCTGCGCGCCCGCAGCGCCCGGCTGGAGCGGCTGCACGACCTGTCGCCGCTG
This sequence comes from Azospirillum sp. TSH58, assembly GCF_003119115.1. Lineage (NCBI taxonomy): Bacteria > Pseudomonadati > Pseudomonadota > Alphaproteobacteria > Rhodospirillales > Azospirillaceae > Azospirillum > Azospirillum sp. TSH58. Next base: position 1,299,094 of record NZ_CP022364.1, read on the forward strand.
CTGCTGACCATCCGGCGCGCCGCCATCGTGGCGATCCTGCTGCTCGGCTACCTGTATTTCCGCATCGCCGGCTCGGCCTACGCGCTGAGCGCCATCGGCCTGATCTCCTTCACGGCGGTGGCGCAGTTCGCCCCGGCGCTGATCGGCGGCGTCTATTGGGCGGGGGCGACCCGGCGCGGCGCTCTGGCCGGCCTCAGCGCCGGCATCCTGACCTGGGCCTACACGCTGCTGCTGCCCAGCTTCGCGCGGTCCGGCTGGCTGCCCGCGTCCTTCATCGACCAGGGGCCGTGGGGCGTCGCCCTGCTGCGGCCCTACGCCCTGTTCGGGCTGGACGGCATGGACCCGCTGACCCATGCCCTGTTCTGGAGCATGCTGCTCAACATCGGCCTCTACGCCGTGGTGTCCCTGCTCGACCGCCCCGGCCTGGGCGAGCGGGCGCAGGCCACCGCCTTCGTCGAGGTGTTCCAGCACCGCGACCCCCCCCTGCCGACGGGCGCGTGGCGCGGCACCGCCACGGTCGGCGACCTGCAGCGCATCGTCGCGCGCTTCCTCGGCCCGCAGCGGGCGGAGGCGGCCTTCGCCCAGCATGTCCGCCGCCACGGGCCGCTGGAGCCCGACCGCCGGGCCGGGGCGGAGCTGGTGCGCTTCGCCGAACGTCTGCTCGCCGGGGCCATCGGCGCCGCGTCGGCGCGGGTGGCGCTGGCCTCCGCGGTCGAGGGCGGCGAGGTCAGCTACCCCGAGCTGATGCGGATGCTCGACGAGACCAGCCACGTCATCGAATACAGCCGCCAGCTCGAACACAGGACGGCGGAACTGCAGCGCGCGTCGGCCGCGCTCCGCGCCGCCAACTTGCGGCTGACGGAGCTGGACCGGCTGAAGGACGAGTTCCTGTCCACCGTGACGCACGAGCTGCGCACGCCCCTGACCTCCATCCGCGCCCTGACCGAGGTGCTGCACGACAACCCCGACATCGAGCTGGAGCAGCGGCAGGAGTTCCTCGGCCTCGTCATCACCGAGAGCGAGCGGCTGACCCGCCTCATCAACCAGGTCCTCGACATGGCGAAGATCGAGGCCGGGGAGATCGACTGGCAGGTCGGCCCGATGGACCTGGGGTCCGCGCTGGAGCAGGCGGCGGCGGCCACCGCCCGGCTGTTCCACGAGCGCGGCATCGCGCTGGCCGTCGCCATCCCGCACGGTCTGCCGGCGGTGCGCGGCGACCATGACCGGCTGGTGCAGGTGGCGGTGAACCTGCTGTCCAACGCCGCGAAGTTCACCCCGGCGGGCGGGCGGGCCGCGCTGTCCGTGGCGGCGGAGGGCGAGGCCCTGCGCGTGACCGTCACCGACAGCGGCCCCGGCATCGCCGCGGAGCATCAGGCCATCGTCTTCGACCGCTTCCGGCAGGTCGGCGACACCATGACCGACAAGCCGCAGGGCACCGGGCTGGGGCTGGCCATCAGCAAGCGCATCGTCGAGCATCTCGGCGGCCGCATCTGGGTGGACAGCGCCCCCGGCCGCGGCGCCACCTTCGCCTTCACCGTTCCGCTGGCAGGAACAGGTGCGGCAGGAACTGGCGAGCGGGCTGTGTCACAAAACGATCAAACGGCGAAAGAACCGGACCATACCGGCGGAACGCGCTCCGGTTGACACAGGTCAGTCCAGTTGCCTTAACGAATCCTTATACGTGTTTCAGGCAGGTTTTTTACCAAATGCCGGACATGAACAGTCTCCCGGACGGGGCGTTGCCCGGTCGGGTTGCAAGGAGACGGGCGGTGACTTTGATCAAGTGGAGCGACGAGGGGGGGACGGTGCGGCTGGGCCTGCCCAGCGACCTCGACCTCGCCATGGCCCAGCCCCTGCTGGACAGCCTGCGCGCCGGCTTCGCCGCCTCCGGCACCGTCATCGCCGAGGCCGCGGCCGTGGAGCGGGTCAGCACCGCCTGCGTCCAGGCGCTCCTGGTCGCCTCCCGGCACGCCGCCGAACAGAACCGTACGTTCGCCATCGCCCAGCCGTCCGAGGTCCTGGCGGAAGCCTGCGAGGATCTGGGGCTGGACGGCTGGTTGAAGCAATGGAGCCAAGCGTGAAGAAGAAGGTACTCACCGTCGACGATTCGCGGACCATGCGGGACATGGTCTCCTTCACGCTGAAGGGCGCCGGCTACGACGTGGTCGAGGCCGCCGACGGCCAGCAGGCGCTGGGCGTCATCGGCGCCAACAAGGTGGACCTCGTCATCACCGACCTGAACATGCCGGTGATGGACGGGCTGACCCTGATCCGCCGGCTGCGCGCCACCCCGGCGCACCGCACGCTGCCCATCCTGATGCTGACCACCGAGGCCGACGAGAAGAAGAAGTCCGAAGGCCGGGCGGTGGGGGCGACCGGCTGGATCGTGAAGCCCTTCAACCCGGAGAAGCTGATCTCCGTCGTCCAGAAGGTGTGCGGCTGACGCCGCGTCCTGGCTTGTGAGGGGGCGTCCGTGGAAGACCTGAGCCGGTTCAAGCAAACCTATTTCGACGAAAGCGCGGAGCTGCTGGAGGTCGCCGAGGCCGGCCTGCTGCGGCTGACGCCGGGCGAGGTCGATTCCGACGAGGTCAACGCCATCTTCCGCGCCGTCCATTCCATCAAGGGCGGCGGCGGCGCCTTCGGCTTCACCGAGCTGGTCGCCTTCGCGCACGAGTTCGAGACGGTGATGGACGGGGTGCGCAACAACACCGTCCCCGTCACGACCGAGCTGGTGGACACGCTGATCCGCGCCAACGACCTGCTGGGCCAGATGCTGGCCTACGCGCGCGAAGGCGACCCCGCCCCGGCGGGGACCACCGACGGCACCGTGGCCGCCCTGCGCCGCCATCTGTCGGGTGGGGCTCCGCAGGCCCAGGCTCCGGCCGCGGCCCCCGCCGCTCCGGCGCCGGTTCCCGTCTACGCCGACGACGAGGACGACGAGGCCGGGCTGTTCGGCGACGCCATGGCGGCCATCGCCGCCGCCCGCGCGGAGGAGGACCCGGTTCCCCCCGGCAAGCTGCGCTGGACCATCGTCTTCCGGCCGCGGCCCGACCTGCTGATGTCGGGCAACGAGCCGGCCTTCATGCTGCGCGCGCTGCGCCGGTTGGGCGACGCCACCGTCGAGTGCCACACCGACGCCCTGCCCACCCTCCAGACCCTGGAGGCGGAGCTTCTCCACCTCTCCTGGACGGTCACGCTGCTCGCCGACGCGGACGTCGATCTGGACAAGATCAACGACGTCTTCGAGTTCGTGGCCGACGACTGCGACATCCGCATCACCGCGGACGCCCCGCCGCCCGCCGCGCCCGAGGCGCCGCCGCCGGTCACCGATCCGCTGCCCGTCGCCGCCCCGCCGGCGGTGGTCGCGGCGGTCCCCGAGCCTCCCCCCAAAACGCCCGGGGCCGACGCCCCGAAGGCCGAGGCCGCCCGCCCGCGCCCCAACGGCGGCGGGGCGGAGCATGCCGGGCTGACCAGCCACACCATCCGCGTCGATCTCGACAAGATCGACCGGCTGGTCAACATGGTCGGCGAGATGGTCATCACCCAGGCGATGATCGCCGAGCATGTGCGCGAGCTGCCCCCCGGCGAGTTCCAGGAGCTTCTGGAAGGGCTGGAGCAGTTGGCCCAGCACACCCGCGAACTGCGCGAAAGCGTGATGTCGATCCGCGCCCAGCCGGTGTCGAGCGTCTTCTCCCGCATGCCGCGGCTGGTCCGCGAATGCGCCGCCACGACCGGCAAGGAGGTCCAGCTCGTCACCAGCGGCGAGACGACCGAGGTCGACAAGACGGTGGTGGAGAACCTCGTCGATCCGCTGACCCACATGATCCGCAACTCCATCGACCACGGGCTGGAGGGGCCGGAGGAGCGGGAGCGCGTCGGCAAGCCGCGCGCCGGCACCGTGCATCTGTCGGCGCAGCACCGCTCGGGCCGCATCGTCATCGAGATCACCGACGACGGGCGCGGCATCAACCGGCCCAAGGTGCTGTCCAAGGCCATCGAGAAGGGCCTCGTCCAGCCGGGCGCCACCCTGTCGGACGAGGAGATCGACAACCTGATCTTCCTGCCCGGCTTCTCCACCGCCGATCAGGTCTCCAACCTGTCGGGCCGCGGCGTCGGCATGGACGTGGTGCGGCGGAACATCACCTCGCTCGGCGGGCGCATCGGCGTCTACTCGACGCCGGGTGAGGGCTCGCGCTTCGTGCTGTCGCTGCCGCTGACCCTGGCGGTGCTCGACGGCATGGTGATCTCGGTCGGCGAGGAGCGCTTCGTCCTGCCGCTGACCAACATCGTGGAGAGCCTGCGCCCCAAGGCGGCGGACCTGCACGGGCTGGTCGGCAAGTGCGACGTGATGATGGCCCGCGGCGAGTATGTGCGGCTGGTCTACCTGCACCAGCTGTTCGGCATCCCCGGCGCCGTCGCCGACCCCACCCGCGCGCTGGTCGTGCTGGTCGAGACGGAGGACGGCTCCCGCCTCGGCCTCGTCGTCGACGAGGTGCTGGGCCAGCAGCAGGTCGTCATCAAGAGCCTGGAAGCGAACTTCCGCCGTCTCGACGGCGTCGCCGCCGCGACCATCCTGGGCGACGGCCGCGTCGCCCTGATCCTGGACGTCGCCGGCCTGCGCGAGATGAGCCGGCACATGGATTCCAGGGCGCCGCGTCCGCCGTCTTCGCCGGTGGCCGCGCTGCCCGCACCCGCACTCGAACCGGTCTGAGGCCACAGCGATGAGCAGTTCCACCGCGCTCGCCACCGTCGGCGGTACCCGCACCGACGCGCGAAACGACGTCATGGCGGTCAACGCCGCCGAGGAGCAGTACGTCACCTTCACCGTCGGCAGCGAGGAGTACGGCGTCAACATCCTGTCGGTCCGCGAGATCCGCGGCTGGACGCCGGAAAGCCGCCTGCCGAACCTGCCGGACTATGTGCGCGGCGTCATCAACCTGCGCGGCATCATCATCCCCATCTTCGACCTGCGCGCCCGCTTCGGCGGCGGTGCCACGTCGGTCACCAAGCGCCACGTCGTCGTGGTGATCCAGGTGGGGGAACGCACCCGCGGCATCCTGGTGGACGCCATCTCCGACATCCTGGCGATCGGCCACGACGCGATCAAGCCGCCGCCCGACGTGGACGGGGGCATGGTCGACGCCGAGTATCTCAGCGGCCTCTACACCGCCGACGACCGCATGGTCACGCTGCTGAGCGTCGAGAAGCTGTTCTCGGTCGAGAACAGCGAGCTGGACTCGGCGACCAAGGCCCTGCCGGCGCTGGAGCGGGCGTCCTGACCGGCACGCACGCCCGGACGCGCCCACACGGGCGCCGACGGGGGTGCGTCATGTCGCGGCTTTTCACACGGGTTGGTTTCAAATAAGGGCTAACGCCGGCGTGACGCGGCGGGCAAGGGGGATGGCATGGCGAAAGGGGTCGGTTCGTTCGTTGGGTCGATGGGCATCTCGAAGCGGCTGTGGCTGGCCTTCGCGCTCCTGCTCGCCCTGCTGGCCGCCCAGGTCGCCGCCAGCCTGCTGAGCATCCGCAGCCTGAACGGCAGCGTCGACGCGGTGCTCACCAGCGGCGAACTCGCCACCTTCGCCAAGGACCTCTCGGCCCGCCTCGCCAACCAGCGCATCCACGGGCGCGACTATCTGGTCTCCGGCGATGCCGCCGCGCTCAACCGCCAGCGCGCGCTGCGCACCGAGTTCGATCAGGCGCTGGCCGCCCACGGCGCGGCCATCCAGCGCTCCAGCCAGGCGGCGGCCTTCACCGAGCTGGCGCGGCTGCACACCGAATACCACACCCAGTTCGAGGCGATCCGCGTCGTCCGCGACCGCTACGACGCGGCCATCCGCCAGACCATGGACCCGCTGGGCACCCAGATCACCGAGACGCTGGAGCGCGTCGTCGAGAGCGCCCAGGCCACCGGCGACAAGGACGCCGCCCTGGTCGGGGAGGAGATGGAGAAGCACTGGGTGCTGAGCCGCCTCTTCGCCAACCGCGCGCTCGGCATGCGCGACGCCGCCGCCGCGGGGCCGATGGAAAAGAACCTGGACGAGATGCTGGAGCATGTGCGCGAGGCGCAGGCCCTGCTGACCGAACCCCGCGTCGCGGCGATGCTGCGCGAGGTGGCGGAGCGGGCGCCGGGCTACCGCACCGCCTTCCGCGACGCCATCGCCGCCGACAAGGAGATCGACCGCCTGCGCGCCGAGGTCGTCGCCAAGGTCGTCACCGCCCTGAACGCGACGCTGGACTCCATCGCCACCGCCATCCAGGCCGAGCAGAAGGGGATCGAGACCCGCGCCGAGGCCGAGGTGGAGAACAGCGTCCTGCTGGCCCTGGTGCTGGGCGGCCTGTCGCTGCTGCTGGGCATCGGCGCCGCCCAGGTCATCGCCCGTTCGATCACCGGCCCGGTCCAGGGCATCCGCAAGGTGATGACCGACCTCACCGACGGCCATCTGTCGGTCACCGTCCCCCACACCGACGGGCGCGACGAGCTGGGCGAAATGGCCCGCGCCGTCGCCGCCTTCAAGGAGGACGCGGTGACCGCCGTGCGGGCCGGGATCGCGCTCGACCGCGTGTCCTCCTGCATCATGACGGTGGGCGAGGACGGGACCGTCACCTATTGCAACGCCGCCGCCCTGGCGATGTTCAAGGCCGCCGAGAGCGACCTGCGCAAGGCCCTGCCCGCCTTCGACGCCGCCGGGCTGATCGGGACGACGCTCGATGCGCTGGACGCCGAGGCCCCGCGCCTGCGCAGCAGCCTGACCGGCCTCGCCAGCCCCCACAAGGGCATGGTGAAGGCGGGCCGCCGCAGCTTCGAGATCACCGCCAGCCCGGTCGCCGGGCGCCACGGCGAGAAGCTGGGCCTCGTCGTCGAATGGCGCGACCTGACGGCGGAGCTGTCCATCGAGGCGGAGATCGCCGCCATGGTGGACAGCGCCGTACGCGGCGACTTCTCCCAGCGGATCGCGCTGGACGGCAAGACCGGCTTCTTCCGGCTGGTCAGCGAGGGCATGAACCGGCTGGCCGCCAACGTCTCCGGCGTGACCGAGGATCTGGCCGCCATGCTGGAATCGCTGTCCCAGGGCGACCTGTCGCGGCGCATCGACAAGCCGTACGAGGGCGTGTTCCTGCGCCTGAAGGACGATTTCAACGGCACGGCGGAAAAGCTGTCGGAAATCGTCCGCCGCATCAACGGCGCCGCCGAATCCATCGCCGCGGCCAGCCGCGAGATCGCCGACGGCAGCCTCGACCTGTCCGAGCGCACCGAGCAGCAGGCCTCCTCGCTGGAGGAGACGGCGGCGAGCATGGAGGAGCTGGCGGCCACCGTCCGCTCCAACGCCGACAACGCCCAGCAGGTCAACGCCTTCGCCAACGACGCCCGCCGCGCCGCCGAGAAGGGCGGTCAGGTCGCCGCCAGCGCCGTGGAGGCGATGCGCGGGATCGAGCGCTCGTCCCAGAAGATTTCCGACATCATCGGGGTGATCGACGAGATCGCCTTCCAGACCAACCTGCTGGCGCTGAACGCGGCGGTCGAGGCGGCGCGCGCCGGCGACGCCGGGCGCGGCTTCGCCGTGGTGGCGCAGGAGGTGCGCAACCTCGCCCAGCGCTCCGCCCAGGCGTCCAAGGAGATCAAGACGCTGATCCTCGACAGCGGGGCGCAGGTCAAGGACGGGGTGGAGCTGGTCCGCTCCGCAGGCTCCTCGCTGACCGACATCGTGGCGGGCATCGCGCGGGTCGCCGACCTCGTGTCGGAGATCGCCCGCGCCACCGCCGAGCAGGCGTCCGGCCTGGACGAGGTCAACACCGCCGTCGCCCAGATGGACGAGATGACCCAGAAGAACGCCGCGCTGGTCGAGGAAAGCACCGCCGCCGCCCGCTCGCTGGAGGAGCAGGCCGGACAGCTGCGCCAGCAGATGGCCTTCTTCTCGCTGGACGCCGGCCACGCCCATGGCGGGTCCGAGCTGGCCCGCCACATCCAGCTCATCGAGAACACCAAGATCGACCATGTGACCTTCCGCGAGACTGTGCTGAAGGCCGTCCAGGGCCAGGGCGACGCCAGCGCGGACCGGCTGGCCGACCATCACGGCTGCCGTCTGGGCAAGTGGTACGACACGGTGAGCGACGCCGCCGTGCGCTCCTGCCCGTCCTTCGACCGGATCGCCGAGCCGCACGCCCGCTTCCATGAGGCCGGCAAGCGCGCCCTGCGCGCCCATGAGCAGGGGGACGCCGCCGCCGAGGCCCAGGCCCTGGCCGATCTCGACCGGCTGTCGGGCACCGTGCTGGGCCTGCTGGACAGGCTCGCCGACGAAGCCCGGGCCAAGACCCGCGGACGGGCGGCATGAGCCCGGCCCCCAGCCCTTCCCCTGCCCCGGCCTCGGACGCGGCCGACCGCGGCGCCGTTCCCCCGGCGACGTCGGGCCGGCGGGAGTTCCCGTTCGAGCGTCGGCACTTCGACTTCATCGCCCGCATGCTCTACCAGCTCGCCGGGATCGCGCTGGCCCCGCACAAGATCGAGATGGTCTATTCCCGCCTCGCCCGGCGGCTGCGCGACCTGCGCCTGACCGATTTCGACAGCTACTGCGCCCTGCTGGAGAGCGAGGAGGGGGCGAACGAGGTCGGCTTCCTGGTCAACGCCCTGACCACCAACCTGACCAGCTTCTTCCGCGAATCGCACCATTTCGACTTCCTGGCGAAGACGGCGGTGCCGGAGATGCGCACGCGCCATGCCGGGGAGTCCTCCCACCCGCGGCTGCGCATCTGGTCCGCCGGCTGCTCCTCCGGGCAGGAGCCCTACACCATCGCCATGGTCCTGGCCTCCAGCTTCGGGCCGGAGCTGCGGCGCTGGGACGCGAAGATCCTGGCGACCGACATCGACACCCACATGGTCGACACCGCCCGGCGCGGCGTCTATCCCGCCGATCTGGCGAACAGCATCCCCGCCCCCTTGCGCGACCGCTACACCCGGCGCCAGCGCGAGGACGGCGAGCCGATGGTGGCGATGGACGAGGAGCTGAAGCGGCTGATCACCTTCAAGCCGCTGAACCTGCTGGAGCATTGGCCCATGAAGGGGCCGTTCGACGCGATCTTCTGCCGCAACGTGCTGATCTATTTCGACCGCGTCGGGCGGACCCAGGTCATCGGCAACTTCGCCCGCATGCTGGAGCCCGGCGGCTACCTGTTCCTCGGCCATTCGGAGAGCCTGTACGGCGTGTCGGACCGCTTCCGCCAGACCGGCCCCACCATCTACCGGAGGCTGTGACGCATGACCGCCTTCGCAAGCCGTCGCGCGGCCGAGGCCCGGCAGACCGGCGGCTACTTCCACCCGCAGTTCCGCGCCCACACGATGAAGGTCTTCCTGGGCCATCATCTGGTCAGCGACCGCTCGGACGTGATGATGGTGACGACGCTGGGCTCCTGCGTGGCCGCCTGCGTCCACGACCCGGCGACGGCGATCGGCGGCATGAACCATTTCCTGCTGCCCGAGGTCCCGGAGTCCGAGGACGCCGGCACCGGGGCCGCGGCCCGCTACGGCTCGGTCGCCATGGAACGGCTGATCAACGATCTGCTGGCGCGCGGCGCCCAGCGCGGCCGGCTGGAGGTCAAGCTGTTCGGCGGCGCCCGCGTCATCGCCTCCAGCTTCGACGTCGGCCAGCGCAACGCCGCCTTCGCGCTCGACTATGTGCGGCGGGAGGGGTTGAAGCTGGTCGGCCAGGATCTGGGCGGCGCGTCGGCCCGGCGCATCCACTACTTCCCGCACACCGGCAAGGCCATGCGCAAGATGCTGCGGCCCGAGGCCCTGTCGGAGACGGCGAACCAGGAACTGCATTTCCGCTCCACCCTGCGGCACCAGCCGATCGAGGGCGACGTGGAACTGTTCGGGGAGGACTGAGCCATGACACGCTCCATCCGCGTCGTGATCGTGGACGACAGCAGCCTGATGCGGGAGATGCTGAAGGCCATCATCTCCGAGGAGCCCGGCATCGAGGTGGTCGGCGTCGCCCGCGACCCCTACGAGGCGCGCGACGTCATCAAGCGGACCAACCCGGACGTCGTCACGCTGGACGTCGAGATGCCGCGGATGGACGGACTGTCCTTCCTGGAGAAGATCATGACGCTGCGCCCGACGCCGGTCGTCATGGTGTCCTCGCTGACCCAGGAGGGGTCGGAAGCGACGATCCGCGCGCTGGAGATCGGCGCGGTGGACTGCGTGGCCAAGCCCGACGGCTCGGAGGGCCACGGCTTCGAGGCGATGGCCCACGAGCTGGTCGGCAAGATCCGCATCGCCGCCACCGCCCGCCTGTCGATGCGGCGGCCCAAGCCCGCGACCTCGCCCCTCCAGACGCCGCGCCGCGCCGGGTCGGGCACCCGCTTCATCGCCATCGGCGCCTCCACCGGCGGGGTGGAGCGCATCCGCGACGTGCTGGCGGTCATGCCCGCCGACTGCCCGCCCATCGTCATCACCCAGCACATGGGTCCCAGCTACGTCCCCAGCTTCGCCGCCCGGCTCGACCGCATCTCGCCGCCGTCGGTGGAGGTCGCCACCCAGGGCGCCCGGCTGGTCCAGGGCAAGGTCTACATCGCCCCCGGCGACCGGCATCTGGTGATCATCCGCGATGCCCAGGGCTATTCCTGCCACATCCAGGACGGGCCGGCGGTCAGCGGCCACCGCCCGTCGGTGGACGTGCTGTTCTCCTCCGTCGCCAAGGCGGCGGGGGCGAACGCGGTGGGGGTGATCCTGTCCGGCATGGGCCGCGACGGCGCGTCGGGCATGCTGGCGATGCGCGACGCGGGGGCCTATACCATCGGCGAACAGGAATCGAGCTGCGTCGTCTACGGCATGCCGCGCGCCGCCCGGGAAGCCGGGGCGGTCGCCGTCGAACTGCCGCTGGCGCAGATACCGGCCGAGATGCTGCGCGCGTTCGACGCCATCGGCGAACACCGCACGCGCGCGAACTGAGGAGCAGCACCATGTCTTTCTACGGCCGCGCGCCCCGCCTGGAAGCCGGACCGGAACCGGAGAAGCCGGACCTTCCCGACGATGGCGCTCCCGTGCACAGCCTGCCCGAGATCGGCGACAAGATCCCGGTCACCGGCGAGCTTCTGGCGACCTGGATGGGCTACGCCGACATCCAGCGCCGCACGCTGGAGGCCGTGCAGAACGAGCTGACCCGCACCTCGTCCACGGTCGAGGACGCCACGCTCGACCTTTCCTCGCGCTTCCGCGAACTGGCCGAGAAGGCCATGCAGCAGTCGGAGCGGGTGGAGCAGATCGTCGGCATGGCCGGCTCCGTCTCCATCGACGGGGAGCGGGTGCCGATGGACCAGCTCGTCACCGGCATGCAGCAGATGATCGCGGACATGATCTCCAACATCGTCATGCTGTCGCGCCACGCCATGAGCATGGTCTATCTGCTGGACGACGTGCAGAAGGACGTGGCGGAGCTGGAGAAGTCGATCGGCGACATCGACGCCATCAACCGCCAGACCAACTTCCTGGCGCTGAACGCCACCATCGAGGCGAGCCGCGCCGGCGAGGCCGGCCGCACCTTCGCCGTGGTCGCGCAGGAGGTGCGCCACCTCTCCCGCTCCACCGGGGCGCTGGCCGACCGCATGCGCTCCAAGGTCACCGCGGTGGTCAAGGGGGTGCGCAACGGCCACGACATCCTGCGCCAGATCGCCGACACCGACATGTCCCCCCAGATGCTCGCCAAGGAGCGGGTGGACAAGACCATGGACAGTCTGGTCGACCAGACCAACCACTTCCAGGCGGTGCTGGAGACGGCGGCGAACGTGTCGTCGGACATGTCCGCCACCATCAGCCGCATGGTCACCGGGATGCAGTTCCAGGACCTGACCAAGCAGCGGCTGGAGGCCATCAACGACAGCCTCGCCATCATGGCGGAAGGGCTGAACGAGCTGGAAAACCGCACCCGCGTCGAAATGCCCGCTTCCTTGGGGCCGCAGGTTCCGCAGGAATGGCTCGACGAGCTGCTGGGCCGCTTCAAGCTGAGCGAGATGCGCCAGCGCTTCGTGCGCCGGCTGCTGCTGGAAGGAACGGCGCTGGACGAGCATGGCGTTCTTGACGTCGATGCCGGCCAGGACGACAGTTCCGGCGGCGACATCGAACTTTTCTGAGGCCAAGGGATTCTCTGGAATCCCCGGCCTGTCTTGCTCCATTCTGGCGTGGTCCGCACAAGGCCACCCGCCCCAATGCCCCTTCAGGAACACCCTTCAGGAACACCGGACCGATGGACTACGGAATTGAGGACAAGGAGCAGGAGACCCTGGTTCGGTTGCGCGGTCGCCTGACCTTCAACGACCACGCCAAGCTGCGCGCCCTGATCCGGGAGATGCTGCAGAACAAGGCCAAACGTCAGGTGCTCGACCTCTCCACGCTGGAATTCGTCGATTCGGCGGGAATCGGCATGCTTCTGATCGCGCGGGAGGAAATGGCGAACGCGGACAAGCAGCTCGTCCTGCGCTCCGCCGCCGGGCAGGTCAAGCGCGTGCTGACGGTGGCCCAGCTCAACAAGATCGTCACGATCGAGGACTGACCCCCTTGGTCCCTTCCCCCACCCGCGTCGCCGCCCTGCAAGGCCTGGGCGTGCCGGCCGACCGGCTGGACCGGCTGTCGGCGGCGCTTCGGCTTCCGCCCCGGCGGCCCGGCTCCCCGGCGGGGGAGGAGTTCGGCGCCTCCGTTCTGCTTCTGGTGGGCGACGCCGCCGCCGTCGAGGCGCCGGAGTTCTGGCAGAGGCCCTATGGCGCCTGGATCGAGGTCGCCGGCCTGTCCGACGCCCAGATCGTCGAGGCGGCGCGCCGCGCCGCCCGTTCCGACCTGTTCGCCTGCGTGACGACGGTGACCGCCAACCGCCTGCATCTGGCCGGGCGCATCCTGAACGGGCTGGCCGCCCTGCACCCGATGCCGGAGGCCCAGCGCGACGACATGGAACTGGCGCTGCACGAGGCGATCAGCAACGCGGTGGTCCACGGCAACCTTCAGGTCGAAGGCATGAAGGGGCTGAGCGTGGAGGCGCTGGAGCGCTTTTCCCACGATCTGGCGGCGCGCATGGCCGACCCCGCCTTCGCCGACCGCCGGATCGAGGTCGCCGCTTGGCTGGAAAGCGCCTGCGCGGTGGTGGAGGTCGCCGACGAGGGAACCGGCTTCGCCCGGCCGGAGCGCATCGACTACGGCGCCTCGGGCCGCGGGCTGGACCTGATCGCCGCCATCGTCGAGGAGCTTCAGCTGCTCGACGGCGGGCGCCGCATCCGCATGAGGTTTCCCCTCTGATGGACGACGCCATCGCCGCCTGCCGCATCCTGGTGGTGGATGACACCGACTTCAACCGCACACTGATCGGCGCCCTGCTCGGCGAAGCCGGATTCCAGAACGTCGCCTACGCCAAGGACGGCTTCGACGCGCTGGCCCAGATCGCCGCCGAGGCGCCGGACCTGCTGATCCTCGACATCATGATGCCGGGGATGGACGGGTTCGAGGTCTGCCGCCGCCTGCGCGCCGACCACGCCTACGCCGACCTGCCGGTGCTGGTGCAGACCGCCCTGTCCTCCAGCGACGACCGCAACCGCGCCTTCGCCGCCGGCACCACCGACCTGATCTCCAAGCCGCTGGACCGGACGGAGCTGGTCGCCCGCGTGCGCATCCATCTGCAGAACCGGGTGCTGATCCGCGACCTGCAGACCTACCGGGCGCGGGTCGAGGGGGAGCTGGCGATGGCCCGCTCCATGTACGACCATCTCCTGCCCTCCCCGGCGCTGTGCGCCGCGCTCTCGGACAGCGCGGGGGTGACGCTGCGGTCGCACACGGCGCTGTCCTCCGACCTCGGCGGCGACCTCTGGGGGGTGCTGCCGCTGACCGGCGGGCGGTTCGGGCTGTTCCTGCTGGACATGGCCGGACGCGGCGTGTCGGCGGCGCTGAACGCCTTCCGCATGCACACGCTGATCCACGAGCTGGCTCCCCATCTCGGCGAGCGGCCCGGCGCCTTCCTCACCGAACTGAACGAGCGGGCCGTCTGCCTGCTGGAGCTTGGGCAGCACGCCACGGTGATCTACGGCGTCGTGGACGGCGCGGCGGAGCGCTTCACCTACGCCGCCGCTGCGGCCGCCCCGCCGGTTCTGGTGCCGCCCGACGGCGCGCCGCTGGTCTTCGGCGAAGGGTCCGGCCAGCCGGTGGGCGTCGCCGTCGGCGCCCGCCACGAGGAACGCGACCTGCCCTTCCCGCCGGACTCGGCGCTGGTCCTGCACTCGACCGCCGTGCTGGACACGCTGGGCGGGCGCAACGGCGGCCTCGCCGCCCTGCTGGGGAGCGCCGCCGTCCGGAACGCCATGGCCAGCGGCGGCGAGGGTGGCGACGCCTTCGCGGCGGTGACCGCGGCGCTCGCCGCGGCCCAGGGCGACGTGCCGCAAGACGACCACACGCTGGTCTGGATCGGGCGCGGGGGTGCGCGATGAACAACCTGCCGGAGGTTCCGGGGCTGGAGTCGGCCCGCGTCCTGGTGGTGGACGACAACCGCGTGAACCGCCACCTGCTCCAGGCCCTGCTGGAACGCGGCGGCGTCACCCGCATCGAGATGGCGGAGGACGGCAACGACGCGCTGGCCCGGCTGGACGCCTTCCGGCCCGACCTGATCCTGCTCGACCTGATGATGCCGAACCTGGACGGGTTCGAGATGTGCCGGCGCCTGCGCGCGATCCCCGCCTGGAAGGATCTGCCGGTCCTCGTGCAATCCAGCCTGAACCGGGCGGAGGACCGCGCCAAGGCCTTCGCCGCCGGGGCCACCGACTATGTGACCAAGCCGATCAACGCGGTCGAGCTGCTGGCCCGCGTGCGCATCCATCTGCAGAACCGCGCGCTTCTCCACGACCTCCAGTGTTTCCGCGAGCGGACGGAGAGCGAGCTGTCGCTCGCCCGCAAGATGCAGGAGCGGCTGATGCCCTCGCCGGAGCGGCTGGCCGAGGTGGAGGCCGCGGCGGCGGTGGGCATCGCCGCCCATTTCGCCCCCTCGTCGGAGCTGGGCGGCGATTTCTGGGACCTGCGGCACGACACCGTCGAACCGCGCCAGGGGCAGGGGCAGGGGCAGGGACAGGAGCAGGGCCGGACCATGCTCTACATGGTCGATTTCTCCGGCCATGGCGTCGGCGCGGCGCTGAACACCTTCCGCCTGCACGCGATCTGCCAGCAGATGGACGTATCCGGCCTGACCCCGGCGGAGTTCCTGTCCACCGTCAACCGGCGGCTGTGCGCCCTGCTTCCCAACGGGCAGTTCGCCACCATGCTGGCCGGGGTGGTCGAGCCGGCGGAGAACCGCTTCGTCTACGCCTCCGCCGGATCGACGCGCCCGATGGTCTGGGCGCCGGGCGATGCCGCGCCGCTGCTGGGCGACAGCGCCGGCCTGCCGCTCGGCCTGCTCGCCTCGGCGGAATATGAGGAGCGCTCCCTCCCCCTGCCGCCCGGCGGGCGTCTGTTCCTCTATTCGGACGGCGCCATCGAGATCCCGGTCGGCGGCGACGTTCTGGACGAGCCGGGACTCGCCGCCCTGGTCGCCGAGCGGATGGGCGAGACGGACGGCGGCCGCTTCCTGGACGGGCTGCTGGAGCGCCTGCGCGCCGTCGGTCCGATCGACGACGACCTGACCGCCCTGCTGCTGACCCGCAAGGGCTGACCGGCCCATGGAGCCGACGGGCGCATGACCGCAAGCCCCCACCACGCCGCCCCGCCATTCCGGGCCGTCTCCGTCCGGGTGGTTCTGGACACCAACATCCTCGTCGGCTACGCCCTGCTGGGCGCCGAGGTGCCCCGCCGCAGCCTGGCCATCCAGCGCAGCGTGGAGGCGGTGCGGGCGCGGGGATCCGCCTTCGTGTCCGACGCCACCCTGGCGGAGCTGCGCGAGGTGCTGATGCGCCCGGACTTCGACCGCTACCGCCCGGCGGGGGAGCGCGCCGCCTTCCTGGCCGCCTTCGCCGCCGAGGCCCGGCGGGTCGAGCCCGCCCCGGTGGAGCGGCTGTGCCGCGACCCCGACGACGACATGTTCCTGGCCGTGGCGCTGGCCGCCGACGCCGATTGGCTGGTGACGGTGGACCGGCAGCTTCTCTCGGTGCGCCAGGTGGGCCGCACCCGCATCCTGCGCCCCGAACGGTTCCTCGACGCGATCGCCTGACTCCGCGTCTCACCCTTCCACCCGTTGTCAACGTTCCGCCCGAAAAGTTTCCGCTCGACTTCCGATCTCCGTTCTCTAGAATGAAAAGAGAACACTTCGCAAACTAGCGGTGAACGGATCGCGGGTGACCGGATGAGCACGCAACCTCTCCTGTTCGACAGCCTGCCCGAGACGGAGCGGGCGCGCAAACCGGCGCGCCGGTCCCGCGCCACCACCGTGGCGGCGCCGGTGGCCGTCGATGTGGTGCGGGAGGATGTTCCGTCACCGTCGGCCCCGGCGCCCATGACCCTCGCGCTCGTCCCGCCGCCGCCCGTC
Organism: Azospirillum sp. TSH58; assembly: GCF_003119115.1. Classification (NCBI taxonomy): domain Bacteria; kingdom Pseudomonadati; phylum Pseudomonadota; class Alphaproteobacteria; order Rhodospirillales; family Azospirillaceae; genus Azospirillum; species Azospirillum sp. TSH58. The sequence continues at coordinate 1,315,572 of NZ_CP022364.1, forward strand.
CCGATGGCCCCGCGCGCCGACTTCGACCCGGCGGCCCTGACCAACGCGGAGCTGCGGGCGCTGGCCCAGGCCCTGCCCGACCACAAGCTGGCCCATCTGCTGATCGAAGCCGCGCGCGAGCTGAAGCGCCGCGCCGCTCCGGGGGCCTGGGAGGAGGAGGGAGAGGACGGCCCGTCCGAGCCGAATCCCCTTCTGCTGCGCGCCGCCCGGCAGGCGGTCGGGGAACTGTCGGGCGAGGATGGCTGACCAAGTCACGAACATTGACCGATTCACAGAATACGTGTCCGGAAACAAAATAATCCCGCCGCAATAGACCGTTTCGTACCCCAACTTTGTGCGGCTTCCTCCCCCCGATTCGGGAATGATTGCGCGACAAGACACGCACTTATGTGCAATGATGTGTCCGTAGCCTGGCCAATGGCCGCGCCTGCGTTTCCGCGGCGCATCGCCGGCGGTCCGAGCCGAAAAGGAACGACCCGCGGGGAGGGTGATTTGGACTGGATGACCTGGCTCCAGGATTGGGGCGATGCCTTCTATCCCCTGGCCTTCATATGGGCCTTCTTCGAAGGCGAGACCTTCGTCATCTTCGGCGGGATGGGCGCGCATCTGGGGATCATCAACCTTTACTGGTTGGTCGCCGCCGTCTGGATCGGCAGCTTCATGGGCGACCAGTGTTATTTCTGGATCGGCCGCAAATGGGGCGCCAAGGCGCTGGCCCGCTTCCCGGCGGCGGAGGCCCGCGCGTCCCGCGTGCTGTACTGGCTGGAAACCTACGGCGTCGGCTTCATCCTGGCCTTCCGCTTCCTCTACGGGGTGCGCAACATCGCCTCGGTCGCCGTCGGCACCTCGCGCATGCCCTGGCGCAAATTCCTGTTCTGGAACTTCATCGCCGCCGGCATCTGGGCCTGGAGCTTCGCCGGGGCCGGCTATCTGTTCGGTGAGGCCGCCGCCGCCATCGGCGAGAACGGCCCGAAGATCCTCCTGCTCATCGCGCTGGGCATCGGCGTCACGCTCTTCGCGGTGAAGAGCGTGATGTGGGTCCGCCGCCGCTACGCCGCGTCCGAGACGCAGGCGTAACAGCGCCCCTCCCCCCGAGACCACGGCAAAGGGCCGCCGCGGGAAACCGCGGCGGCCCTTTTCGTTTAAGCGTGCCCTTTTCGTTTAAGCGTGCCCTCATCGGTCAAGCGTGCCCTCACGCCCGGCGGGCGATCCACACGGCGGTCAGGTCGTCGCGCAGCGGCAGGCTGGTGCGGGCGTAGAAGCGCTCCAGCAACGGTCCCAGCGGGCGGGCGCGGTTGGCGGCGATGGCGCCGCGCAGCAGGTCGGGCACTCCGTCCTGGCCGATCGGTTCGTTGTCCGGGCCGCTGCATTCGATCAGCGCGTCGCTGTAAAGGAACAGGCAACTCCCGCGCGGCAGGCGCAGGCTGCGGTCGGCGTAGACGGCGCGACGCGACGCGCCCAGCACCAGCCCCGCCGAGTCGAGCAGCCGTAGCTCCCCGGCGATCCCCACCACCGGATTGGGCGCACCGGCCGAGGCGTAGGTCAGCGTGTCGGTGTGCAGGTCGAGGATGCCGAAGAAGGCGGTGGCGAACTGCCCGACCGGCAGCACCTCCTTCAGCGCCCGGTTCAGCCCGGCCAGCCATTCCGAGGGCGGCACATGCTGCATGGGAAAGCGGTCGATCAGCGTGTGCAGGCGGAAGGTGTTGATGGCGGCGGTGATGCCGTGCCCGGCGAAATCGACCATCAGGAAGGCGACGCGGTGGCTGTCCAGCGGGTAGACGTTCCAGAAATCGCCGCCCAGCTCCGACGAGGTTTCGAAATGGGCGTCCAGCACCAGCTCGTACCGCTCGGCGACGGCGTCCAGCTCCTTCGGCTCGGGCAGCAGGGACAGCTGCATCGCCTTGGCGTGCTTCAGCTCCCGCTCCACCCGCCCGCGGAAATTGGCGAGGTCGGTGAAGAGCTTGCGCTTTTCGAGCTGGTGGCGGACGCGGGCGACGCACTCGCCGGGCTTGATCGGCTTGGAGATGAAATCGCTGCCCCCGGCCTCGAAGCAGCGGACCTGCTCCTCGTCGCTGTCCAGCGCCGTCTGGAACAGGATCGGCAATTCCTCGTGGGTCAGCCGCTCGCGCAGGCGCCGGCACATCTCCAGCCCGTCCATCACCGGCATGCTGACGTCCAGCAGCACCAGATCGGGGCGGAAGCTCTCCACCTTGCGCAGCCCCTCCACCCCGTTCTCGGCGACCTCGATCTGGGTCAATCCGGCGCGGCGGATCATCAGGGCCAGCGACTTCCTGTTGAACTCGTTGTCGTCGACGATCAGGACGCGGCTGGCGGCGAGGGAAATGGGCATGCGTGGACCCGTCCGTCCGTCACAGGTCGAACTGCAGCAGGGTGCAGCGCCCGCCGTCGGTCACGTGGATGCGCCGGGCCAGCGCCCGCATGAACACGAAGCCGCGGCCCGAATGGGCGCCGCTGTCGGTGTCCTGCGGCAGGGCGGCGGCGTCGAACCCGTTGCCCTGGTCCACCACCGCGATGGACAGGCTGTCGGCGGTCCAGCGCGCGAAGATGTCGATCCGCCGCTGCCGCACGGCGCCGTCGCCCAGCCGTTCGCGCAGCAGCCGGCTGAACAGACGGTAGCCCTCCGGCTGCTCCTTGGTCGCGCTGGGAATGCCCAGATTGCCGTGGACGATGGCGTTGGCGATGGCCTCGTGCAGGCACAGCTCGATGTTGCCGCGCCGCTCCGGCGTCAGCACGCCGCGCCGGGTCAGCTCGTCGCAGACCAGAACCGCGCATTGCAGGCCATAGGCCGTGCCGGTGGTCAGCGACAGGTAGAATCCCCGCTCCACCGGCGGGGCGCCCAGCCAGTCGGCGTCGATGGCGCCGGTGCCGTCCTCCCGCTCCGTCAGCTCCACCGTCAGGAAGCGGTTGAGCCCGAAGGCGCCGCGCAGGATGTCCCGGTCGGCCTGGGCCAGCAGCACCGCGGCCGCCGCCCGGCCGTCGACGGCGTCTCCGCCGGCCTCTCCAAAAGCGTTTCCGCTGGCCTCGCCCAGGCCGAAGCGCGCCGCGACCCGCGCCGCGATGTCCGCCGGCACGCGGTCCCGCACCACGCTGAAGGGTCGCACGGCGCCGGCCGGGCCGGAGGGCGGGCAGGCGGCGGAGGCGGGGGAGCCGTCCATCGCCCGCTCACCGCTCGATGGTGACGACTTCGCCGATCCGAGCGAGGTCGATGGATCGCAGCACATCCCCCTGCAGCTTGCGGAGGACCAGCTTGATGTTGCGCTGCTCCGACTCGTCCTGAAGGATCAGCAGCATGCCGATTCCCGCGGAGTCGATGAAGGTCAGCCCGTCCATGTCCAGGACGAAGCGGCGCGCGCCCTCCCCGTTCAGCAGCTCCACGATGTCGGGGAGGCTGTCATGGTCGGTGAACTCCAACCGGCCGCTCAACAGCACCTCGATGGTTTCGGAGGAACGGCGCACCTGGAAATTCATGACATCCTCTTGTGTTGCACCGCGCAAGCGGCTCCCGCGAACAGTAGTGCAAGGCCGACAGCCCCTCAAGCAGCAAGCAACCATTTCGGTGATTTTTTCGATCCACAGGAGAAATTTCACGCAATTCACGCCGTAGACGAGGCGTGCCTGTTGATAGTACAACCGCAAGACCGGGAAGGGCGGCGCCGTGCCGCCGGTCCGCCCGGCTTGCGGCCCCGGTGGCGGCCCCGGTTGCGGGAATACCCTTCATGACGGTGATCGAGCAGGCGTGGAAGACGGTGCCGACGGTGTCGGCGAAGTTCCTGCTGATCCTGATTCCCATCCTGATCCTGACCACGCTCGGCTTCTCCTCGATCTTCTTCTACGGCAAGTACAAGGATCTGCGCGGCGCCCTGCGCGACCGGATCGAGGCGGTGGCGGAGATCAACGCCGTCGCCCTGTCCTCCAGCCTGTGGGCCGTGGACGTGCCGGCCATCCGCAACATCATCCAGGCGATCTCCGTCAACCGCGAGCTTCTCTGCATCGAGGTGGCCGACGAGCTGGCCGACGGCCGTTTCGCGTGGCCGGACGCCGACTGCCGCTCCTTTGCCGGGCGCGAGACGGTGCGCCGTCCGATCCAGGTGCAGAACCGCCGGCTCGGCACGCTGACCCTCCATTTCAGCTACGCCCCGGTGGACGAGCAGATCCGGCAGGAGATGGTCAACACGCTGTGGCTCCTGCTGCTGATGCTGGTCGGCACGCTGGTCACCGCGCTGACCGCCCACCGGCTGACCATCGGCGTGCCGCTGGGCCGGCTGATCGCGTCGATCCGCACCGCCGAGCAGGAGCATCTGCGCCAGCGCGTGCAATGGTCGTCGGCCGACGAGCTGGGGCGGGTGATCGCCGCCTACAACGGCATGCTGGCCCGGCTGGACGAGGAGGAGGCCGCCCTGCGCCAGAGCGAGGAGCGGCTGGGGCTGGCCATCACCGCCACCCGCTCCTCGGTCTGGGATTACGATCTGCGGACCGGCCAGTACTGGTGGTCGAAGGAGTTTCCGGCCCTGCTCGGCTACGGCCCGGCGGAGCTGGCGATGACCGCGCGGACCTGGGAGTCGCTGATCCATCCGGAGGAGCGGCGGCGCGTCATCGCGGAGTCCCGCAGCCGCGTGCGCGACAAGGACAGCGCCCACGCCGCCGTCTACCGCATGCGCCGCCGGGACGGCGGCTGGAGCTGGATCGAGGACCGGGCGACCGCCCTGCGCGACGGCGAGGGAACGGCGGTCCGCCTGACCGGCACCATGTCCGACGTGACGGAGCGCATGCAGGCCGAGCGGGATCTGGCGCGCGAACGGAACGTCCTCCAGATCACGCTCGACAACACCGACCAGGGCATCATCATGGTGGACCGCAACCTGCGGGTCGTGATGTCCAACCGCCGCGCGGCGGAGCTTCTCGACGTGCCGGCGGCCTTCCTGGCCGGCAACCCGCTGTTCCCCGAGATCATCCGGCTCCAGCGCGCCCAGGGCGCCTTCGAGGATTTCAGCATCGATCCCGACCTGGAGCTGGACGAGACCGCCGTGGTCCCCGACCTCCCCTTCGCCTTCAAGCGGCGGCGGCCCGACGGCACGATCATCGAGGTGCGGTCCAACCCCCTGCCGGAGGGCGGCTTCGTCCGCACCTTCACCGACGTGACGGTGGAGGCGCGCTCCGCCGAGGAGGTGTTCCACGCCATGGAGGCGCTGGAGACCGCCTACGCCGACCTCAAGGAGACCCAGGACAGCCTCGTCCAGGCGGAGAAGATGGCCTCGCTCGCCCTGCTGGTGGCTGGCGTCGCGCACGAGATCAACACGCCGGTGGGCATCGCCTACAGCTGCTCCACCCATCTCGCCGCGAAGACGCGGACGCTGACCGAGGCCTTCGCGAAGGGCGCGCTGAAGAAGTCCGACCTGACCGCCTATGTGGCGGCGGCGGGGGAATCCTCGCGCCTGATCGAGCAGAACCTGACCCGCGCGGCGGAGCTGATCCAGAGCTTCAAGCGCGTCGCCGTCGACCAGACCAGCCAGGAGCGCCGCCGCTTCGACCTGCGTTCCTATCTCGACGAGATCATCACCTCGCTGGGGCCGCGCCTGCGCAAGAGCCCCCACCGGATGACCGTCACCTGCCCGGACGGCATCACCATGGACGGCTATCCCGGCGCGCTCAGCCAGGTCATCACCAATCTGGTCATCAACGCGCTGACCCACGCCTTTCCCGACGGCCGGGAGGGCGCCATGGCGCTGACCGTGGAGGAGCTGCCGGACGGCGAGCTGGACATCCGCTTCGCCGACGACGGGGTCGGCATCGCCCCGGACAATCTGCCCAAGGTGTTCGAGCCCTTCTTCACGACGAAGCGCGGCACCGGGGGCAGCGGGCTCGGTCTCCACATCGTCTTCAATCTGGTGACGCAATCGCTGGGCGGCCGGATCTCGGTGGAGAGCCCGGCGCCGCGCCATTCGGCACCCGACAACCCCGCGGGCGGAGGCACCGGCTTCCTCCTGCGGATTCCCGTGACGGCCCCCCGGACGGCCGCCGCCGCCGGGAAAGACCCGGCAACCGACGCAGCATGACGGACGCAGCATGACCGACGAGCTGATCATGCCCGACACCGACGACGAGATCCTGTTCGCCGACGAGGAGGGCGAGGAGGGGGACGAGACCCCGCCCTGGCCCATCCTGGTGGTGGACGACGAGGACGACGTCCACTCCATGACCGCCCTCCTGCTGGACGACGTGGAGTTCCAGGGCCGCCGGCTGGAGCTGATCGGCTGCCGCTCCGCCGCCGAGGCGCGCGCCGTGCTGCGCTGCCGGCGGGACATCGCCGTCATCCTGCTGGACGTGGTGATGGAGGACGACGACGCCGGGCTGACGCTGGTGCGCTGGATCCGCGGCCCGCTGGGCAACCTCGACGTCCGCATCATCCTGCGCACCGGCCAGCCGGGGCAGGCGCCGCAGCGGGACGTGATCGTCGGCTGCGACATCAACGACTACAAGTCGAAGGCCGACCTGTCGGCGGAGGGTCTGTTCACCGCGGTGATCGCGGCACTGCGCGCCTACGACTACATCCGCTCCATCGAGACCAAGGTGGCCGAACGCACGCACGAGCTGCGGCAGAGCCGCGAGCAGATGCGCGCCATCCTGGAAGCGAGCCCGGTCGGCGTCTGCGCCTACACCCACGACGGCGTCCTGGTGATGTGCAACGACCGGCTGGTCCATCTGCTGGGCGTGCCGAAGGAGCGGCTGGTCGGCGTCTCCATCGCCGACCTGTTCATCGAGCCGGACAACACCGAGGCGCACGAGACGCACTGGACCTTCTTCCGCCGCTCGCTGCGCGACGCCGAGGTGCGGGTACGGCGGGCCGACGGCTCCATCTTCTGGGCGCTGGTGTCGGTGGACCCCACGCTGCTCGACGGCCGCCCGGTCCATCTCGCCTGGGTCTACGACATCACGCGGCGCAAGCTGGCCGAACGCCAGATGGAGGTCGCCAAGGAGCAGGCGGAGCAGACGACCGCCGCCAAGTCGGCCTTCCTGGCCACCATGAGCCACGAGATCCGCACCCCCATGAACGGCGTGCTGGGCATGCTGGAACTGCTGGAGCGCACGCCGCTGGACGGCGGGCAGCGCGACACCGTGGCGACCATGCGGGAGTCGGCGGCCTCGCTGCTGCGGATCATCGACGACATCCTCGACTTCTCGAAGATCGAGGCCGGCAAGATGGATCTGGAGCAGGTGCCGGTCTCCATCCCCGCCCTGGTCGAAGGGGTGGCCGACACGCTGGCCCCGGCGGCGCGGGCCAAGGGGCTGGCGCTGCTGACCTACGTGGAGCCGGCGCTCCCGCCGGCGCTGACCGGCGACCCGGTGCGGCTGCGCCAGATCCTGTTCAACCTGTGCGGCAACGCCATCAAGTTCACCGAGCGCGGGCGCATCCTCGTGCAGGCCACCCTGGCGGCGCGGACGGGCGATGACCGGTGGGGCGGCACCCGGCTGCGCATCGAGGTGGCGGACACCGGCATCGGCATTTCCGAGACCACGCGCCATCAGCTCTTCCAGCCCTTCACCCAGGCGGAAAGCTCGACCGCCCGGCGTTTCGGCGGCACCGGGCTGGGCCTGTCGATCAGCCGGCGGCTGGTCGCGCTGATGGGCGGGACGATCGGGGTGGACAGCGCGCCGGGCGCGGGCTCGACCTTCTGGGTCGAACTGACGCTGGGCGCCGCGGCCGACCCCGCGCCGCCCGGCCCTCCGGCGGCACCGGATGAGCCGGACCTCTCCGGCCTGACCGTCCTGGTCGGCCTGCCGGACGGGGAGGAGCGCCGGATCGTCGCCCACTATCTGGAAGCGGCCGGAGCGCGCGTGCTGGCCGCCGGGGAAGCGGACGCGCTGGCCGAACAGGCCCGCATGGCCCAGGTGGAACGCGGGGCGCTGAACGTCGTGGTGGTCGACGAGGCGCTGCACACCCCCGCCGCCGCCCAGGCGCCGCAACTGCTGGGCCGCCGCGTCGGGGAGGCGCAGGTGCCGACGGTGCTGCTCCAGGACCCCACGGCGCTCGGCGGCCGCCTCGCCGACGGGTCGGTCCCGGTGAGCCGCCCGGTCCGCCGCATGCCCCTGGTGCGCGCCGTCGCGGTGGCCGCCGGACGCGCCCTGACGGACGCCGCCCCCTGCGAAGACCCGCCGCCCGCAGCACCCTGCGCCCCGGCCCCGCTCAGTCCGGAGCGGGTCATCGCGGAGGCGGAGGCCCTGGGGCGGCTGATCCTGGTGGCGGAGGACAACGCCATCAACCGCAAGGTCCTGCAGATGCAGCTCACCGCGCTCGGCCACACGGCGGAGCTGACCACCGGCGGGGCGGAGGCCCTGGCCGCGCTGGGGCGGCGGCGCCACGCCCTGCTGCTGACCGACATCCAGATGCCGGAGGTGGACGGGTTCGAGCTGACCCGGCGCATCCGCGCGGCGGAGCGCGCCACCGGCGCCCATCTGCCGATCATCGCCCTGACCGCCAACGCCGCCCCGGCGGACATCGAGAGCTACCGCGCGGCGGGCATGGACGAGGCGCTGAGCAAGCCGCTGGATCTGGCGAAGCTCGACGCCGCGCTGACCCGCTTCCTGCCGCCCGCGGTGGCGGATCCGGTGGCGGCCCCGGAAGTGGCCCGAGCGAGCGACCCGGGAGCGCCGGAAAGCCCGCCGATCGGCCTGCCCCCGATCAACCTCGATGTGCTGGGCCGGCTCTGCGGCGACGACCGGGCGCTGATGGACGAGCTGTTGACCGACTTCGTCGGCATCGGCCGCCACATCGCGGACGAGGTCGCCGACGCCGTCGCCGCGCGCAACGGAACGGCGATCCGCGCCGGTGCCCACAATCTCAAGGGCTGCTCCCGCAACGCCGGGGCGACGCCGCTCGGCGACGCCGCGCAGGCGCTGGAGCAGGCGGTGATGCAGGACGCCCCCTGGGAGCGGGTGACCGCGCTGGCCGCGGCGCTGGAACAGGCGATGCGGGAGGTCGAACGCGTCATCGCCACGGCTTCGCCCCCCGGAACAGCTCTTTGAAGGTCTCCCCGAACGTCTCCCCCGAACGTCCCCCCAAACGTCCTTTGTCCGTTCGAACCGGCGCGCGATTGAGGTATCGTCCCCGCAACCCGCCACGCCGCGAGACGCGCATGAACCGCCGCCAGTTCTCCAGCCTGCTGCTCTCCCTGCCGGTGCTCCCCTACGCCGCCCCGATCGCCGCGCAGGAGAAGGTTCCGGCCCTGGGGGAGGAGCTGACCCCCTTCGGCGCGGTGCGCGACGCCAGCCGGACGCGGGCCATCCCAGCCTGGAGGGGCGGGCTGACCCAGGTTCCCGGCGGCTGGAAGCCGGGCAGCCGCCTGCCCGATCCCTACGACGAGGACGGACGCTGGTTCACCGTGGGATCGGCGGATCTCGACCGCTACAAGGTCCGCCTGTCCGCCGGGCTCCAGGCGATGCTGACCAAGTACCCGTCCTTCGAAATTCCGGTCTTCCCCAGCCGCCGCAGCGCCGCCGCCCCCCAGCGCGTCTACGACGAATCCATCGGGAACGCCAAGCGCGCCAAGCTGGGCGAGAACGGTCTGGCGCTGAGCGGGGCGCGGGGGGGCGTGCCCTTCCCCATCCCGGCCAACGGCGTGCAGGCGATGTGGAACCACATCCTGCGCTGGCGCGGCACGTCCGTCAGCCGCACCGGAGCCACCGTCCTGCCGGAGGCCGGCGGCATCCACACCGCGGCGGTCTACCGCGAGGACTGGCAGTCCAGCTACGCCGCAGGAATCGACGGCGGCCGTCCCTTCCACTACCGCCGCACCACCCTGATGCCCAAGGCGGAGGCCGGGACCACCCTGCTGCTGCACGGCACGCTGAACCCGATCCAGGCCGGCTTCGCCGCCTGGTTCCGCCAGGGTGAGACCGGCAAGCCCGTCCGCGCGCCCGACTTCGTCTACGACACGCCGGACCCGGCCAGCGGCGGCATCCGCACCGCCGACATGCTGGACATGTTCAGCGGCCCGCTGGACCGCTTCGACTTCGCGCTGGTGACGCGGCGGGAGATGTATGTGCCCTACAACGCCAGCCGGATGAACACGCCCGGCCTGGCGCCCGCGGATTTCCTGTGGCTGGGCCACCCCAACCCGCAGTTCCTGCGCTACGAGATGCACCGGGTGTGGATCGTCGAGGCGCGGGCGAAGCCCAACTTCCGCCACGCCCTGCCGGAGCGCACCTACTATCTGGACGAGGATTCCTGGCAGATCGTCATGGCCGACCATTACGACGCCAAGGGCGATCTGGTCCGCTACGCGGAGGCGCACGGGATCGCCTATCCCCAGGTGCCCGTCTTCGCCCCGGCGCTGGAGATCACCTACGACCTCACGGGCGACCGCTATGCGGTGAACGGCCTCGACAACCAGCTCGCCCCGCCGGACTTCGCCAAGCCCCTGCGGCCCGAGGACTTCGCCCCCGACACGCTGGAGCGCAAGCGGCGGCCCTGGTGAGGAGGCGCGGGAGGCCGGCGGTCAGTGCCGGACCGGACCGGCCACCCACTGGCTGACGATGGTTTCCGCCTGGAAGGGCGGGGTTTCCGGATGGTGGTAGCGGAAGACGGTCACCGCCGCCTCCAGCGCGTAGCGTTCCGGCTGGCCGCAGTCGCACAGGCCGGCGTAGCAGCGCTGGACGGCGTCGCGGCAATTCAGGCTCACCGCCGGGTAGGGGTCGATCGTCAGCCAGCGCATGCTTTTCATCGACGCTCCCCGCCATCCCCAGAGTTGCCGTCCAGCGCACCGCCACCGTCGAGAGAGACGCCGTCGAGCGGAACGCCGTAGATTTCCAGCCGGTGACCGACGATGCGGTAGCCCAGCTCCCGCGCGATGCGCTCCTTCAGCGCCTCCAGCTCCGGGCTGGCGAATTCGATGATCCGCCCGCTGCGCGTGTCGATCAGGTGGTGGTGATGGTCGGTGGACGCCTCTTCATAGCGGGCGCGCCCGTCGCCCAGGTCCACCTTCTCGATCACCTGCGCGTCCTCCAGGAGGCGCATGGTGCGGTAGACCGTGGCGATGGAGATGCGCGGGTCGATCAGGACGGCGCGGCGATGGACCTCCTCCACGTCGGGATGGTCCTCCGACTCCGACAGGACCTGGGAAATGACCCGGCGCTGGCCGGTCATCTTCAGCCCCTTTTCCAGGCACAAGGATTCGAGACGCGACGTCATTGCCCCACCGCCTTTGCCATCCGTTCCGGCGCCGTGTCCCGCGATCCGGGGCGCCATGCTGCAGCGCCCATCATAATACTGAAATTCATTCGCAATCCTATACCCCGTTTTTTTGTCCGGGAATTAACGCGGCAAAAAGCCGCACGCCCGGTGCAACGGCGCCGCCCGTTCCCCACTGTCTCCCGCCAAGGGCTGCCGGCACAGGGACATTTCCGGTCCGGAACATGGCCAAGGCCCTTGTTTGCTTGCCAAAAGCCCCCCCACCGCCTATGTGTGGTCGGTCGATTTTGCTTTGGGGCTGCCGGCTCCTCGTCGTCCCGGTACCGGCGCCGCTAGCGCCTTCCCACGGTGAATTGATGGCTCCGCGCACTCCCGCGGCGGAGCGCCCCAAGCCACGCCGCCCCGGCATTGTCCGGGCACGGCCCAGGTGCAGCCTCTGTTCACGTGACCAGGACCCTCCCCGTATGACCGAATTCAGTGGCCTCGGCCTGATCGAGCCCCTTCTGCGCGCCGTCGCCGAAGAGGGTTACCAGACCGCCACGCCGATCCAGGCCGGCGCCATCCCCGTTCTTCTGGAGGGCCGCGACGTGCTCGGCCTCGCCCAGACCGGCACCGGCAAGACCGCCGCCTTCACCCTGCCGATCCTCCAGCGGCTGTTCCAGAACAAGAAGCGCGTGCAGGCCAAGGCGCCGCGCACGCTGATCCTGACGCCGACGCGCGAGCTGGCGCTGCAGATCGGCGAGAGCTTCCGCACCTACGGCCGGCACCTGCCGATCCGCCGCACGGTGATCCACGGCGGCGTCGGGCAGAGCCCGCAGGTCGCGGCGCTCGCCCGCGGCACCGACGTGCTGGTGGCGACGCCGGGCCGCCTGCTCGACCTGATGGCCCAGAAGCAGTGCGTGCTCGATCAGGTCGAGATCTTCGTCCTGGACGAGGCCGACCGCATGCTCGACATGGGCTTCATCCGCGACGTGCGGAAGGTGGTCGCGGTCCTGCCGAAGCAGCGCCAGACCCTGCTGTTCTCCGCCACCATGCCGGAAGGCGTGGTCGAGCTGGCGCACAGCATCCTGACCGACGCCGAGCGGATCGAGGTGGCGCCGCAGTCCACCACGGTGGAGCGCATCGCCCAGCGCGTGCTGTTCGTGGACCGCGCCGACAAGCGCCGCCTGCTCGCCGACCTGCTGCAGGACGGCGCCATGGGGCGGACGATCGTCTTCGCCCGCACCAAGCACGGCGCCGACCGCATCGCCGACCACCTGAAGAAGGCCGGCGTCGCGGCGGACGCGATCCACGGCGACAAGTCGCAGTCGGCCCGCGTGCGCGCGCTGGAGTCCTTCCGCAGCGGCGACCTGAAGGCGCTGGTGGCGACCGACATCGCAGCGCGCGGCATCGACATCGACGGCATCACGCACGTCATCAACTTCGACCTGCCGAACGAGCCGGAAAGCTACGTCCACCGCATCGGCCGCACCGCCCGCGCCGGCACCGACGGCAGCGCGGTGTCCTTCTGCGACGCGGAGGAGGTGGCCTACCTGAAGGCCATCGAGAAGACCATCCGCCAGCCGGTCCCGGCGGACCACGACCACCCCTACCACGCCTCGGTGGTGGCGGCGATCCACGCCTCCTCCGCCAAGCCGCCGAAGCCGGCGCCCAAGCAGCCCCGTCCGGGCCGCGGCCAGCCCCAGCAGGCGGGCGGCAACAAGCCGCAGGGCCAGAAGCCTCAAGCCCCGAAGGCCCATGGCGCGAAGCCGCCGGTGCCGCAGGGCGCGCGGGTGGCCGGCGCCACCGGCGACCAGCCGCTGAAGGCCAAGGTGTCGGCCAACCAGCAGAACCGCCACAACCGCCGTCCCGCCCCGCACGGCGGTCAGCCGGGTGGGAACAAGCGGTCCGCGGCCTGAGTCAGAGCGGCCTGGGTCTGAGCGGTCTGGGTCTGTCGGGTACGCGGCGGGATCACCGTCCGCCGCGCACCGCCCGACTGGCCGCGGCCTGCTCGTCGATCAGCGCGCCACGGGTCGGCGCCGGGCCGCTGTCGCCGTAGCGCTGGACCTGGGCGCTTCCTCCAAGCTGTTTCACGATGGCGGCGGCGATCACGTCCCGCCGCTGCGCGTCGGACAGGGACGCGGACTGCCGTTCCAGCGCCGTCCAGTCGAGCCGCGCCGCAAGCCCGTTGCCCATCTGCGTCTGCCCGTCCCGCCAGACGGCGGCGACGACCTGACCGCCCTGCCGGACCACGGTGTGGGCCTGCACGGCACGGCTGCGCGCCGCGACCGCCGGGTCCACGGCGTTCGGGTCGCCGGCGATCCTCATCTGCTGCTGAAAGGCGGAGTCGCCGACCCCGACCCGCGCCATCATCTCCGGCGTCGCCCTGGTCGCCGCGGAGACGCGGGTGACCCTGCCGCCATTCAGTGCGTACGCGCCGGATGATCCGAATCCCGGCGCGGAGACGGGCGGACTGCTCATGGGACACCTCACGGTTGATCGGCGAAATTGCTTCGGCAATTTCCCATTAGCAGCTTCCATGCCACTCCGCTGGCGCGGGGGCGTGGTCTTTCGCTGGGGCGGAGGGGAAAATTGGACCCGGTGGCGCGCGCCGAATCGTCCCTCCGGGGTGAAGGAAATGCCGATGGCGTCGAAGCATCGCCGCCGGCATCACCGCGCGAAAATCTGCCCCATGTCCTGGAAGCTCTTGAACTCCAGGGCGTTCCCGCTCGGGTCGAGGAAGAACATGGTGGCCTGCTCGCCCACCTGGCCCTTGAAGCGGATCTGCGGCTCGATGAGGAATCGCACGCCTTCGGCCTTCAGCCTGTCGGCCAGCGCGTGCCAGTCGTCCCAATCCAGGATCACGCCGAAATGGCTGGCCGGCACGTCCTCGCCATCGACCGGGTTGGTGGCGCGGGCCCCGGCATCCTCCGTCACATGCGCCACCACCTGATGGCCGTAGAGGTCGAAGTCGATCCAGCGGTCGGACTCGCGCCCCACGCCGCAGCCCAGCAGGCCGGCGTAGAAGGCGCGCGCCTCCTCCTTGTCGCGGACGGGAAAGGCGAGGTGGAAAGGGGGAACGGGTTTGCGGTCGGTTGCGCTCATGCTCGTCGGGGCCTTCGCCCCCTCCCTGCCGATGATTGCCTGAGCAGTCTACTCGGGCAATCATCGGCCTGTCTCGGGATCGAACAGGCGCGTCCAGAAGGCGATCAGGCGGTCAGGCGATCCCTTCCGCCGCCAGCGCCGCGGCCACGGCCGGGCGCCCGGCGACGCGGGCCATGTAGGCGGTGATGTTCGGGTAGCCGTCCAGCGGCAGCCCGACCCGCGGCGCCCAGCGCAGCACCGTGAAGCCATAGGCGTCGGCCACCGTGAAGCGGTCGCCCGTCAGGTAGTCCTTGCCGGCCAGCCCGGCCTCGACGACCGCGAACTTGGCCGTCAGCGTCTGCTTGGCGATGTCCTTGAAGGCGTCCGGCGTGGTCGGGCGGAACAGCGGGCTGAAGGTCTTGTGCAGCTCCGTGCCGATGAAGTTCAGCCACTCCAGCACGCGGTAGCGCTCCATCGTCCCGACGGCGGGCAGCAGACCGGTCTCCGGCACGCGGTCGGCGACATACTGAACGATCGCGGCGCCCTCGGTCAGGATGGCGCCGTCGTCGAGCGCCAGCGTCGGCACCTGGCCCTTCGGGTTGACGGCCAGGAAATCGCCGCCGTCCTCCAGCTTCTTGGCGGCGAGGTCGACGGCCGCGACGTCGAAGGCCAGACCGCTCTCGCGCAGGACAATATGCGGCGACAGCGAGCAGGCGCCCGGCTTCAGGTAGAGCTTCATGACGTTTCTTATCCTTGTTTCCGGCGGGACATGACGGATCGATAGAGGGACACGGGGCGGCGGCGAATGCAACAGCGCCGCCCCGGTCAATCCGCCACCCGGTCAATCCGGCAGACGCTCAATCCGGCAGACGCCGCCCGGACTCCGCGTCGAACAGGTGCAGGGCGTCGGGCGGGGCACCGACGCGCAGGGTCTCGCCCTCGCGGCAGGAGGGCAGGCCGGCGACCCGGACCACCAGCGCCTCGCCGTCCGGCAGGCGGCCGTAGACCACCGTGTCGGCGCCCAGGGCCTCCACCAGATCGACCGTGACGATCAGCGGCCCGTCGCCGGGCGTGACGGCCAGATGCTCCGGCCGCACGCCGAGCTTGACCGGCCGTCCGGCCATGTCGGGCCGCGGGCGCGGCAGGAGGAAGGCGGTGCCGCCGGGCAGCGCCACCGCCTGCCCGGCGGCGTCGAAGCGCGCGTCCAGCACGTTCATCGGCGGCGACCCGATGAAGCCGGCCACGAACAGGCTGGCCGGGCGCTGGTAGACCTCCAGCGGCGTGCCGACCTGCTCCGCCACCCCGTGGTTCATCACCAGGATGCGGTCGGCGAGCGTCATCGCCTCCACCTGATCGTGCGTCACATAGAGGCTGGTGATGCCCAGCCGGTCCTGGAGCCGCTTGATCTCGACGCGCATCTGGGTACGCAGCTTGGCGTCCAGGTTGGACAGCGGCTCGTCGAACAGGAAGGCGGCGGGCTCGCGCACGATGGCGCGGCCCATGGCGACGCGCTGGCGCTGCCCGCCGGAAAGCTGGCTGGGCCGGCGGTCGAGGAAGCGGCCAAGCTCCAGGATCTCCGCGGCCTTCGCCACGCGCGCCTGGATCTCCGCCTTGGGCAGGCCGCGGATCTTCAGCCCGTAGGCCATGTTCTCGAACACGCTCATGTGCGGGTAGAGCGCGTAGTTCTGGAACACCATGGCGATGTCGCGGTCCTTGGGCTCCAGCCCGTTGACCACCCGCCCGCCGATGGCGATCTCGCCCCCGGTGATGCTCTCCAGCCCGGCGACCATGCGCAGCAGCGTGGACTTGCCGCAACCCGAGGGGCCGAGCAGCACGAGGAACTCCCCGTCCGCGACGCTGATGTCGATGCCCTTGATGGCCTCGACGGAGCCGTAGGACTTGCGGACCCGATTCAGATCGACCGTTGCCATTTCTTATTTCTCGCTGTCCACAAGGCCTTTGACGAACCAGCGCTGCATCAGCACGACCACCGCCACCGGCGGCAGCATGGCCAGCACCGTCGTCGCCATGATGAGGTTCCAGTCGGTCGCGGCCTCGCCGTTGCCGATCATCTTGGTGATGCCGATGACCACCGTCTCCATCTCCGCGCTGTTGGTGATCAGCAGCGGCCACAGATACTGGTTCCAGCCGTAGATGAAGAGGATGACGAACAGCGCCGCGATGTTGGTGCGCGACAGGGGCAGCACCACGTCCACGAAGAAGCGCAGCGCCCCCGCCCCGTCGATCTTCGCGGCCTCCACCAGCTCGTCCGGGATGGTCAGGAAGAACTGGCGGAACAGCAGCGTCGCCGTGGCCGAGGCGATCAACGGGATGGTCAGCCCGGCGTAGCTGTCGATCAGGCCGAGGTTGGCCACCACCTCGTAGGTCGGGATGATGCGCACCTCCACCGGCAGCATCAGCGTGATGAAGATCATCCAGAAGAAGACCATGCGCAGCGGGAAGCGGAAGAAGGCCACCGCGTAGGCCGAGATGATCGAGATGGCGATCTTGCCCAGCGCGATGACCAGCGCCATGACGAGGCTGTTCCACATCATGATGCGCACGGGCGTGTGCATGACGCGGTTGCCCTGCGATTCGCTCCAGGCCGAGGCGTAGTTGTTCAGCATCTCGCCGCCGGGGGTCAGCGGCAGGTTGCCGCGCCCGATGGTGGCGGCGTCCCAGGTCGAGCCGATGATCGTCACGTAGATCGGGAAGGCGAAGATCAGGACGCCCAGCATCAGGATCAGGTGCGGGACCATGTCCATCAGGCGCCCGCCGGAGCGCGGGTCGGCACGGTCGCGGGTCATGAGTAATGCACCTTGCGCTCGACGAAGCGGAACTGGATGGCGGTCAGCGCGATGACGATGACCATCAGGATCACCGACTGCGCCGAGGAGCCGCCGAGGTCGTGGTTGACCACGCCGTCCTGGTAGACGCGGAAGATCAACGTCTCCGTGGCCTTGCCCGGCCCGCCGTGGGTCAGGGCGTGGATCGTGCCGAAGGTCTCGAAGAAGGCGTAGACGATGTTCACCACCAGCAGGAAGAAGGTGGTCGGCGACAGCAGCGGGAAGGTGATCGTCCAGAAGCGGCGCACCGCCCCCGCCCCGTCGATGCTCGCCGCCTCCAGCACGGAGCGCGGGATGGCCTGCAGCCCGGCCAGGAAGAAGATGAAGTTGTAGGAGACCTGCTTCCAGCTCGCCGCCAGGATGACCATGGTCAGCGCCTGCCCGTCGTTCAGCCGGTAGTCCCAGGCGTAGCCGAGGTTGTTCAGCGCGCGGCCCAGGATGCCGATGTCCGGGTTGAAGATGAACATCCACAGCACCGCCGCCACCGCGGGCGCCAGCGCGTAGGGCCAGATCAGCAGCGTCTTGTAGGCAGACGCCGCCCGGATCTTCGAATCGGCCATCACCGCCAGCCCCAGCGCGGAGGCCAGCGACAGGACGGTCACCGACGCGCTGAAGATGATGGTGGTCTTCACCGTCTCCAGATAGTTCGGGTCGCTCAGCACCGACTCGAAATTCTCCAGCCCGACGAACTGGCTGCGCAGCCCGAAGGCGTCCTGGAGATGCACCGACTGCCACAGCGCCTGCGCCGCCGGCCAGATGAAGAAGATCAGCGTCACCGCCACCTGCGGCGCCAGCAGCAGGTAGGGCAGCGCCCTGTTGTCGAAAATCACGCGACGTTGCATGGAACCCCTTTCAACCCTCTCCCCTCCGGGGAGAGGGTGGCCCGAAGGGCCGGTGAGGGGGTTGCGCATCGCGGAGCGTCCGACACAAGCGCATCCCCCTCACCCCTGCCCTCTCCCCAGGGGGGAGAGGGAGTTACGCTCAGTTCTTGTTGGCGCGCTCGAAGTTGCGCAGGACCGTGTCGCCGCGCTTCACCGCGTTGTCCAGCGCCTGCTGGGCGGTCTGCTGGCCCTGGAACGCCTTCTCCATCTCCTCCTGGATGATGTTGCGGATCTCCGGCAGGTTGCCCAGCCGCAGCCCCATGGTGTTCTCCGTGGTGGCGGTGCGGGTCAGCTGCTCCGCCGGCACCTCGGCGCCGGGGTTCTTGTCGTAGAAGCCTTCCTTCT
Organism: Azospirillum sp. TSH58; assembly: GCF_003119115.1. Classification (NCBI taxonomy): domain Bacteria; kingdom Pseudomonadati; phylum Pseudomonadota; class Alphaproteobacteria; order Rhodospirillales; family Azospirillaceae; genus Azospirillum; species Azospirillum sp. TSH58. Next base: position 1,333,913 of record NZ_CP022364.1, read on the forward strand.
TCGCCAGCTCGAAGCCCTGGAGCGTCACCGGAACGTAGCCGGTGTCCATGTGCCACTTGGCGTCCACCTCCGGACGGGCGAGGTGGCTGAAGAAGGCGGCGACGGCCTTGTACTCGTCGGCGGTGCGCTTGGGCGAGGTCATCACCCAGAAGGCGGCGCCGCCGATGATCGAGTTCTTCGGCGACGAGATCGCGTCCGGCCAGTAGGGCAGCGGCGCGGCGCCCCAGTTGAACTTGGCCTCCTTCACGATGCGCCCGCGCAGGCCGGACGAGGCCTGGATCATCGCGCATTCACCCGACGGGAACAGCGAGTCCGCCGCGTTGTCGCGCCCGCCGTAGCGCAGCGCGCCTTCCTTCTGCAGGTCGATCAGCGTCTGGAGATGCTTCACGAAGAACGGGTCGTTGATCTTCAGCGTGGCGTTCAGCCCGCCGAAGCCGTTGGCCTCCGACGCGAAGGGCTTGTCGTGCAGCGCGCCGACCTGCTCGAACTGCGTCCAGGTCGGCCAGGAGAAGGTCATCGGGCAGGTCACGCCGGCCGCCTTCAGCTTGCGCGCCGCGTCGGCCACCTCCGGCCAGGTCGCCGGCGGCCTGTTGGGGTCGAGCCCGGCCTTCTGGAAGGCGTCCTTGTTGTAGAAGGTGATGGTGGTGGAGCTGTTGAACGGCAGGGCCATCATCTTGCCGTCCTTGGAGCTGTAATAGCCCCGGACCGCCGGGATGTAGGCCGCGGCGTCGAGGCCCGACCCCGTCTCGCTCATCAGCTGGTGCACCGGCTTGATGGCCGGGCCGGCGGACAGCATGGTGGCGGTGCCGACCTCGAACATCTGCACGACGTGGGGGGCGTTGCCGGCGCGGAAGGCGGCGATGGCCGCCTGCATCGTCTCCGGATAGCTGCCCTTGAAGGTCGGGTTGACCTGGACCTTGTCCTGGCTCTCGTTGAAGCTCTTCACCACCTGCTCGAGCTGGCCGCCGAGCGGCTGGGGCAGGCCGTGCCAGAATTCGATGACGGTTTTCTGCTGGGCGTGGGCGGCGCCGGTGAAACCGGCGGCGAGCGCGAAGGCGGCCGTCGAGACGGCGAGCTTGCGGCGGGTCAGCATGGTGGTCTCTCCCTGGAACCAATCGATTGCGTGATGTGCTGACATGCAGGGCGCGGGTTGCGGTCCCGCGACGGTCTTGTGAAGATTTGATGACGTGTCCCTCAGGCGCGCGCACGGACGCGCCGCATCCGCTTCCCACGGTTGCAACGTCAGTCCGGCATAAGGCACGGAACGGGACTTAGGATGGTGACGGGTGCTGCGCCGGCATCGATGGTTTTCCTCCCCGCATGTGTTTCTTTTTTGCAAGCCTTAAGGATAGAGGGGAAGGCTGTCAATCAGCCGTACGTATCAGTACGGACTATCACCCTTACGTCATCTCTCGGGGTGCCGATTTTGCGCGAGCGCCCACAGCGCGGCGTCGTCGCGGCACAGGGAGCCGGCCAGTTGCGACAGCCTGTCCCCCATCAGACCCGAGGAGCGCAGCAGGCAGTGGGACCGGCTTGGCGCCGACAGATAGAGCGACGCCGCCGGGGCCGCGACCGGCGGGGCGGGGTACAGCGCGGCGGGCGGCGGACAGTAGTAAGGCTGCGCACCGGGATTGTAGCCGGGCACCAGCCGGTCCAGACCGGGCCGGGGGCCGAAGACGCAGCCGCGCTGGTCCCAGTCCAGGCTCGTCGTCTGCGCGGCAGCGGGCAGGGCAACAAGGGCGGTCACAGCCAACCCCGCCAGTTGTCCGGCCAGCCGGAACCCTGCTTTGCGATGCATGCTTCCCTCCGATCCCAGGCCGCGCCTGTGATGCACCCAGACCATGACGCCCGGGCCGGCGGGTCGTGAACGGACCCGGCCTTCGGAGGAATTATGCGCGCTCCATCGTCCATCGGAGCCGCGCCGATGGACGGGTCGGAGAGCGCAAGCGAGGACGACGCTCTCTGTTCGTTCGGTGGAAGGAGGAGGCGGGTTTCCCCGCCCCGTCAGGCCGCGCTGCTCTTCTCGACCGACCGTTCCTCGGCGCTCTCCGCCGCCAGCGGGACCTCCACCGCGAAGACGGAGCCCTTGCCGGGGACCGAGCGCAGCGAGACCGTCAAGCCCAGCAGCGTCGCGAGACGCCGCACGATGGCGAGGCCGAGCCCCAGCCCGTGCCGGCGGTCGCGGTTCGGGTTGCCGAGCTGGCGGAAGTCGTCGAAGATCGCCGACTGGTCGGCGGGGGCGATGCCGATGCCGGTGTCCCACACCTCGATGCGCAACGCCGCGCCGCGCCGCCGCGCCGCCAGCAGCACGCCGCCCGACTCGGTGAAGCGCAGGGCGTTGGACAGGATGGGGCGCAGAAGCTGCTCCAGCAGCACCGGGTCGGTGCTCACCTCCGCATCGGCGGAACGGACGTTGAAGCGCAGGGCCTTGGCGTCGGCCTCCGGCGCGAATTCGTTGAGCAGGCGGCTCAGCGTCTCGTCGATGGGGAAGCTCTGCACCTGCGTCCGGACCAGCCCGGCCTCCAGCTTCGACACGTCCAGCAGGGCGCGCAGAAGTCCCTCCGCCGCCTCGATCGACATCTCCAGCTTCTCGCCGAGGTCGCGCGCGCCGGGATCGGTCAGGCGGCCCATCAGCAGATGGTGGAACAGATGCATGGCCTGGAAAGGCTGGCGCAGGTCGTGGCTGGCCGCCGACAGGAAGCGCCCGATCGCGGTGCGTCCCGTCTCGGCCTCCTGGCGGACCCGCTCGGTCTCGGCCTTCGCCCGCTCGGCTTCGGCGCGGGCGGCGGCCAGGGCGGCGGCGTTGGTGTCGGCGATGGCGGCGACCGCCGTGATCACCCCGTCCGCGTCGCGCACCGGGCTCAGCACCATCTCGCCCCGGGGCAGCAGGCCGAAGGCCGACACCGGCGCCCCGGTGAGGACGGCGCGGCGGACCTGCGCCTCGACCTGGGACACGATGGCCGCCGGAACGTCCAGGTCGGTCAACGCCCGGCCCTCCACCTCCTCCGGCAGACGACCGAAGGCCGCGGCAAAAGCCTGGTTGACCACGAGAAGCCGCGCGTCCAGCCCAAGCAGAGCGTGAGCGGCGCCGTTGGCGGAGACCAGAGCCTCAAGCCAGATCGCACGATTGGTCATATGACCTTCGGTTGAGTTCTTTCTGGTATACTCGCCCACAACTTCACCGCAAAAACTGAGAGTGCATCATACTTATCTTGCCACTTGCCCATCGGAGTCAAATGTCACATGCAAGACTCACTTGGGACAAATTCCGTTTGAATGTGAAAGACAACGGCCCCATTGGCCGCAGCCGGCCGCGCGGGCTATAAGTCAGGTATGTTCTTCCGCCGGAAATCCCACCCCTCCAAGCCCGCGGTTCCCCGCCCGAAGGCCCCGCGCGCCCTGGCCGTCGCCGGCCTGCCCGTGCCGCTGGAGTTGCGGGAAAGCGCCCGCGCCCGCCGGATGACCCTGCGGGTGGACGCCGGCCGCGGGCTGATCCAGGTGGTGATCCCGGTGGGCGTCCCGGAGGCCGAGGCGCTGCGCTTCGTCGGGCGGCACGACGGCTGGGTCCGGGCGCGGCTGGCCGCCCTGCCGCCGCAGCTTCCCTTCACCCACGGAGCGGTGGTGCCCTATCTGGGAATCGACCATGTCATCCGGCACGCCCCGGACCTGCGCGGGGCGACCCGGCGCGAGGACGGCGCGATCCTGGTCGGCGGCCGGGCGGAGCATGTCGCCCGCCGGGTGCGCGACTTCCTGATGGCCGAGGCGCGGCGGGAGCTGGCCGAACGGTCGCGCGCCAAGGCCGCGCTGATCGGCGCGCGGGTCGCCGCCGTCACCGTGCGCGACACCAAGAGCCGTTGGGGAAGCTGCTCGGCCACCGGACGCCTCTCCTTCTCCTGGCGGCTGATCCTGACCCCGGAGTCCGTTCTGGATTACGTGGTGGGGCACGAGGTGGCGCATCTGCGCGAGATGAACCACTCCCAGCGCTTCTGGACGCTGTGCGCCCAGCTGACCGGCGACGTGCGCACGCCCCGCCTCTGGCTGAAGGCCAACGGCGCCCGGCTGCTGCGCTACGGCGAGGGTGGCGGCGAGGGAGGCGGCGAAGGAGCGGAAATGGTTTCACCTGCAAATGACGGTCATGCCGAAACGCCGTGACGGGGCCACGCCGAGCCTCTGCTAGAGTGCGCCACCTCCCCCCTCCCCCGACGACCCGACCCCGTCCATGCCCCGTCCCGATTCCCTGACCGTCCGCGTGCTGCTGACGGCGCTCGTCGCCTTCGGCCCGCTGTCCACCGACCTCTACCTGCCCTCCCTGCCCACGCTGGTCACCGTGTTCGACACGGACATCGCCACGGTGCAGCTCACCCTGTCGGTCTTCCTCGCCGGCTTCGCGGTGTCGCAGCTCGTCTACGGGCCGGTGTCCGACCGGTTCGGGCGGCGGCCCGCCCTGCTCGGCGGCATCTTCATCTATCTGGTGGCGAGTGCGGCCTGCGCGCTGACCGACGACATCGAGACGCTGATCGTCGCCCGCTTCTTCCAGGCGCTGGGCGCCTGCTGCGGCCCGGTGGTGGCGCGGGCGGTGGTGCGCGACGTCTTCGGGCGCGACCGGGCGGCCACCGTCCTGGCTTACATGGCGATGGCCATGACGCTGGCCCCGGCCGCCGGCCCCATCCTGGGCGGCGTCCTGACGGAGTGGTTCGGCTGGCGGAGCAACTTCCTGCTGCTGACCGGCTTCGCCGCCCTGATCCTGGCCGCCACCTGGGCCCTGATGGGCGAGACCAACGCCAACCGCGACGAGACGGCGCTCCAGCCCGGCCGGCTGGTCGCCAACTACGCGCTGCTGCTGCGCGACCGCGGCTTCGTCGGGCAGATGCTGACGGTGGCCTTCGCCTACAGCGGCATCTTCGCTTTCATTTCCGGGTCCAGCTTCGTGCTGATCGGGCGGCTGCACCTGACGCCCGCGCAGTTCGGGGCGAGCTTCGGCGCGGTGGTGCTGGGCTACGCGGTGGGTTCCTTCCTGGCCGGGCGGCTGAGCGCGCGGCTGGGCGGACCGCGGATGATCCGCACCGGCACGGCGGTCTCGCTGGCCGGCGGGTTGCTGGGGGTGGGGCTGGCCCTGGCCGGGGTGCTGCATCTGGCGGCGGTGGTCGCCCCGGTCTTCCTCTTCATGCTGGGGGCCGGGCTGACCCTGCCCAACGCCATAGCCGGGGCGGTCGGTCCCTACCCGATGATGGCCGGGCTGGCCTCCTCCCTGGTCGGCTTCGTGCAGATGACCGTGGCGGCGCTGATCGGGGTGGTGCTCGGGCACACCCACGCGGACAGCCAGCTTCCCATGATGACGGCCATCGGGCTGGTCGCGCTGGGCGGCGCGCTGGCGCATCGGCTTCTGGTCAGTCCTCGGACTTGACGGAGTCCGGAATCCAGCGCAGGGCGTAGGAGAAGACGATGGTGACGGCGAGGCAGAGCGCCAGCGCCATGCCCGCCAGCAGGTAGAAGCCGGCCCCGCAGGCGATGCCCAGAGCGCCGGCCATCCAGATCAGCGCCGCGGTGGTCGCCCCGCGCACCGTGGCCCCGGCGCGGAACATCACCCCGGCGCTGATGAAGCCGATGGCCTGGGCGATGCCCTGGATGACGCGGGTCGGGTCCATGTCGCCTCCGCCCCCGCCGCCCTTCCCGGCCATGCCCCAGTAGAGTTCCAGCGCAACCAGGGTCGTCACCGCCGCGCTGATGGCCACCAACGTGTGGGTGCGCAGCCCCGCCGCCTTGCCCCGGATCTCGCGGTCGAGTCCCAGCGCCGCCCCGCAAACCGCCGCCGCGGCCAGCCGGGCCGCCATGTCCCAGACCGGAATGGCCGTACTCAAGTCCATGTTATTCCTCCCTATTTTTACCTTTGCGTAACGCTTGCTACTTTTTTGCGCCCCGTCGCATTTTTCACTTTAAAAGGCGGCCGGTTCGATCTATGTAACCGCAACTCGCAAGCGCACGTGCCGCTGGCCCGCCCCTCGTCCTTTTCGAGATGTGGTTATGCAACGACGTAACGCGTGATCCCCGACCGTCCCTTAAGCAAGGCGGCGTCTTGGAGGTTACGATGGTTCATGTTGTTGTGGGTGGGCGCCGGCTCACCCGTCTCCGACTCTTTCCGGTTCTGTCCAGTTCGGCTCTTCCCCGCAAGGCGACGCGGCAGTCCAGTATGGGCGGCCTGAACGCCTGACCGTCTTTTCTTTCTGACCGGTCAGCAGCGTTCGGCCGCTCCGCCCCTGCTTTTTCACAATTTGTCCGACACCTTCATCTTGCGTCCGGGAGACTGAGATGACCGAAAAGATTGCGCGCTTTTTCGAAGAGCAGCGTCCGCAGACCCCGTGCCTCGTCGTCGATCTGGACGTCGTGGAAGCGAACTACCACGACCTGGAGGAAGCGCTCCCGGACGCCAAGATCTTCTACGCCGTGAAGGCCAATCCGGCGCCGGAGATCCTCGGCCTGCTGACCCGTCTGGGCTCGGCCTTCGACACCGCCAGCGTCCCGGAAATCCAGATGGTTCTGGCCGCCGGCTGCGCGCCGGAGCGGATCTCCTACGGCAACACCATCAAGAAGGAAGCGGACATCCGCCGCGCCTTCGAGCTGGGCGTGCGCCTGTTCGCCTTCGACAGCGAGGCGGAGCTTGAGAAGATCGCCCGCGCCGCCCCCGGCGCCCGCGTCTTCTGCCGCATCCTGACCTCCGGCGAGGGCGCCGAGTGGCCGCTGTCGCGCAAGTTCGGCTGCGACCTCGCCATGGCGCGGGAGCTGCTGCTCAAGGCCAAGGGCATGAACGTCGTTCCCTACGGCGTGTCCTTCCACGTCGGCTCGCAGCAGAAGGACCTGATGCAGTGGGACCACGCCATCTTCCAGGTGGCGCAGCTGTTCCGCGAGCTTGAGGTGCTGGGCGTCGACCTCGGCATGATCAACCTGGGCGGCGGCTTCCCGACCCGCTACCGCACCGACGTGCCGGAGACCACCGCCTACGGCCAGGCCATCTTCGAGTCCCTGCGCACCCACTTCGGCAACCGCCTGCCGGAAGCCATCGTGGAGCCGGGCCGCAGCATGGTCGGCAACGCCGGCATCATCGAGAGCGAGGTCGTCCTCGTCTCCCGCAAGTCGGCCAACGACGTGAAGCGCTGGGTCTATCTGGACATCGGCAAGTTCAGCGGTCTCGCCGAGACGATGGACGAGGCGATCCAGTACCCGATCCAGGTGATGGGGGACGACGGCGAGGGCGACACGGAAGCGGTCGTGCTGGCCGGCCCGACCTGCGACAGCGCCGACGTGCTCTACGAGCGCGCCGAGTACAAGCTGCCGATGGACCTGAAGGCCGGCGACCGCGTGCGCATCCACGCCACGGGGGCCTACACGACGACCTACTCGGCGGTCTGCTTCAACGGCTTCGCCCCGCTCCAGCAGATCTGCATCTGATCGGACGGCGCTTCGGCCAAGCAAAAGGCCCCTCTTCCTTCGGGAGGAGGGGCCTTTTCTTTTGGCCGCTTGCGGGAATGCCGGGACCCGGATGCGAAAAGGGCCGCTCCCTTAGACAGGAGCGGCCCTTTTCCTTGCGGTCTCCCGCAGCCGTGACGGCGGCATCAAGCCTTCCAGAACGGCTTGCTGATCTCGCCTTCGACGTCGATCTGGGAGATGCCGATGTCGTGCAGCATCCGGTCGTCCAGCCGAGCCAGCTCGCGGCGGGTGATGGTGCGCTGCCGCCACAGGGCGAACGTGTCCAGAACGCTGTCCAGCACATACGCCACCGGAGCAGGGCGCAGGGTACGGCCGGCGGGGGCCGTGCGCAGAGCGATTGCCATGGTGGTCATCCTATCTTTGAAGGTCCCGAGGGGGCCTGCCGGAAGTGGCCGCCGCGCCCTCGCTTTGTGAGAAAGAATATTGCTCATCCCGCGCAAACCCGCCACCGCCATGTGGGTATGCGAGCCGTGAGCTTTCTCGATAGCTGTCGTAGGAATATCACCGATGCAAGAATAATGGACGAATGCACAGCTTTTGGGCGCCACAAATTGTGCAGTTCACCAACAAACCGAGTTTGAAACGGAGCGCTGGACAGGCGCCGCGGCGCGTCCTACCTCTGATCCCGACCGTCGTCCGACACCGAGTTCTTCCCATGATCGACACCATCGCCTTCGACGGCGACGACACGCTGTGGCACAACGAGTCCCTGTTCTCGATGACGCAGGACCGCTTCCGCGCGCTGCTCGCCAACCATTTGGCCGATCCGGCGGACATCGACCGACGGCTGCTGCAGGCCGAGCGCGAGAACCTCCGCGTCTACGGCTACGGCATCAAGGGCTTTGTCCTGTCGATGATCGAGACGGCGGTGGACCTGACCGACGGGCGCATCGGCGGGCGGGACATCCAGAGCCTCGTCGAGTTCGGCAAGGCGATGCTGGAACACCCGGTCGATCTGCTGGACGGGGTGCAGGAGGTGGTGGAGGGGCTGGCCGGGCGCTACCGGCTGCTGCTCGTCACCAAGGGCGACCTGTTCGACCAGGAAAGCAAGATCGCCCGCTCCGGCCTCGCCGGGCGCTTCGACGCCATCGAGATCGTCAGCGAGAAGGACCCGGCCACCTACCGCCGCCTGCTCGACCGGCACGGGGTGGACCCGGCGCGTTTCGTCATGGTGGGCAACTCCGTGCGGTCGGACATCCTGCCGGTGCTGGCCGTCGGCGGCCACGCCGTCCATGTGCCCTATCACGTCACCTGGGCGCACGAGGTGGCCGAGCCGCCCACCGAGAACTACCGCCGCATCGACAGCCTGCACGGCCTGCCGCCGCTGCTCGCCGCCTGGTGAAGGGAACGTGGTGAAAGGGAGACCCCGATGAGCTTCGCCCTGCTGACCGACCCCGCCCGCCCCGCCGTGGAGCCCGAGACCGGTGGCCCGGCCGCCGACCGCGTCCTGTCCGGCGCCCCGGTCTTCACCACCTGGAACGAGTACGAATCGGCGGACGGCAAGCGCTTCGCCGGCGTCTGGCGTTCCACCCCCGGCTCCTGGCGGATCGTCTACGACGAGTGGGAGTATTGCGAGATCCTGGAGGGCCGAAGCGCCATCAGCCACGCCGACGGGCGCCGCTGGGTCGTCGGCCCGGGCGACCGCTTCACGCTGGAGCCGGGTTTCGACGGCGTGTGGGAGGTGCTGGAGACCACGACGAAACGCTACGTGGTCATTCTTCCCTGAGCAGATCACGCCATCCTCAGCCCTCTCCCCTCCGGGGAGAGGGTGGCCCGAAGGGCCGGTGAGGGGGATGCGCGTGGCGGGAAGTTCGGCAAAAGCGCACCCCCCTCACCCTAACCCTCTCCCCAGAGGGGAGAGGGAACATCAAGCGCTTCAGCTTCGCTCCCCGAACAGGTGGACGGCGCCCAGGTCGGCGCGGTTCAGCACGACCACCGCCTTGCGCCCGATCTCCACGGCCAGCGCGCACAGCGCCATGATCGACAGCACCAGGACGACCCGCGCGACGTCGCGCGCCCAGGCGCGCCGCTTGCGCCGCCGGGCCGCCAGATGCGCGGCCAGCTTCTGCCGCAGGGCGCTGCCGCGCCGTCCGTAGCCGCCCGACCAGCCCCAGCCGCTCGCCACCGGCGGCGGATCGCCGGGGGCCGCGTCCGGGGCGGGCTTGGCGGGAACGGGCAGTCCGGCGCCACCCGCGGGCGGCGACTCGGCGTCAGGAGTCTTGGCCGGGGTGGCGGTCGGGCTGGCGGTCGGGGTGGCGGTCGCGCCGGTCGGGTCGGTCGCGGTCACGGCGGTCATCCTGCGGCGGAGGAACGGTCGATGGGCCGTTATCTACGCCCTTTTCACGAAAGCGCAACACGCCGCGCCCCGGCGCCCGGAAAGGCCACACGGAAAAAAGCGGAGCCGCGACCGGATGCCGCGCCCCGCCTTCCGTCCCGTCAGCGCCGGCCGCGGGGATCGCGGCTCAGGCCCTTGGCCTCCAGTTCCGCCAGATATTCCGCCCACAGGCGGTCCTGGTCCTCGCCCAGCTCGTACAGCAGCTTCCAGGAATAGATGCCGCTGTCGTGCAGGTCGTCGAAGACGATCCGCAGGGCGTAATGGCCGATCGCCTCCAGGCTCATGATGCCGACATGGCGGCGGGCCGAGACGGTCTGCTTCTGGCCGGGGCCGTGGCCCTGCACCTCGGCGCTGGGGCTGTGGACGCGCAGGAACTCTGCCGGATAGGAGAAGGTCCGGCCGTTGTCGAAATCGACCTCCAGCCGCTTCTCCTCCTTCTTCAGCCGGACTTCCACCGGCCAATGCTTCGTGCCGAAGGCATCCGACGCGAATTGCTCGTCGGACATCAGGCCGCCCCCGGCTTCCCGTCGAGGCTGCGGGCCTCGTCGATCAGCATGATCGGAATGCCGTCGCGGATCGGGTAGGCCAGCCCGGCGCGGTCGCTGATCAGCTCGGCGCGCTCGGCGTCATAGCGCAGCGGACCCTTGGTCAGCGGGCAGACGAGGATCTCCAGAAGCTTCGGATCGACGCGCGCCTGCGTCTTGCCGTCGGCGGGCGTATCGTCGTGGGGGTGGGCGCTCATGGATCGGGCCTCGCAGTCGGAGAGTGCAGTGTCGGTTGAAGGACGTGGTCGTCAGTGACGCAGCGCGCCGCCGCCGTCGCCCTCGTGGCCGTCGAGAATGGCCATCTCGACCAGGGCGATCAAGAGCTTCGCGCGCTCCGGCAGGTCCGGCGTCTCCAGAAGGGCCTGCTTTTCGCTGGCTGAGAAGGGGCAGATCATGGCCAGCGAGGTGACCAGCCGTTCGTCCGGCGTCCCGTCGATGGCCTTCCAGTCGACCGACAGCCCCTGCATCCTGAAATAGCCCTTCAGCCCGGCCAGCAGACGCGCGCGATCCAGCCCGCAGCCGTCGGCCCCGCCGCGCTCCAGCGGGTCGATCAGGTCGCCGGAGAAGCGGTCCCAGTCCGCGGCGACGCGGCGGTAGCCGCGCTGGCCCTCCAGCTCCCGCATGATCGCGAAGCGGCTGACGCCGGTCAGGGTGATCAGGTAGCGGCCATCCTCCGTCTCGGCGAAGCTGGTGATCCGCCCGGCGCAGCCGGTGCCGTAGACCGCCGGCTCGCGCAGGCGGCAGGCGGGGTCGGTCGGCTGGACCATGCCGATCATGCGGTCGCCGGCCAGCGCGTCCTCGACCATCGCGAGGTAGCGCGGCTCGAAGATGTTCAGCGGCAGACGCCCGCGCGGCAGCAGCAGGACTCCCGCAAGCGGGAAGATCGGGAGCTGCCGCGGCAGGCGGTCCGTTGACGGGTCGATGGGGTTCCGGCTCATGCGACGAATATAGAACCCCCGGGCACGGCGAACAGAGCGATCACGAACGAAGCGGCCGCGAACGACAACGGCCCGCGGCCGCCCCCGTGATCAGCGGAACAGGATCGAGGACAGCCGGCGGCGGCTCTGCACCGTCAGCGGATCGGTCGGGCCGAAGGCCTCGAAGAACTTGACGAGCTGCTTGCGGGCGGCCTCGTCGTTCCAGGCGCGGTCGCGGCGCACCAGCTCCAGAAGCTCGTCCACCGCGGCCTCGCGCTTGCCGGCGGCGAACAGCGCGAGCGCGAGGTCGAAGCGGGCCTCGTGGTCGTCGTGGTTGTGGGCGACCTTCTCCATCAGTTCCGGGATCGGGCCGGCGTTGGCGGCCTGCTCGGCGACCTCCAGCGCGCTGCGCACCGCGGCGATCTCCTTGTCCTTGGCGATCTGCTCCGGCACCTTGTCGAGCATCTGCTTGGCGCGGGCCAGGTCGTCGTTGACGATCAGGCAGCGGACCAGCCCGGCGTAGGCGGCGGCGTTCAGGTTCTCCGGATCGGCCTGCAGGATCTCGCCGTAGATCTCCGAGGCGGTCTGGGTGTCGCCGGCCTCCAGCGCCTCCTTGGCCTGGGCCATCGCCTCCTCCAGGATGTCGCCCTCGCCGCCGCCCGCGGCGCCGGCCAGCTTCACCAGCTTCTCCACGAAGGCCTTGATCTGCGACTCCGGCAGGGCGCCCATGAAGCCGTCCACCGGACGCCCCTGGAAGAAGGCGTAGACCGCCGGGATCGACTGCACGCGGAGCTGCGAGGCGATCATCGGGTCCTTGTCGGTGTCGATCTTGACCAGCCGCACCTTGCCCTTCGCGGCCAGCACCGTCTTTTCCAGGATCGGGCCGAGCTGCTTGCACGGGCCGCACCAGGGCGCCCAGAAATCGACGATCACCGGCACGGACTGCGACGCCTCGATGACGTCGACCATGAAGGCGCGGTCGCTGCTGTCCTTGATCAGGTCACCGGCAGCGGGAGCGGCACCGGCGGCAGCGGGCTTGTTGGCGGGCGGAATGGAGAACATGGCGGTCACGTATCCCTTTGCGATCTCGCGTGATAGATGAGCGCACGGGGCGCGTTAAGCAAGCGTCGGCTGACAGTCCGGCGGCTCCTCCCCGAAGGGCACGATCAGCGGCTCGTGCCCGCCGGCCCGGAGGAAGCGCAGCAGGTCGGCGGCGGCGATGGCCGTGGTCCGGTCGTTCAGCAGCGGATGGTAGTTCAGCGGGTCGTGGGCCAGCATCTGCTCCTGCAGCACCACCCTCACCCGCCGCTCGCGGTCGTTGACCAGCGCGAAGGGCGTGACCGAACCGGGCCGCACGCCGAGATAACGCCACAGCCGGTCGGCGGAGGCGAAGGACAGCCGCGCCGACCCGATCACCTTGTCGAAGCGGTTCAGCTCGACCCGCGCGTCCTCCAGCGCGACGACCAGCCAGTGCTGCTCCTTCTTGTCCTTCAGGAACAGGTTCTTGCAATGGCCGCCGGGCAGCGCGCCGCGCAGCGCCTTGCTCTCCTCCACCGTGTGCAGCGGCGGGTGGCTGTGGGTCATAGTGCGGATGCCGAGCGCCGCGAGATGCTCCAGGAGCTGCTCCGGGCTCGTCGGCAGCGGCTCCTCGGCCCTGCCCTCGGGGGTGTCGCGGGTGTCCATGGAGCCATCTTTAGCGGTGCCGGGAAAATTCGTCCAGGCGCTGGAAAAAAGTGAAACATGACGCTTGCATTGCGCCGATCCATGAGTATAGTCCGCCGCACGCCGCCGGACGGCACCGAACAAGGGTCCGAACGGCAGCGAAACGGAGCGCGGGCGTAGCTCAGGGGTAGAGCACAACCTTGCCAAGGTTGGGGTCGAGGGTTCGAATCCCTTCGCCCGCTCCATCTTCCCGGCGGAGGCGATGATCCTCCAGACGGGAAGCAGCACGGTGGATGGAAAGGCTGGACCTTCGGGTGCCGGCCTTTTTCGTTTTTCCCGCCCGGCCATCCCCGATCCCCGTGCGTTGCAAGCCCGCGACCGGCGCCTTCGCTTCTGAAGCCGAGTCTGCACCGCAGCCGGCCGCCGGCCGCGACCGGCATCTCACCCCCCGAGTATCCCAACCCCGGCCCAACGCAGCCATACAGGGCGCGCGCCGCCGGAGGCCGCAATCTAAAGACGCGAAATATGACAAACAGCATGCCTTTGTAGGTCATTCCTCGCGCACATACCCCATATGATCGCGTGAATAAATTTACTCTTAGGCAACCTACTTGCGTATGACCTCCGGAAAGACTAAGCTTCAAATACGAAACAAATAGAACTTCTATCCGATTAGGGTTGTATGCACCATGGATGGTCTGGTTGCGTCGGACGGGCTGAGCCCGTGATTTTCCCGGATAGGACGCTCCTGTCCGGCCGGCGTCCGCCGCTCCGGCAACACCGGCCCTCCCCCGCCTGATCGTCAACGGCTCCGCTGTCGTCGCGCTGCGACCGGCGGTGCCGCTGGTCGCGCTTCCAAGCCCCGCTTCGTACAGCCCAGACGACACTCCGTTCAGACGAGAAGAGGTCCCTCCCATGGCTATGCAACGCTACATCGTGAATTTTCCGCGCCTGTCCCCGGACATGCTGGAGATCTGGAAGACGGTCCCCAGCAGCATCGCGTCCGACGTGCAGAACCGCTGCCAGAGCATGGACGCCCGGATCAAGCCCTGCGCACCGGGCATGCGCATCTGCGGCCAAGCCCGCACCGCCGTGTCGATGCCGGGCGACAACAGCATGCTGCTGACCGCCTGCAGCCTGGCCGAGCCGGGCGAGGTGGTGGTGGTCGCCGGCGCCGGCCTGGAAGAGGTGGCGCTGGCCGGCGAATGGGTGGTCCGCGGCTGCAAGTCGCGCGGCCTGGGCGGTCTGGTGATCGACGGCTCCGTCCGCGACCTCCAGGAAATCCGGACCATCGGCTTTCCGGTCTTCGCCAAGGGCTCGGTCCCGCGCGGCCCGCACAAGGCCTTCGGCGGCAAGATGGACGTGCCGGCCGGCGTCGGCGGCATGGTGGTCAATCCGGGCGACCTCATCATCGGCGACGACGACGGGGTGACCGTGGTTCCGCTCGCCGTGATGGACGAGGTGCTGAAGCGCTGCCTGGAGCTGATGGCCAAGGAGAAGATCTGGTCGCAGCAGCTCGACGCCGGCAAGTCGCTGATGGAGGTGCTGGGCGTGCCGGAACCGGAGATCGTCGAAACGCCCACCCTGCGCTGACCCCGGACATCCGCCGGACCACGCGGGCCGGCGGACCGCACAGCCCTTCGAGCCGCCCCCAAGACCGGTTTCCGCCGCCATGACGCTCATCTTTCAAATCGTGCTGCCGATGTTCGTCCTGGTCGCGCTCGGCTTCTACGCCGGGAAATCGGGCAATTTCAGCAACACGGCGGCTCAGGGGCTGTCGCGCTTCCTCGGCATCTACGCCCTGCCCGCGCTGCTGTTCGCGGCGATGGCCAAGGCGAAGATCCCCGATCCCATCGAATGGGGCTTCGTGGCGTCCTTCTTCGTCGCGGCCTTCATCATCTTCGGGCTGGGTGCCGCCTGGATGCTGTCCATCCGGCGGAAGGACGAGGCGGCGATCGGCGGCTTCGCCCCCTCCTTCTCCTCCATCGGCCTGCTCGGCGCGCCGATCCTGATGGACGCCTACGGATCGTCGGTGGCCATCCCGGTGATGCTGCTGATCCTGTTCCAGTCGCCGCTGCTCTTCACCACGGCGACGATGATCGCCGAGGCGCAGCGGACGGCCGGCGGGCGGCCGGTCGTCGCCGCGGTCAACGCCGTCAAGGCGACCCTGCTCAGCCCGATGATCCTGTCGATCGTCGTCGGGATGGGCTTCAACCTGACCGGCGTCCATGTGCCGGACGCGGTCATGAAGGCGGCCGACTACGCCGCCGCCACCGTGCTGCCCTGCGCCTGCTTCACGCTCGGCACCGCGCTGTCCTTCGGAAAGCTGTCGGGCAAGTTCGGACAGGCGCTCGTCCTGGCGGTGATGAAGACGGTCCTGCACCCGGTGCTGACCTGGGTCCTGGCGGTGGAGGTCTTCCACCTGCCGCCTGACTGGCTGGCTCCCGCCGTGACCGCGGCGGCGCTGCCCATCGGCGTCAACGTCTACGCCTTCGCCGAGCGCTACCAGACGGGGCGGGAGCTGGTGTCCATGTCGCTGCTGCTGTCCACCCTGATGTCCCCGATCTCGATTTCCGTCGCCTTCATGGTGGCGATGGGCTGACGCGGTCATTTCGCCGCAGGCAACTTTCATTATGCGTCCATTTGACGCTTATCACGCACGCCCGATCGCGCGGAACTCCAAGAAACCACGCCAGATAGAAAGCATTCGTCGAAAATCGCTGTGATTTCCGGATGACCGCACCGGTCAGCACGATTGATACACGAATAGAGACTCTGTATCTTCCACTTTGAAGCGTCAAAGCCGCTTCCATCGGGTCGATTTGACAGCGTTGGGCCTATGAACCGCTCCTTTTCGCGAGAATGGCGACCGAACTCCGCCGCTGTGCCGGCAATGGGATCGGCCATCCACGAAGACAGACATACCGAAGTATGTGTTCATCCAATACAAGGTGATGACGGATCTTCGTGTCGTTCGTGACCCAACATTTCAATGCTGTCAAAATCAATGACCGCCGATCTTTACGAGAATTTCAGAAAAGGAGCCCCAGCCTGTGTCCGCATCGGGACGGGCGGGATCTCCCGGGACCCCACCGCGTCCGCGGCCAAGGGGGTCTTCCGCAATAACGCAGGAAAGAAGGGCATCCAGATGATCATTCGCAGCAAGTTCCTGGCGCTGGCGACCGGGACCCTGGCGCTGGCCATGTCGACGACCGCTCTGTCGACGGCCCGGGCCGCCTATCCCGAGAAGCCGATCACCGTGGTCGTCGCCTACGACGCCGGCGGATCGACCGACGTGACCGCGCGCCTGCTGGCTCCCTTCATCGAGAAGCATCTGGGCGGCACCCGGATCGAAGTGGTGAACAAGCCGGGCGCCGGCGGCGAGATCGGCTTCGCGGCCATCGCCGACGCCGCACCGGACGGCTACTCCATCGGCTTCTGCAACACGCCGAACATGGTGTCGATCCCGATCGAGCGTCAGGCCCGCTTCTCGGCGGACCGGCTGGACCCGCTGGTCAACGTCGTCGACGATCCCGGCGTGTGGAGCGTTCCCGGCGACAGCACCTTCAAGACGCTGAAGGACGTCGTGGAGCACGCCAAGGCCAACCCGAACACCGTCACCGTCGGCACCACCGGCGTGGGCTCGGACGACCAGCTCGCCATGCTGCTGGTGCAGCGCCAGGCGGGCGTGCAGTTCACCCACGTGCCCTTCTCCGGCTCGGCCGCCAACTACAAGGCGATGCTCGCCAAGAAGATCCAGATCAGCGGCCAGAATCTCGGCGAGGGGCTGCGCGGTCAGGCCTCCGACCAGATCCGCGTGCTCGGCGTGATGAGCAAGGAGCGCTGGAAGGCCGCCCCGGACATCCCGACCTTCGCGGAGCAGGGCTACCCGGTTCTGATGGCCTCGCTGCGCGGCGTCTGCGCGCCGAAGGGCCTGCCCGCCGACATCCGCGCCAAGCTGGTCGATGCGGTGACCAAGGCCGCCACCGATCCGGAGTTCGTAACGAAGGCCGAGGCGAAGGAGACCTTCCAGCCGCTGCGCGTCCTCAGCCCCGACGCCTTCGCGGCGGAGCTGAAGCAGCTCGACACCGAGCTGAAGTCGCTGTGGCAGTCGTCGCCCTGGCTGAAGTGATCCGGGGCTGAAGCGACCCGGGCGGGCTGGTCCGTCCGGGTCCGGCCCGTCCCCGCAACCGCCCGCCGCCCGCCGCCGGCCGCCGGCCGCCGGCCGGCGTCGGGTGCGGTTCCAGCCCCCCATGACCATCCGGCTGACCATCCGGCGCCAACGGACCGGCCAATGGCTGAAGCAGGTGCTCCATGACTTTCCTCAATCACCTCCACATTCCCACCAAAATGGGAATCCCGGCGGCGACAGCGATCCTGGGCATGCTTGCCATCGCGTTGCTCGGCGGCTCCGCCATCACGGAACAGTCACGCCTGCTGGACACGCTGTTCAACCGCTCCTTCACGCGGGAAGCGGATGTCCAGGCGTTGACCGACACGCTGACCGTCGCCCACGCCGGCCTCTACCGGACGGTGATCCTCAGCACCGCCAACGCCTCCCCCAAGGCGGTCGAGGATGAGGCGAAGGCGCTGACCGAACAGCTCTCCAGGCTGAAGGTCCAGGCGGACAAGATGAAGGGCCAGTCGGCCGCGACCGAGGAGGAGGGGCAGATCCTCCAGCGCTTCGGTTCCGACACCGCCGCCTATCAGGCGAAGGTGACCAGCTTCCTCGATCTGCTGAAGATGGGCGTCGATCCGCTCGACTTCCTGCAGGAGGTCCAGGCGGCCTACGGGCGGCTGAACGGCACCTCCCGCGATTACCTGACCTACCAGCGCCAGCAGTCGGCCGACGCCTACGCCAACGTGAACGCGTCGGTCGACGCGACCACCCAGGCCTTCATCGCCTCGGCGATCGTCGCCCTGCTGATCACGGTGGGCGTGGCGCTGTTCATCGGCTTCAACATCGCCCGTCCGGTGGTCCGCCTGACCACGGTGATGGAACGGCTGGCCCAGGGCCGGCTGGAGGACGAGGTGCCCGCCGCCGAGCGCGGCGACGAGATCGGCCAGATGGCCCGCACCGTCCGCGTCTTCAAGGAGAACGCGCTGCGCGTCCAGGAGATGGCCCGCGAGCAGGAGGCCATGCGCACCCGCGCCACCGAGGAGCAGCGCCGGGCCATGAACAGCCTCGCCGCCGACCTGGAGGCGTCGGTCAAGGCGATGATGGGCGAGGTGGTGCGCTCCGCCGACTCCATGCGCGGCGAAGCCAACGTCATGCTGGAGAACGCCCGGCAGACCAGCCACCACAGCGATTCGGTCGCCCACGCCGTGCAGGAGGCGACGAGCGAGGTGGAGAGCGTGGCCGCCGGCGCCGAGCAGCTCCGCGCCTCCATCGACGAGATCACCCGCTCCATCACCCAGTCGACCCAGCTCGCCCGCGGCGCGGTGGACGAGGCCGGGCGGACCGACTCGATCGTCCAGGGCCTCAGCGAGGCCAGCCGGAAGATCGAGGAGGTGGTCGGCCTCATCAACAACATCGCCGGCCAGACCAACCTGCTGGCTCTGAACGCCACCATCGAGGCGGCCCGCGCCGGCGAGGCCGGCAAGGGCTTCGCCGTGGTGGCGCAGGAGGTCAAGAGCCTCGCCAACCAGACCGCCAAGGCCACCGACGAGATCGGCGCGGAGATCGCGGCGGTGCAGGCGGCGACGACCGCGGCGGTCAACGCCATCCGCGCCATCGTCAACACCATCCGGCAGGTGGACGAATCGCTCAGCACCGTCGCCGCGGCGGTGGAGGAGCAGGACGCCGCCACCCGCGACATCAGCGAGCGCTCGCAGCGCGCCGCCACCGACACGGTGGCCGTGCTCCAGGAAATGCGGCTGGTGCAGCAGGCGGCGGAGACCACCGGCCATTCCGCCGGCGCCGTCCAGACCACGACGGAGGAGCTGTCGCGCAGCTTCAACCGGCTGGACAACGAGATCGAAGCCTTCATCACCCGCATCACCGCGGCCTGACCCGGCCCGATGCGGGGAGGACGCCGTGGCGTCCTCCCGCACCGCCCACGAAAAAGGCCCCTCTTCCACGTGGAAGAGGGGCCTTTCCCATGCGGCCTTTTCCGTTGGGTTTTCCCCGATCACTTCAGCCAGGGGAACTCGCGCCAGAGGTTGCGGAAATCGCCGTCCAGCTCCTTCAGCTCCGCCGAGAAGGCTTCCGAATCGAGGATGCGCAGCGGCTGGTAGGTGTCGCGGGCCTTGCTCTGGAAGTCCGGATCGTTGGCGGCCTTGGTCACCGCATCGACCAGCTTGGCGCGGATCTCCGGCGGCAGGCCCTTCGGCGCGCCGACGCCGCGCAGCGACGCCATGGTGATGTTGTAGCCCAGTTCCTTGAAGGTCGGCAGGTCGGGCGCCATGTCCCAGCGCTGCGTGCTCATCACGCCGAGGATGCGGATGTTGTCGCCGCCGGCCTTGCCGCGCAGCCCCTCGCCCAGATTCTGGCCGCAGATCTGGGTGTGGCGGCCGAGCATGGAGCGGTAGTTCTCCGCGCTGCCGGGAAACGGCACATGGGTGAAGCGGACGTTGGCCTGCCGCTGGAGCAGCAGCATGCCCAGATGGTCGTCCGACCCGACACCGGTGGAGCCCAGCGTGATGGTGTTCGGGTTGGCCTTGGCCTGGGCGACCAGATCCTCCACCGTCTTGTAGGGGCTGTCGCCGTGGACCGTCATGATGCCCGGGTCGTCGACGATGTTGACCAGCGGGTCCAGCCGGTCGAGCGTGAAGCGGGCGTTGCGCTCGATCGGGATGGTCACGACGTTCGGCGTGTTGATGAAGCCGATGGTGTAGCCGTCCGGCGTGGCGTCGGCGATGGCCGCGAAGCCGATCTCCCCCCCGGCGCCGCCGCGATTCATCACCACGATCCGTGCGCCGCCGCCCAGGTATTTTTCGATGAAGGGGGCCAGCATGCGCGCGGTCACGTCGGTCGATCCGCCGGCCCCGTAGGCGACGATCATGGTGATCGGCTTGTCCGGGTAGGCGGCCTGGGCCGCAGTCGCGCCCAACAGCAGGGCACAGGAGGTCAGGAGGCTGGAAAGGAAACGTCTGGCTTTCATGGTCGGCTCCGCCAAATGCTGCCGCCCGATCACCACAACGGAGCGTCGCCAAAGAGCGTCCCGTGGCATCGGTTGCACAATTCATAGTAACACGATTTTTTGTACACAATAGTATTTAAGGCGCAACCATAGTGAGAGGACTGGACACAATGCCGCGCCGGCCATCGTCACCGGCCATCGTCACCGGCCATCGTCGCCAAATGGCGACGGCTCGAACGGCCTTTCCACCTGGGAAAGGCCGTTCGAGCCGGTTCCGTCCTTGGGAGACGGGAGTCAGTTGATCGGCTCGGCGCGGTTGCCGAACAGGGCGCGCAGCTTGCGCCCGATGGCCGCGACCAGCAGGCCCTGGTTGCCGCCCTCCGGCTTGGGGAACCAGTCCGGCTCCTCGGCCTGGATGCGCCGGACCACCGTCAGGAACGCCTCGACCACCAGCGGGTCGAAGTCCTTGCCCGCCCGTTCGGCGATCCAGGTGATGGCGTGCTCCACCCCCCAGGCCTTGCGGTACTGGCGGTCGGTGATGAGGGCGTCGAACACGTCGGCCACGGCCATGATCCGCGCCGACACCGGGATCGCCCCGCCGCGCAGCCCTTCCATGTAACCCGACCCGTCGTAGCGCTCGTGGTGGTAGCGGGCGATCTCCGCGGCGATCGACAGCAGGCTGCGCCCGCGCAGGGGCAGCGCCGCCTCGCTGAGGATGCGGTGGCCGATCAGGGTGTGGCGCTGGATGGCGGCCATGTCGTTGTTCGCCAGCTCGCCGGGAATGCCCAGCGTCTCGTCCGACACGCTCAGCATGCCGACGTCATGCAGCAGGGCGGCCAGCCCGACCTTCTCCACCAGCTCCTCGTCCAGCTCGTCGGCGAAGCGGCCATGGACGCGCAGCTCGCGTGCGATGTCGCCGACCAGCCGCTCGATGCGCTGGAGATGGCCGGCGGCGGCGTTGTCCTTGTATTCGGCGAGCGACCCCATGGCGAGGACGGTGGCCTTCTGGGCGGTGTTCAGCTCCTCGAACAGCAGGGCGTTCTCGAAGGCGATGGAGCATTTGTTGCGGAACAGCTCCAGCAGCTGCCATTCGCGCGCGGTGCCCTCGTTGTTGTGGCCCTCGACGTAGATCATGCCGATGATGCCGCCATGGGCGCGCAGCCGCAGGGCGCAATAGCCCGGCTCCACGATGGTCTCGGAACTCGGGCTCAGCCGCTCCAGGGCCGCGGCCACGTTGGGCTCGCCCAGCTCGGCGACGTCCACGTCCTTCCACTTGGCGAAGCGCCCGGTGGAGGCGCGGACGCGGATGCGGCGGTCGCGCGGCAGCGTGTCGCCCTGGATGCACAGCAGGGCGTGCCGCCCGATGCCCAGCAGCCCGACGACGCGCGGCAGGATGTTGGGGAACAGCACGTCCGGGGTGCGCATCTCCAGCAGGCCGGTGGTCGCCACCAGCATGCGGGCCAGCGCCTTGCGCCCGGCCGCCTGGGTCTGCAGATTGGTGAAGGCGCGCAGCCGCGGCACGACGGCGGTGCGCAGCGCGCGCGCCGTCAGCCCGTCCTTCAGGCGGTAGTCGCTGACGTCGTGGCCCTCCACCACCTCCTCCTCCGGCGCCCGCTCGGGGTGGGCGGTGCAGACCAGGATGCGGACGCGGCTGTTCCCCAGATCCTTGCGGATGTGGTCGATGAAGGCGAGCCCTTCGGGCGGCCCATCCGCCGCCGGGTCCAGCACCGGCTCCAGCAGGACGGCGGCGGTGTTGGGGTTGCGGTACAGCGCCTCCCGCGCCTCGGCGGCGGTCGCGGCGGTCAGCACCGTCACCGGCGCGCCATCCAGCGCGAAGCCGTCGAGCGCGGCGCGTGTCAGCCCGGCCAGCGCCGGATCGGGATCGACCACGAGGACATGCAGGCGGGGCTTGGCGGGCGGAACCGGGATGGCCTCCGGCGGGCGGGCGTCGTCGTTGGTCATGACCGTCTCGATGGTTGCGCGCCATGAGCGCGCCTGCACAAAAAATACGCCCACTTTCCGACTCATTCAACTTTCATCGATTTGGATGCGAAGGGCTTCTCCGTAATAACCGCCTCTTCCGGTTACGCCCCTCCGCCTGTTGCCTGTTGCGGCAAATCGGCTACCCTCTGCCTACAACGGCGGCAAACCGCCGCAAAAAATCAGGGAAGGATTGGAGCGATGGCTCTCAGGGCCGAACAGCTCAAGGACGAGCTGACCGAAGAGGTCGTGCGGCAGGTTCGCGAGCGGCTGGGCCGCAGCCGCGCGGCACCGGCGGAGCGCTTCGTACGGCAGTTCTACGACAACGTCCCGCCCGACGACATCATCCAGGCTCCGGCGGAGCAGCTCTACGGCGCGGCGCTGGCCATGTGGCAATGGGGCCAGCAGCGCGAGGCGGCGGACCGCGCCAAGGTCCGCGTCTACAACCCCCGCGTCGAGGAGCATGGCTGGCAGTCCCACCGCACGGTGGTGGAGATCGTCAACGACGACATGCCCTTCCTCGTCGATTCGGTGACCGCCGAGCTGAACCGCCAGGGGCTGACCGTCCATCTGGTCATCCACCCCGTGGTGCGGGTCAAGCGCGACGCCGACGGCCAGCTCGTGGAGCTGTACGAGCCCGCTGCGGCCCCCACCGACGCGGCCCCCGAATCCTTCATGCATGTGGAGGTCGGCGCGGTCACCGGCGCCGCCGCGCTCGACCAGGCCCGCGAGGGGCTGGAGCGCGTGCTGGCCGACGTGCGCGCCGCCGTCGCCGACTGGCGGGCCATGCGCCAGCAGGTGCGCGCCGCCATCGTGGAGGCCGACTGCGCCCGCGCCGCCGTCCCGGCCATCATCCCCGACGACGAGGTGGACGAGGCCAAGGCCTTCCTGTCCTGGGCCGACGACGACCATTTCACCTTCCTCGGCTACCGCGAGTACCGCTTCGAAAGCGGCGCCGACGGGGCGGACTCCTCGCTGGGGCTGGTCGCCGGCAGCGGTCTGGGCATCCTGCGCGACGACTCCGTCACCGTCTTCGACGGGCTGCGCAACTACGCCACCCTGCCGCCCGACGTGCGCGACTTCCTGCGCAACCCGCGCGTCCTGATGGTGACCAAGGGCAACCGCCCCTCCCCCGTGCACCGCGCGGTGCCGATGGACGCCTTCCTCATCAAGCGCTTCGACGCCGAGGGGCGGATCATCGGCGAACGGCTGGTCGCCGGCCTCTTCACCTCCGTCGCCTACAACCGCAGCCCGCGCGAGATCCCCTATCTCCGCCGCAAGGTCGCGGAGGTGATGGATCTGGCCGGCTTCGACCCGCAGGGCCATGACGGCAAGGCGCTGCTGCACATCCTGGAGACCTACCCGCGCGACGAGCTGTTCCAGATCCAGGTGCCGGAGCTGCTGGACATCGCGGTCGGCATCCTGCACCTGCAGGAACGGCAGCGGCTGGCCCTGTTCGTGCGCAAGGACCCGTTCGAGCGCTTCGCCTCCTGCCTCGTCTACGTGCCGCGCGACCGCTACGACACCACGCTGCGCCGGCGCATCCAGTCCATCCTGGAGGCCGCCTACGACGGCACCTGCACCGGCTTCACCACGCAGCTGACCGAAAGCGTGCTGGCCCGCCTGCATTTCATCATCAAGACCGAGCCGGGCCGCGTGCCCGCCGTCGACGCCACCGATCTGGAAACGCGGCTGGTCCAGGCGTCGCGCGGCTGGGACGACCATCTGCGCGACGCGCTGGTCGAGGCCCATGGCGAGGAGCAGGGGCGCACCCTGTTCCGCCGCTACGCCGACGCCTTCCCCACCGCCTACCGCGAGGAGTTCAACGCGGAGGCCGCGGTCTTCGACATCGAGCGGATCGAGAAGGCGACGGCCCAGGGCGCGCTGGGCATCAACCTCTACCGCCCGCTGGAGGCCGAGGGCGACGAGCTGCACGTCAAGATCTACCATGAGGGCCGCCCGGTCCCGCTGTCCGACGTGCTGCCCATGCTGGAGCACATGGACCTGAAGGTGATCACCGAGGCCCCCTTCGAGATCGCCATCGCCGGCCACGCCGCCCCGGTGTGGATCCACGACTTCACCGCGCGCTCCCAGAACGGGCTGCCCATCGACTGCGCGATGGTGAAGGAGAAGTTCCAGGACGCCTTCGCCGCCGTCTGGGACGGCCGGATGGAGGATGACGGCTTCAACCGCCTCGTGCTCCGCGCCGGCCTGACCGCGCGGGAGGTGACGGTGCTGCGCGCCTACGCCAAGTACCTGCGCCAGGCCCGCATCCCCTATGGGCAGGACGTGGTGGAAAGCACGCTGGCCGGCCATCCGGCCATCGCGCGCAAGCTGGTCGCCCTGTTCCACAGCCGCTTCGACCCGGCCCGCCGCCCGCAGAACGATCCGGGGCTGGCCGCGGAGATCGAACGCGCGCTCGACGGGGTGAAGAACCTCGACGAGGACCGCATCCTGCGGCGCTTCCTCAACCTGCTGTGCAACACGCTGCGCACCAACGCCTATCAGAGTGGCGCGGACGGGCGGCCCAAGACCTACCTCTCCTTCAAGATCGACAGCCGCAACATCGACGACCTGCCGCTGCCCCGCCCGATGGTCGAGGTGTTCGTCTACAGCCCGCGGATGGAGGGCGTCCATCTGCGCGGCGGCAAGGTGGCGCGCGGCGGCATCCGCTGGTCCGACCGGCGCGAGGATTTCCGCACGGAGATCCTTGGGCTGATGAAGGCGCAGATGGTCAAGAACACCGTCATCGTGCCGGTCGGCTCCAAGGGCGGCTTCGTGGTCAAGCGCCCGCCGCCGCCGTCCGCCGGGCGCGAGGCGGCGCTGGCCGAAGGCATCGAGTGCTACAAGACGCTGATGCGCGGCCTGCTGGACATCACCGACAATCTCGACGCCGAGGGCGCGGTGGTGCCGCCGCCCGAGGTGGTCCGCCACGATGAGGACGACCCCTATCTGGTGGTCGCCGCCGACAAGGGCACGGCGACCTTCTCCGACATCGCCAACTCGGTGTCGGTGGATCACGGCTTCTGGCTGGGCGACGCCTTCGCGTCGGGCGGCTCCGCCGGCTACGACCACAAGAAGATGGGCATCACCGCCCGCGGCGCCTGGGAATCGGTGAAGCGCCATTTCCGCGAGCTGGGGCACGACACCCAGACGCAGGACTTCACCGTCGTCGGCGTCGGCGACATGTCGGGCGACGTCTTCGGCAACGGCATGCTGCTGTCGAAGCACATCCGCCTGCTCGCCGCCTTCGACCACCGGCACATCTTCGTCGATCCCGACCCCGACGCCGCGCGGAGCTGGGAGGAGCGGCAGCGCCTGTTCGACCTGCCGCGCTCCTCCTGGGCGGACTACGACGCGTCGCTGCTGTCCGCGGGCGGCCGCGTCTTCGACCGCTCCGCCAAGTCGCTGGAGCTGACGCCGGAGATCCGCCAGCGCTTCGGCATCGCCAAGGACCACATCACCCCGCTGGAGCTGATGCAGACCCTGCTGAAGGCCGAGGTGGACCTGCTGTGGTTCGGCGGCATCGGCACCTACCTGAAGGCGGCGGAGGAGACCAACGCCGAGGTCGGCGACAAGGCCAACGACGCGCTGCGCATCGACGGGCGCGACGTGCGGGCCAAGGTGATCGGCGAGGGCGCCAACCTGGGCGTCACCCAGCGCGGCCGAATCGAGGCGGCGCGGCACGGGGTGCGGCTGAACACCGACGCCATCGACAATTCGGCGGGCGTCGACACCTCCGACCATGAGGTGAACATCAAGATCCTGCTGAACGACGTGGTTGTCCGCGGCGACATGACGCTGAAGCAGCGCGACCAGCTGCTCGCCGCCATGACCGACGAGGTGGCCGGTCTGGTGCTGGCCGACAACTACCTGCAGAGCCAGGCCCTGACCGTCGCCCGCGCGCAGGGTCCCGACGCGCTGGAGGCGCAGGCCCGGCTGATCCGCGCGCTGGAGAAGGCGGGGCGCCTGAACCGCGCCATCGAGTATCTGCCCGACGAGGAGGAGCTGTCCGCCCGCATGGCCAACCGCGAGGGGCTGACCCGGCCCGAGCTGGCGGTGCTGCTGGCCTACGCCAAGATCACGCTCTACGACGATCTGCTGGCGTCGGACCTGCCGGACGATCCCTTCATGGCAGACGACCTCACCCGCTACTTCCCCAAGCCGCTGCGCAAGGCCCATGCGGAGGCGGTGGGCCGGCACCGGCTGCGGCGGGAGATCATCGCGACCAGCGTCACCAACAGCCTCGTCAACCGCACCGGCCCGACCTTCGTCAAGGAGATGATGGAGAAGACCGGCATGGGCCCGGCGGACGTCGCCCGCGCCTACACCATCGTGCGCGACGCCTTCGGCCTGCGCTCGCTGTGGACGGGGATCGAGGATCTGGACAACGTGGTTCCCGCAGCACTCCAGACCGCCATGATCCTGGAGACGGTCCGCCACATGGAGCGCGCCGCCGCCTGGTTCCTGGCGAGCTGCCCGCAGCCGCTGGACATCGCCCGCGAGACGGAGGCCTTCCGGCCGGGCATCGAGACGCTTCTGGCCGGTCTGGACAACGTGCTGGACGCCGAGGAGACGGCCCGCCTGACCGCCCGCGTCGCCTCCTACCAGGAGCAGGGCGTCCCCGCCGAACTGGCCCGCCGCATGGCGGCGCTGCCGGTGCTGGCCGCCGCCCCCGACCTCGTCCGCATCGCCGGGCGCACCGGGCGCGGGGTCGCGGACGTCGCCGCGGTCTACTTCATGCTGGGCCGCCGCTTCGGCCTGGAGTGGCTGCGCGACAAGGCCGCCGCGGCGAAGGCGGAGAACCATTGGCAGAAGCAGGCGGTGGCCGCCCTGGTGGACGACCTGTTCGCCCACCAGACCGCGCTGACCACCCGCGTCCTGGAGGCGGTGGACCAGCTTCCCGCGGAAGCCCCCGTGGAGGCCTGGATCGCCCACCGCCGCCCGGTGGTGGAACGGGTGGAGCAGCTGCTGTCCGAGCTGCGCACCCAGCCCAACGTCGACCTGTCGATGCTGGCGGTGGCGAACCGGCAGCTTCGCGGCCTGACGGCGGGGTAAATGGCTTGAAAACCCCTCTTCCGGCCCCCTTCGGGCGGGTCCGGAAGAGGGTTTCCCATGCGTCCAGCCCGCTTTCCGGGTATGGTGCGGCCAATCCAAGGATTGTCCGCCCAACCGGAGCCGCCGCGATGACCGACCCCCAGCCGACCCTGAACGACGCCATCCGCCTGCTGCGGACGAACGATCTGGGCGGGGCGGAGGCGGCCTGCCGGGCGATCCTGGCGACCGACCCGCACAACGCGCAGGCCCTGCACCTGCTGGGTGTCGTCGCCGCCCACACCGGCCATCCCGACGGCGCGCTCGACCTTTTCGCCCTGGCCATCGCGGAAGACGGCAAGGATCCGTCCTTCCACAACAGCCGCGGCAGCCTGCTCTTCCAGCTCGGCCGCGCGGCGGAGGCGGAAGAGGCGTTCCGCGCCGGCATCGCCCTCAACGACCGCCTGCCGGAGCTTCACGGCAACCTGGGCAACGCGCTGAAGGCGCTGGGCCGGCTGGACGACGCCGAGGGCGCCTTCCGCGCCGCCCTGGCCCTGCGCGGCGACGCGCCGGAGATGCACAATTTCCTGGGCACCACGCTGCGCGAGCTGGGCCGGCTGGACGAGGCGGAGGCCGCCTTCCGCGCCGCGCTGGAGCGGGCGCCGGAGTATCTGGAGGCCCGCTACAACCTCGCCGAGGCGCTGAGCACCCGCGGCGCCCTGGAAGAGGCGGAGGAGGCGTTCCGCGTGGTGATCGCGGCGGCGCCCCGCTTCGTCCCCGCCCATGTCGGCCTCGCCCACACGCTGCAGAGCCTCGACCGCGCCAACGAGGCGGTGGAGGCCATCGAGGCCGCCCGCGCCATCGCGCCGGACCATCCGCTGGTGCAGTTCACCCGCCGGCTGATCTATTCCAACGCCGTCCCAGGCTGGCACCTGCCGATGATCAACGACTTCGAGCGCAACGACGCCTACGAGGCGGCGCTGAAGCGCGCGGTGACCCCGGACTCGCTGGTCCTGGAGATCGGCACCGGCTCGGGCATCGTCGCCATGATGGCGGCACGCGCCGGGGCGCGGAAGGTGGTGACCTGCGAGGTGAACCCGATCCTCGCCCGCATCGCCCGCGAGACCGTCGCCAACAACGGCTACGCCGACCGCATCGACGTCGTGCCGAAGCTGTCCACCCGCCTGTCGGTGGGCGAGGGCGGCGACCTGCCGGAGAAGGCCGACGTCTTCGTGTCGGAACTCATCAACATCGGCATGCTGGCGCCGCGCATGCTGTCGGTCCTGCAGCACGCGCGCACGCATCTGGTGAAGCCCGGCGGCGCGATCATCCCGCGCGCCTCGACCGTCTACGCCATGCTGGTGGAGACCCCGGAACTGGCCCGCATCAACCCGGTGAAGACCATCGGCGGCTTCGACATGTCGACCTTCGACGTGTTCCGCTCCCCCGGCTACCAGCAGATCGACCTCGGCGCCGACACCCACACGCCGCTGTCGGCCGCCTTCACCGCGCTCGACTTCGACTTCACCCGCAACATGCCCGAGGAGGGCGCGCGGGAGATCGCCGTGGAGATCACGGCGGAGGGCACCTGCCACGGCGTGGCCTTCTGGTTCGACCTGCAGATGGACGAGGAGGTCACCTACCGCTCCGAAAGCCGGTCGCGGACGAACCACTGGAAGCAGGCGATGACCTATCTGGAGACGCCGATCCGCGTGCGCCCCGGCGACCGGCTGACCATCGTCGCCCGCTACGACAACAACCAGATTTCGTTCGGCGTGGGCGGTTGAGCGGGCGCAGGCCCCGCGTTCGCCCCCGGGCTGGAGCCAGTCGACCGACGCCGAACCGGAGAGGACCCATGAGCACCGACAAGACGTCCGACCGCATCGCCACCGACATCGCCGTCACGCCGCCGGACCTGTCGGACCTGGAGCGGCAGAAGGCGGAAATCGAGGCGATCCAGGCGCAGATGACGCAGTTGCGTGCCCGGATCGATCAACGTTTGGAAGACCAGCGCCCCACCATCGACCTCGTTCCGGTCCACCTCGACGAATCCTCACCGGCGACGGCGTCCACGGCCATTCGCCCGCGAGACTAGAGCGCGCCCCTTTTGACAACCCTGGCCTGTGCGTTATAGGCTGCCATCAACGGTTGGCGGCGGCGAACGCCCGCCTGGATGGTCGGGAGGGTCTCACATGTCGATCACGGCGGCGAACGGGCAAGCGTCGGGTTCAAGCCTCGCCGGTTCCAGCCTTAAGGCGGCCTTGACCGTGCTGAGGGGCGCCGACAAGGGAACCTCCGCCAACACGGCCGCCGGGCAACCGGCGGCAGCCTCCGACGGCCCGGCCGTCTTCGTCACCCTCTCCGTCGAGGCCCAGGCCTTCATGGCCACCACCACCGCGTCCAAGGCCGGCAAGACCGGAAACGGCGGGGCGGGGGGACCTTACGCCGCCTATTTCCCGACGCGCGACGGCAAGCCCGCCACGGCGCTGGCGAAGGCGGTGTCCGATCCGGGAGCGGTGTCCAGTTCGGCGGGCCTGAGCGGGCCGGCCATCGCCAAGGACGCCCGCGCCCGCATGGACGCGCAGTACGAGGCCATGAAGGCTGGCGGCAAGCCCTTCGATTTCGACAGCTTCGAGGGCCGCGACTGGTACTCCCTGATGGGCGATCTCGACCGCCGCTCGCTCGAAGCGGTCCGCAGCAACGCCGGCGGCCAGTTCAGCAAGCAGGAACAGGACATCGCCCAATCCATCATGGCGCAGCAGGAAGGGCTGGCCATGGGACTCTACAACGGCCCGATCAGCCAGGAGGCCAGCTTCGTCGATCCGTTCCGCGGCGACGAGGCGGCGCGGCGGAAGGCGAACCTCACCTTCCTGGACGCCGTCGGCCCGGAGGAGAAGACCTCGACCGAATGGGCGACGCGCCGGGCATCGGCGCAGGTGTCCTACGAAATCCTCACGAGGGAGAAGGGCGAGGAACCGGAAACGCTCGGAAGCGACAACCCGCTGGCAGCGCTGATCAAGCAGGCGATGGACCGTTCGCAGTCCGACCCGCTGCGGCACATCCCCAAGACGCCGGAGGAGTTGAAGACGCAGGCCTGGTTCAAGGGCTTCGAGTCCCAACTGGACAGCGCCGTCGCCCAAAACACGGCTCAAGGCATCGCCCAGGGCATCGCCCAGGGCATCGCACAGGCGAAGGCCACCACGCCGCCGTCAGGGCCCGCCAAACCGGCGTAGCTCCGCCCCCCGGTTGGCATTCCCGGCCGCTTTGCCTAGAGTGGGCCATCCCGGACAACAGATGGCCGATCCTTCAGCATGCCCCACACCGCCGAGGCGCCGAGCCGCCGTGCCATCGCGTCCTGGTGCCTCTACGACTGGGCGAACTCGTCGTACAACACCATCATCACGACCTTCATCTTCTCGGTCTATTTCGCCCGCGGCGTGGTCGGGGACGAGGTGGCCGGCGCCTCGCGCTGGAGCGCGGCGCTGACCGTCGCCGGGCTGCTGATCGCCCTGCTCAGCCCCATGCTGGGCGCGGTGGCCGACCGGACGGGACGGCGCAAGCCGTGGATGGCGCTGTTCACCGCCCTGACCGTGGTCTTCTGCGCCGCGCTCTGGTGGGTGAAGCCCGATCCCTCCCACGCGCTGTTCGCCCTGGTCTGCGTGGTCATCGGCACCGTCGCCTTCGAACTGGCGAACGTCTTCTACAACGCCAGCCTGACCGCGCTGGCGCCGCCGCGGATGCTGGGGCGGATTTCCGGCTGGGGCTGGGGCATCGGCTATTTCGGCGGGCTGGCCTGTCTGGTGGTCGCCCTGTTCGTCTTCGTGAAGTCCCCCACCCCGCTGTTCGGCCTGCTGGACACGGCGGAGCAGGCGCCGGTGCGCGCCACCGCCCTCCTCGCCGCCGCTTGGTACGGGCTGTTCGCCCTGCCCTTCTTCCTGTTCGTTCCGGACGTGCCGGCGACCGGCCTCGGCATCCGGCAGGCGGCGCGGGAGGGGATGGCGACGCTGCGCCGGACGCTGGCGGAGACGCGCAAGTACCGCAACACGCTGCGCTTCCTGATCGCCAGCGCGATCTACCGTGACGGCATCAACACCATCACCGCCTTCGGCGGCATCTTCGCCGCCCACGCCTTCGGAATGAGCTTCGAGGAGATCCTGCTCTTCGCCATCGCCCTGAACGTGGTGGCCGGCGTCGGGGCCATCGGCTTCGCCTGGGTGGACGACCGGATGGGGGCCAAGCCGACCATCCTGGTCAGCCTGATCGGCCTGACCGCCTTCGGCGTGCCCCTTCTGCTGGCGACGGAGAAGGCGTGGTTCTGGGTGCTGGCCCTGGGGCTGGGCGCCTTCTTCGGGCCGGCGCAGGCCGCCGGGCGGTCGATGATGGCGCGGCTGGCCCCGCCGGGCATGGTGGGGGAGATGTTCGGGCTCTACAGCCTGACCGGGCGCATGGCCGGCTTCGTCGGGCCGCTCGCCTTCGGGCTGGCCACCACGCTGTTCGACAGCCAGCGGGCCGGCATGGCGAGCGTTGTGGCTTTCTTCGTGATCGGTTTTGGGCTTATGCTGGCGGTTCGGGAGCCGGCACCGGGCGATGCGAATACGGTGCGACAGTCCGCCGCGGCATGACGGCGGATTCACCCAGCGGAAGCTGCTAACTTGCCTTTTGCTGCGACGCACAACGAACTTGGCGCGGAGGGCGGAACGGACATGTTGCACATCAAGGACATCGAGGCCTTCGCGCACATCAACGAGGCGCTGGCCCGCGACCACGCCGCGGCGCGTGGGGAAAGCGACTCGGCGGGGCATCCTTCGCCCCATCATCCCGCAATGCATCCGGCGATGCTGATCGCCATGGCGGCGACCGGGCGCCTGAAGCCGGAAGACGGTGCGGACGGGAAAACGACGCAGGCCGAAGCCGCCGCCTTGCTGGCGCGGCTGATGGGGGCGCGGCGGGGGTAAAGGGTTCTGGGGGGCGGCGTACTTGCCCCCTCCCCGGCCCTCCCCCGCTTACGCAGGGGAGGGAGAATGGTCCCCTCCCCTGCGTAAGCGGGGGAGGGTTAGGGTGGGGGCAATGGAAGCGCCCCCGCCCGTCTCAGTGCCGGAAGTGCCGCATCCCCGTCAGCACCATCGCCAGACCCTTTTCATCGGCGGCGGCGATGACGTCGTTGTCGCGGATCGAGCCGCCGGGCTGGATCACCGCCGTCACGCCGGCCTCCGCCGCGGCCAGCAGGCCGTCCGCGAAGGGGAAGAAGGCGTCCGAGGCGACCACCGAGCCCTTGGTCAGCGGCTCGCTCAGGCCGGCGGCCTTGGCGGCCTCCGCCGACTTGATGGCGGCGATGCGCGCCGAATCGACGCGGCTCATCTGACCGGCGCCGACGCCCACCGTGGCGCCGTTCTTGGCGTAGACGATGGCGTTCGACTTCACGTGCTTGGCGACGCGGAAGGCGAAGAGCAGGTCGGCCAGCTCCTGCTCCGTCGGGGCGCGCTTGGTCACCACCTTCAGGTCGGCGGGGGTGATGCGGCCGTTGTCGCGGTTCTGCAGCAGGAAACCGCCGGACAGCTGCTTCACCATCATGCCCGGCTCGGCCGGGTTCGGCACGTCCTTGGTCAGCAGGACGCGCAGGTTCTTCTTGGTGGCGAGCAGGGCGCGGGCCGCGTCGTCGGCGTCCGGGGCGATCACCACCTCGGCGAACAGCTTGGAAATCTCCTCCGCCGTGGCGGCGTCCAGCGGGCGGTTGACGGCGATGATGCCGCCGAAGGCGCTGACCGGGTCGCACAGCAGGGCCTGCTTGTAGGCGTCGAGCAGGTTCGCCCCCTCGGCCACGCCGCAGGGGTTGGCGTGCTTGATGATGGCGACGGCCGGGCGCTCGAACTCGGCGACCAGCTCGAAGGCGGCGTCGGTGTCGTTCAGGTTGTTGTAGGACAGCTCCTTGCCCTGGAGCTGGATCGCCGTCGCCACACCCGGACGCTGCTCGCCGGTGACGTAGAAGGCCGCCTGCTGATGCGGGTTCTCGCCGTAGCGCAGGGTCTGGCTGAGCTTGCCCGACAGGGTGGTGCGCGGCGGGAAGGTCTCGCCGAGCTGGCCGGCCAGCCAGGAGGAGATGGCCGCGTCGTAGGACGCCGTGCGGGCGTAGGCGCGCTGGGCCAGGGTGCGGCGGAGCGTCAGCGTGACGGCGCCGTCATGGGTCGCCAGCTCGTCCAGGACCGCCTCGTAATCCTCGGGGTCGGTGACGACGGTGACGAAGTCGTGGTTCTTGGCCGCGGCGCGGATCATCGCCGGGCCGCCGATGTCGATGTTCTCCACGCAGTTGGCGTAGTCGGCGCCCTTCGACACCGTCGCCTCGAACGGGTAGAGGTTCACCACCACGAGGTCGATCGGCGGGATGTCGTGGGTGGTCATCGCCTCGGCGTGGATGTCGCGGCGGGCCAGGATGCCGCCGTGAACGCGCGGGTGCAGCGTCTTGACGCGCCCGTCCATGATCTCCGGGAAGCCGGTGTGGTCGGAGACCTCCTTCACCGGAATGCCGGCTTCGGCCAGCCGCTGGGCGGAGCCGCCGGTCGACAGGATCTCCACGCCCTTGGCCGCCAGCGCCTGGCCGAGCGCGACGAGGCCCGTCTTGTCGGACACGGAGATCAGCGCGCGCGTGATGCGGACGAGATCGGGGGCGGGCGAGTGGGCGACGTTCGGCGGGCTCATCGGGGCATCCTGGCTGTCATGGAACCGGCTGCGGCGGACCGGGCATGGGAAGACGGGGCTCGGGAAGACGGGACCTGACCGATCCGGAAAAGCGAAACACCCCGCTTCGTCACCCCCGCCCGGGCGGGGATCACGGTCGCAGGGCGAACACTCCACAGAGTCTCAAAACAGGCACCGATCCGTATTCCCACGGCCTGTCCGCCGCGGATGCGCGCGGTTTACCCCCCCTTGCGCTCGCGGCGCAAGGCCCATTTCACCGTCTTGATGGCGGGGCCGGTATGTCCGGAGATGGCGATCTGGGTGGTCCGCCGCGGTTCGTCGCCGCTGCCCAGATAGATGCTCTCCTCCAGCTCCAGCGTGCCGCCCGAGGCGCGCAGCCGCCAGGCGGCCCCGCTCGGCAGCTTCAGCTGCACCTGCCCGCCCTGGACGGGGGTCGCCTGGACCGCGGGGTGCAGGTGGAAGCGGATGGTGAAGGGCCGCGGTTCCGGCGTGGCGCCGATCACCGGCTCCAGCATGTCCTCGCCGCGCAGGTCCTCGCCGTTTTCCGCCAGATAGACGCGGCGGCGGTGCAGATAGCCGAAGTTGCGGCTGTAGCCGTTGTGGGTGGCGACGACCAGCACCGCCCCGTCGTTCTCCTGACGCTCGCAGCCGACGTGCGAGGGGCGGCGGCCCAGTCCGCCCTCCTCGATCACCTCCGACGAGTTGGTCTCGGCCAGCACGACGGTGGAATGGGCGGCGGTTCCGGCCAGCGCGGCGCGCCAGGGGCCGGTCTTCACCGGATGGGCGCCGCAATTGACGATCAGCCGCTCCTTGCCGACCGACATCTCCAGCGACAGGGTGCCGGCGTGGGCGGTGGCGTCCAGCCCGGTGACCGGCGGCACGCCGGTGTCCATCAGCACCATGGTCCGCCCGGCGATCAGCCGCTCGAAGCCGGTGTGCGGCGCGCTCTTCAGCGGGCGTCCGCGGGCGTCGGCCTGGGCCAGCACCGTGTCCACCAGCGCCGCGTCCTCCTCCCGCCCGCCGTTGAACAGGGCGAGCCCGCCGTCGCCGTGGCGGAAGAAGCGCAGGGCCGGGGTCATGCGGTCGATGGCGTGCTGCAGCGCCTCCGGCACGTCGGCGCGGGCGGTGCGCAGGACCGACCGCATGTCGATCAGGTCGCGCAGGATGCGGAGCTGCACGGAGGGGCAGCGCTCGATATGGCCGCCGTCCGGCAGGATCTGGCGCGGCAGCTCGCGTTCCAGCAGCTTCAGCGCGTCCTGCCCGACGCGCTCGTGCTCCGGCAGGCAGAAGCCGCCGTAGACGAGGCCCTTGGCCGCGGTGACCAGCGCCTTGCCGTCCAGCGCGCCGGGCACCACGCGGGTCAGATGCTTGACCTGCCGCGCGAGGCTGTCGAAGACCGCGGCGCGGAACTCGTCGTCGGCGGAGGCGCAGTAGAAGTCATGCAGGCCGATCCAGGCGGCGATGCGGGCGCCCAGCACCTCCGGCGCCCAGGTCTGGGCGTTCCAGCCGCCGTTGTGGTCCAGCCAGGACAGCACCAGCGAACGGGCGCGCCGCCGCGCCGTGTCGCCGCCGACCGCCCGCAGGTCGCGCAGCCAGTCGAAGCCGTGCAGGGCGTCCTGCCAGACGGCGCTGCCGGCCCGCCAGTTCGGCGCGCCGTGGGCGTCGGCCGCCGCCGCCTGTCCGCCGAAGCGGAAGACGCCGGCCAGGATCGCCGAGCCTTCCCCGGCGTCGCCCGGCCAAGGATCCGGCGGCACGGCGGACAGGGCGGTCGGCGCGCGGCCGCCCAAGGTCAGCTTGTAGATCGGGTTGCCGAAGGCGATCTGCGCGACGCCGTCCCGCAAGCGGCCCATTTTCCCACGCCCGGCGCTCATCGGCTCACCCCGTCACGCGGCAGGGGGAGGCGATGGCCGGCGCTTCGCTGAAGGCATTCGGGCGATCGGGGGGATGCATCCTGTTGTCGTATCAAATTCGCCTCGACCCCCGCAAGCCGGTGGTGCCCTAATCGTGCAGCCGTCGCAGCCGTGCCACGAAGAACCCGTCGATCCCGCCGAGGTCCCCGAGCATGCCCGGCAGGGATCGTACCTCACCGCGCTCGTTGATCAACTCGGCCAAATTGCCATCCCCCGCATGCCCGCCGCCCAAGCCGCCGCCCAGATCTCCAGGCGTGATGGGCAGGCGCTCGACCCGCTTGTCGCGGGCCAGGATGCGGTCGATCTGCGCCTCGCCCTCCTCCGGCTGGATGGAGCAGGTGCAATAGACCAGCGTGCCGCCCGGCTTCACCAGATCGACGGCGTGGGCCAACAGGCGGCTCTGCGCCTTGGCCAGCTTGGCGATGTCCTCCGGCGTCTTCACGCGCAGGATGTCGGGGTGGCGGCGGATCGCCCCGGTGGCCGAGCAGGGGGCGTCGAGCAGCACCGCGTCGGCGGGCTGGTCCGGCGTCCAGGTGGCGGCGTCGGTCGCCAGCACCTCCGCCGACAGGTTGAGGCGGGCCAGATTCTCCCGCACCCGCTCCAGCCGCTTGGCGGAGCGGTCGACCGCCGTCACCCGCGCGCCCTGCGCGACGAGCTGCGCGGTCTTGCCGCCGGGGGCGGCGCACAGGTCGTAGGCGCTCTTGCCCGCCAGATCGCCGAACAGCTTGGCCGGCAGCGAGGCGGCAAGGTCCTGCACCCACCAGGCGCCCTCGGCGAAGCCCGGCAGCTCCGTCAGGTTGCCGCCGGCGGCGCGGCGCAGCGTGCCGGTGGGCAGCAGCCTGGCCTCCAGCCGCTCCGCCCAGGCCGCGGGATCGGCCTTGACGGTGATGTCCAGCGGCGCCTCGTGCAGGTGCGCCTCGACGATGCCGCGGGTGCGGCCGATGCCGTAGGCCTGCCGCCAGGCCAGCCACAGCCAGTCCGGCGTGTTCAGGCGCCCGGCGTCCTGCTGGGCGGCCAGCTCCGTCCCCTCGCGGCCGATGCGGCGCAGGACGGCGTTGATCAGGCCCTTGTAGGGTTCGGCTCCCCGGGCCGCGGCCAGCTCCACCGCCGTGTCGACGGCGGCGTGGGCGGGCGTGCCGAGGAAGACGAGCTGGGCCGCGCCCAGCCGCAGGATGTCGTGCACGGTGGCCTTGGGCAGGCCCGGCTTGGCGAGGCTGCCCTGGATCAGCGCGTCGATCTGGCCGAGCCGGCGCAGCACGGTGGCGGTCAGGAGCCGCACGAAGCCGCGGTCGCGCGGGTCGAGCCCGCGCAACTCCGGATGCGCGTCGAACGCATCGTCGAAGGGAATGGATTTGCGCAGCACATCGCGCAAAAGGTCGAGCGCGGCGGAGCGCGCGGCGAGGGAGGCGTCGGACATGCCGCTGGATGTAGCGCGCCGGACGGCGGGTGTCGAGTAGCCGCTGCGCGGGGCAGCCCGGATTCGGACGCCCTTCAGCGGGCCAGCGCGCCGCGCCGTCCGCCTTCGTGGTCGGGATAGGGGCCGACGTCCTCGACGAAGAAGCAGGAAACGCCCCGCAGATCGCCCCGGCGCAGGATGAAGCGGTTGCCGTTGCCCGCCTTCATCGCCCACAGCCCCGCCCCTTCCAGACCCGTTACCTCCAACGCGGTCAGTTCCAGCTCCGGCGGCACCGGGTCCTCGCCCAGCCGCTTGAGGAAACGGTCGGCGCGCACGCGGTCGTCCGGCGGCAGGCTGCGCGCGGCGCGGGCGTCGTAGCGGTCGCTCTTGACGTAGCGGGTCCCTGTTCCCTGGATGGGGCTGGACGGCCCGCCGGGATCGGCGGCGGCGCGCTCCAGCATCAGCGCCCAGCGCGCGTCCCGCGCCATGGCCAGGGCGCGGCGGTGGACGGCGCGGCAATGCTCGGCCAGCTCGTGGAAGCGGGGCATCAGGTCGCGCTTGCGGAAGCCGACTTCCATCATGACGCGCTCCACCGCCCCGTCTGCCGCGGCGCCGGAGGCGGGGATGCCGCGCGTCTCCAGCGCCAGCAGGGCGTCGATGCGCCGGTCGCGCTCCGCCGCCGCACCGGAGGCCGGACTTCCGCCCTGCGCCAGCGTCTGTCCGAGTTGCTCCACCGCCGCGTCGGCGCGGCGCTCGGCCTCGGCGATGCACAGGAGCACGTCGTCACGGCCGGTGGCGGGGGAAACGGTCAGCCAGCCCGCATCGAACAGCGGGGTCTTGTCGAGAAACAGATCCGGCACGATCCCCGTCAGCCGTCGGCGCGCATGCGCCCGACGATCTCCTCCAGCACCGCCTCGGCCTTGTCGTTGTCCACCTGACAGGTGCCCGCGGCCTCGTGGCCGCCGCCGCCATACTCCAGCATCAGCGGGCCGATGTTGGTCTTGGAGCTGCGGTTGATGATCGACTTGCCGCAGGCCAGCACCGTGTTCTGCTGCTTCAGGCCCCACAGCACATGGATCGACACGTTCGATTCCGGGTACATCGCGTAGATCATGAAGCGGTTGCCGGCGTAGATGGTCTCTTCCCGGCGCAGGTCGATGACCACGACGTTGCCGCGGATCGTGCTGCAGCGGGCGAGCTGGTCGGAGAATTTCGCCTCATGCTCGGTGTAGAGGTCCACCCGCTCCTTCACGTCGGGCAGGGCCAAAATCTCGTCGATGCCGTGGTTCCGGCAATAGTCGATCAGCTCCATCATCAGCTGGTAGTTGGAGATCCGGAAGTCGCGGAAGCGGCCGAGGCCGGTGCGCGCGTCCATGATGAAGTTCAGCAGGGTCCAGCCCTGCGGCTTCAGGATGTCCTCGATGCCGTACTGGGCGGAGTCGGCCTGATCGACCGCGGCCATCATCGCGTCGGAGATGGTCGGGAAACGCTCCTTGCCGCCGTAATAATTGTAGACGACGCGGGCGGCGGAGGGGGCGTCGGCCTCGATGATGTGGTTGTCGCGCTTGCCGACGCGGATCGTCTCCGACAGATGGTGGTCGAAGGCGAGATGGACGCCGGGCACATAGGGCAGGTTGGTGGTGATGTCGCGGTCGGAAATCTCGACCTTGCCGTCCTGCATGTCCTTGGGATGCACGAACTTGATCTCGTCGAGGATGCCAAGCTCCTTCAGGAGCACGGCGCAGACCAGCCCGTCGAAATCGGACCGGGTGACGAGGCGGTATTTCGTGACGTCGGACATGCGGTTCCCCCTGATCGCCCCACAATCGGCAAGCAGGGGGAAAGTAGTCTTACGCCTTTCGCCACGCAACCGGGAACCGAAACGCCTCCGCTCACCCCCAGGGGCTGCGCGGCATGAAGGAGGGGCCGGCCATGCCGCGCAGCCGGCGGACCCGCTCCTCCATGTTCGGGTGGGTGGAGAACAGGCTGTCGAGGCTGCGCCCGTGCAGCGGGTTGGCGATGAACAGATGCGCCGTGGCCGGGTTGGATTCCGCCGCGTAGTTCGGGATCTGGTGGGCGTAGTTGTGGATGCGGGTCAGCGCGTCGGCCAGCCACAGCGGGCGCCCGCAGATCTCCGCGCCGATGCGGTCGGCCTCGTACTCGCGGGTGCGGCTGATCGCCATCTGGACGATCATCGCGGCGAAGGGGGCCAGGACGGCGATCAGGATGCCGCCGATCAGCCCCAGCGGGTTGCCGCCCTGCCCGTTCTGGCTGTTGCCCTGCGACGCGCCGAAGAACATGCCGAAGTTGGCGATCATGGAGATGGCGCCCGCGATGGTCGCGGTGATCGTCATGATCAGCGTGTCGCGGTTCTTCACATGGGCCAGCTCATGCGCCATGACGCCGGCGATCTCCTCCGGGCTCAGCAGGCGCAGCAGGCCGGTGGTGGCGGCGACCGCGGCGTTCTCCGGGTTGCGCCCGGTGGCGAAGGCGTTGGGCTGGTCGTTCTCCATGATGTAGACGCGCGGCATCGGCAGGCCGGCGCGCTCTGCCAGCTGCTGGACGATGCCGTAATATTCGGGGGCGGTGTAGGCGTCGACCTCCCGCGCGCCGTACATGGACAGAACCATGTCGCCGGAGTTCCAGTAGCTGAACAGG
The DNA here is from genome assembly GCF_003119115.1 of Azospirillum sp. TSH58. NCBI lineage: Bacteria > Pseudomonadati > Pseudomonadota > Alphaproteobacteria > Rhodospirillales > Azospirillaceae > Azospirillum > Azospirillum sp. TSH58. The sequence goes on from NZ_CP022364.1 coordinate 1,373,607, forward strand.
TTCATGCCGAGCGCCATGACGAAGGCGATCATCATGCCGCCCTTGCCGCCGATCAGATAGCCGATGCCCATGAACAGGGCGGTCAGGCCGGCGAGGAGGATGGTGGTCTTCACATAGCTGGTCATGGCGATGTTCCGGGCAATCTTCTGGACGGTTTCACTGTTGATGGGACAGGACGGCCCCGGCGGGGCTTTTCGTCGGGCTTGTCTGGTGATATGGGCTTGGCGGAAGGCATCGTTCAAGATGGCCAAGCACCGCACCCGACCCCAGAGGACGGCCATGACCGAGACGAAGACCACCGGCCCGGCACCGCAGGACGCCGAAAAGGCTGACGCCGAAACGACCCCCGAAACCGGCGCCAAGGGACCCGAGCAGATGCCCGGCGAAATCGGCGGCCCGAAGGGACCGGAGCCGACCCGCTTCGGCGATTGGGAGTTCAAGGGCCGCTGCTCGGACTTCTAAGCCGGCGCCCCCTAGGATCGATTGCCTGAACGACCCCATCCTGAAATTGAATACATACGCAACCAGGACACAATACCTAGGTTGTGCTTGATGCGTTCTTGTTCGCGCGCTACCCTGTGACCGGTTCGCCGTACCGCGCACCGGTACCCTGGGGAGTTCGCGCCATGGGATCGCACAGACCCGTCAACCCATGCCCGCCCCGCACTACGGGAACTTTGGCCGGAATATGGGCCGGACTATGGGCCGGGATTTGGCTCGCCATTCTGTGCATATCGCTGGCCGGCGCCGTCCGGGCCGCTCCGCCCGCCCTGCCCGGCCCGATCCCGGCGGAGGTGCTGGAGGTCCTTGACGGCGACACGCTGCTGGTGCGCGCCACCATCTGGCTGGGTCAGGTGGTGGAAACCCATGTCCGGGTGGACGGGCTGGACGCGCCGGAGATGCGCGCCCGCTGCCCTCGTGAGCGGGAACTGGCGGAGACCGCCCGCGACCATGCGCGCCTCCTGATCGGGGCTGCTCCGGTGCGGCTGCTCGACGTCCAGCCCGACAAGTATGGCGGGCGGGTGCGCGCCCGCGTGCTGACCGGCGGAGGCGCCGACCTGTCGGCCGCGCTGATCGAAGCGGGGCTTGCCCGCCCCTATCACGGCGAACGGCGCCAGCCCTGGTGCGACGGGACGGGCATGGGCTAACCCCGCTCCACCAAAGGATGAGCCGGGAACCCGCCGGCTCGCTCCGCTGTTGCCCCTCCCACCAAGGAGGAGAGCGAACCATGACGACCCAGGCCTCGTCTTACGTCCCCGGCGCCATCGCCTTGCTGGCCGCCAGCCTCGCTCTGTCCGGCGCCGCCGTGGCGCAGGACGCCAAGACGATGGAGGGTGGACTCGGCGCCGCACCGCCATCCCAGGGCGAAGCCTGGATGGAATCGACCGGCGCCCAGGACCCGACGCTGGGCGAGCGCCGCACCGAGAAGCAGAAGAACGCCGCGGAGACCCGCGCGCAGGGCCGCATCGGCTCCGTCCCCGACGCGGCGAGCGGCGAGTCCGGCCTGAAACCCGGCACGGCCGAGGCGGTGAGGAACCAATCCGGCAGCGGCGCCTCCGGCGGATCGGACACCGCTCCCAAATAACAGCCCACAAAACGAAACCGGGGGCCACGAAGGCCCCCGGTCCGTAGACAAACCCCGATGAACGCCGCGATCAGGCGTTGTTCATGCGGTTCTCGATCAGGTCGGTCACGACGGTCGGATCGGCCAGCGTCGAGGTGTCGCCCAGGCTGTCGTGCTCGTTCGCGGCGATCTTGCGCAGGATGCGGCGCATGATCTTGCCCGAACGGGTCTTCGGCAGGCCCGGCGACCACTGGATCAGGTCCGGCGAGGCGATCGGGCCGATCTCCTTGCGCACCCAGGCCACCAGCTCCTTGCGCAGCTCCTCCGTCGGGCTTTCCCCGGCGTTGAGCGTGACGTAGGCGTAGATGCCCTGGCCCTTGAGGTCGTGCGGGTAGCCGACGACGGCAGCCTCGGCGACCTTCGGGTGGGCGACCAGCGCGCTTTCCACTTCCGCCGTGCCCATGCGGTGGCCGGACACGTTGATCACGTCGTCCACGCGGCCGGTGATCCAGTAATAGCCGTCCGCGTCGCGGCGGCAGCCGTCACCGGTGAAGTAGTAGCCCGCGAAGGTCGAGAAGTAGGTCTGGACGAAGCGCTCGTGGTCGCCGAACACCGTGCGCATCTGGCCCGGCCAGCTGTCGGCGATGCAGAGGTTGCCTTCCGTCTCGCCTTCCAGCTCCTTGCCGTCGTTGTCCACGACGACCGGCTTGACGCCGAAGAAGGGCTTGGTCGCCGAACCCGGCTTCTGGCCGATGGCGCCCGGCAGCGGGGTGATCAGGATGCCGCCGGTCTCGGTCTGCCACCAGGTGTCGACGATCGGGCAACGGCCCTCGCCAACCACGTTGTAGTACCACAGCCAGGCTTCCGGGTTGATCGGCTCGCCCACCGACCCCAGGATGCGCAGCGAGGACCGCGACGTCTTCTTCACCGGACCCTCACCCTCGCGCATCAGCGAGCGGATGGCGGTCGGAGCGGTGTAGAAGATGTTGACCTTGTGCTTGTCCACCACCTGCCAGAAGCGGGAGATGTCCGGATAGGTCGGCACGCCTTCGAACATCAGCGTGGTGGCGCCGTTGGCCAGCGGGCCGTAGACGATGTAGCTGTGGCCGGTGACCCAGCCCACGTCGGCCGTGCACCAGTAGACCTCGCCGTCCTTGTAGTCGAAGACGTACTGGTGGGTCATCGACGCGTAGACGAGATAGCCGCCGGTGGTGTGCAGCACGCCCTTCGGCTTGCCGGTCGAGCCCGAGGTGTAGAGGATGAACAGCGGGTCTTCCGCGCTCATCTCCTCCGGCGGGCAGTCGGCGGAGACCGACGCGGTCTCCTCGTGGTACCAGAGGTCGCGGCCCTCGGTCCAGGCGACGTCGCCGCCGGTGTGCTTGACGACCAGCACATGCTTGACGCCCGGCGCCGCGGCGACGGCCTTGTCGGCGTTCGCCTTCAGCGGAACCTTGCGGCCGCCGCGCAGCCCCTCGTCGGAGGTGATGACGAAGTGGCTGTCGCAGTCGACGATGCGGTCCTTCAGGCTGTCCGGCGAGAAGCCGCCGAACACGATGGAGTGGATGGCGCCGACGCGCGCGCAGGCCAGCATGGCGTAGGCGGCCTCGGGGATCATCGGCAGGTAGATGGTGACGCGATCGCCCTTCTTGACGCCGTTCTTCTTCAGGACGTTGGCGAGGCGGCAGACCTGCTCGTGCAGTTCCTTGTAGGTGATGTGCTTGGAAACGCCCGGATCGTCGCCTTCGAAGATGATGGCGGTCTGGTCGCCGCGCGTCGCGAGGTGGCGGTCGACGCAGTTGGCGGAGACGTTCAGCGTGCCGTCGTAGAACCACTTGATGTGGACGTCGCCGGTGTAGCTGACGTCCTTCACCTTGCTGTAGGGCTTGATCCAGTCGATGCGCTTGCCCTGCTCGCCCCAGAAGGCTTCCGGATCGTTGATCGATTGCTCGTACAGGCGGGCGTAGGCGGCTTCGTCCACGTAAGCGGTTTTGGCGATTTCCGGCTTAACAGGAAAAAACGAATTGTCGGACATTGGCTCGCGATTCCCCCGTAGTGCTTCTGGTTACGCCCTGAAGGGCTGTTGGGGAGCGGCTTCCGACCGCTCCTGTTGCGGGACATTATCCACACAAGTTCCCGTCACCACAAGCAGAACGGCTGATTGTCCGTCCCCTCCATCGGGGTTTTCGGCTCCACTTTGTTGCAGCGCACCGCCCGTTCCTTTGACTTCACCGGCATCCGCAGCGGCACGACCGCGCGACTATTTGTCGCGCATAATACGAAAGCATGATGACGCTCTTTGGCGGGCCGCTTAACCCGGTCTTAACCGCCGCATCGTTAGCGTGCATGCTGTTCACCCAACAGCAGGGCACCGGCATGGCCAGCACGACCAACGCGGACGGCACCACCGGAAACGGCACCACAGGAAACGGCACGGCCAGCGGCGCCGCCGGGCATGGCGTGGAACTGGCCGGGCGCCTGTCGGAGATGGGCAGCCGCACCAGCCTGATGGTGATCGACGCCGCCCTGCGCACGGCGTCGCTGGCCGAGTTGGAGGCGTCCGGCTCCGCCGCCCTGGCGCCGTTCGGGGAAGACGCGGGCTTCGCCGGAGCCGCCGCGGAGATGCAGGCGCTGGCCCGCCGGATGCTTCAGGCCACGCAGGACTTCCAGGCGGCCATCTGCGAACCGGCGGACTGATCCGCCGCCGCGGACGGCCGCGCTCTCAACAGATCCGAAGAACCGTCACGCCTCGATCCCGGCCAGCGCGCAGACATGCGCCCATTCGGCGTCCGACACCGGGCAGACCGACAGGCGCGACTGCTTGACCAGGGCCATGCCCTGGAGCAGCGGATCGGCCTTCATCGTCTTCAGCGTGACCGGCGTCTTCACGGGCAGCAGCGCCCGCACGTCCACCATGCCGAAGCGGCCCGCCTCGTCGCTCGGGTCCGGGTAGTATTCCCGCGCGATCTCGACGACGCCGACCACCTCCAGCCCCTCGTTGGAGTGGTAGAAGAAGGCGCGGTCGCCGACCTTCATGGCCTTCAGGTTGTTCGACGCCTGATGGTTGCGCACGCCGTCCCAATGGGTGGTGCCGTCGGCGACCATGCGCTCCCACGAGTATTTGAAGGGCTCCGACTTCAGAAGCCAGCGGGCCATTTCTGTCCGCCCCCGCTCAGGACTTCGGGTAGACCCGGCGCCACGCCCGGATCTCCACGCTCTCGAACAGCCCGGCCTGGGCGTAGGGGTCGTTGGCGGCGAAGTCCTTCGCGGCGGCCTCGTCGGCGCACTCCACGATCAGCAGGCTGCCGGCCATGCCCTGGCCGTCGTCGGACAGCAGCGGGCCGGCGGCGAACAGGCGGTCGGCGTGCGCTTCCAGATAGGCCAGATGAGCGGGGCGGTTGTCGGCCCGCACCTGGGCGGCGCCGGCCTTGTCGGTGCAATGGAACATGTAGAGCATGGGAAACCCCTTCCGTTCGGTCGGGCGGGAGCCTAGCGCAGCCGCGGCCGCCGCGGAAGGTGCCGAACCCGTTCGTGACGGCCTTTCTGTCGTCGTGGCGCCCCCGCCCCTCAGCGCCCCTCCTCGCGGAAGGGCCGCGACAGCAGCCCGTCGATCGTCGCGTCCAGCCCGGCGCCGCGGTTCAGGATGGCGTCCACGGCGGCGCAGAGCGGCATGTCCACGCCCTTCTTCCCGGCCAGCCCGACCACCGCGGCGGCGGTGTAGACGCCCTCGGCGACGGAACGGCGCTCCGCCAGCACCTCGGCCAGCGTCCGGCCGGCGCCCAGGGCGGCGCCCAGCGACATGTTGCGCGATTGCAGGCTGGAACAGGTCAGCGTCAGGTCGCCCAGCCCCGACAGCCCCATCAGCGTCTCCGGCCGGCCGCCGAGCGCCAGGGCCAGCCGGGTGATCTCGGCCAGTCCGCGGGTGATCAGCGCCGCCCGCGCGTTGTCGCCCAGCTTGCGGCCCTCCACCACGCCGCAGGCGATGGCCAGCACGTTCTTCACCGCCCCGCCGATCTGCGAGCCCACCACATCGTCCGACAGGTAGGGGCGGAAGGTGCGGCTGCCCAGCGCCTCGACCAGCCGGGCGCCCAGCGCGGCGTCGGCGCAGGCCAGCGTCACCGCGGTCGGCAGGCCGCGCGCCACCTCCGCCGCGAAGGTCGGACCGGACAGCACGGCCAGCGGCGTCCCCGCCGGCAGCGCGGCGGCGGCGGCCTCGCTCATCAGGGCGTGGCTGTCCAGCTCGATCCCCTTGGCGCAGATGACCAGCGGGGTGCCCGGCCGCAGATGGGCGGCGAGGCCGGCGCAGGCGCTGCGCAGATGCTGGGCCGGGGTGACGAGAAGGATGGCGTCGCAGGCGGCGACCTCGCCCAGATCGCCGGTCGCGCGCAGCTCGGCGGGCAAGGTGACGCCCGGCAGATAGTCGCGGTTCTCCCGCGCGGCGTTGACCGACTCGACCACCGCCGGCTCGCGCGCCCACAGCAGGGCCTCCCGCCCGGCGCGCAGGGCGGCCAGAGCCAGCGCCGTGCCCCAGGCCCCGCCGCCGATCACGCCGATGCGCCGGAAGTCCGTTGCCGCCATGGATGCCCCCCGTTTTTAAGACTTGTCCTGAAGGATTTGCCCGCCTGTTTAGGCGGAGCGTCCCCGGTCCGCAAGCCGGACGGTCACGCCTCCGCTGTCAGCAGAAGCTTCATCCCGACATGGCTCGCCCGGAAGCCCAGCCGCTCGTAGAAGCGGTGGGCGTCGGTGCGCCGGGTCTGGCTGGTCAGCTGCACCATCACGCAGCCCTCGGCGCGGGCCAGCGCGATGGCGTGCCGCATCATGGCGCTGCCGATCCCCTGGCCGCGCAGCGCGCCGTCCACCTTCACCGCCTCCACCGTCGCCCGCGCCGCGCCCCGGCGGGCCAGCCCGTGGGTGACGGTGAACTGGAAGCAGCCGACGATCCGTCCGTCCCGCTCCGCCAGCACGATGGAATTGCCCGGCTGGGCCGCCATGCGGTCGAAGGCCTCCCAATAGAGCGGGTCCAGCGGCTCGCCGTAGACGTCGCCGCCGGTGGACAGGGCGTCGTCGGCGATCAGCCGGACGATCTCCGGCACGTCGTCGCGCCCGGCGGTGCGGAAGGTCAGGGTCACGACGGCATCATCCTCACGCCTTCACGCCGGAGCCGACCCCGGCCTTGCCGATGGCGGGCTTGGCGGTCGGATCGAGCGGCCAGCGCGGGCGCGGGGCGAAGTCCAGCGGGTCGGTCTGGCCCAGCCGCAAGCGCTCGATCCCCGCCCAGGCGATCATCGCCGCGTTGTCGGTGCACAGCCGCAGCGGCGGCGCCACGAAGGGCATGCCCTCGCGGTCGGCCAGCTTTTGCAGGCGGGCGCGCAGCGTCCTGTTGGCCGCCACCCCGCCGGCCACCACCAGGGCGCCGCCTTGCGGGTGCATCTCCTTGAACTGGCGCATGGCGCGGGCGCAGCGGTCGGCCATCACCTCCGCCACCGTGGTCTGGAAGGCGGCGGCGAGGTCGGCCCGGTCCGCCGCCGACAGCGGCGTCCCCAATTCCTCGACATGGCGCCGCACCGCGGTCTTCAGGCCGGAGAAGGAGAAATCGCAGCCGGGGCGCCCGACCATCGGGCGCGGCAGGTCGAAGCGGCCAGGATCGGTCGCCAGCGCCGCCGCCTTCTCCAGCAGCGGCCCGCCGGGATAGCCGAGGCCGAGCAGCTTGGCCGTCTTGTCGAACGCCTCCCCCACCGCGTCGTCGATGGTGGTGCCGAGCCGCCGGTAGCGGCCCCCCCCCTCCACGACCAGAAGCTGGCAATGCCCGCCGGACACCAGCAGCAGCAGGTAGGGAAAAGGCACGTCGTCGGTCAGCCGGGCGGTCAGCGCGTGACCTTCCAGATGGTTCACCGCGACGAAGGGCAGGCCGCGCGCCGCGGCGATGGCCTTGGCGGTCATCACCCCGACGATCACCCCGCCGATCAGCCCCGGCCCGCCGGTCGCCGCCACGGCGTCGATGTCGGCGAAGCCCAGCCCGGACTCCGCCATGGCGCGGCGGATCAGCCCGTCCAGATGCTCCAGATGGGCGCGCGCGGCGATTTCCGGCACCACCCCGCCGTAGGGCGTGTGGTCGTCCAGCTGCGAGAGCACCACGTCGGCGCGGATCTCCCGCGCGTCGGTCACGATGGCCGCCGCCGTCTCGTCGCAGCTCGTTTCGATTCCAAGAACGATCATGATGACCGTCAAACTAGCCGTCCCGACCGCTCTGGTATAGGGTCTTGGCCCGGAAATTTAAGGCTGTTCAGGCGCCCATGAACAAGGACGTCCCCGACGACGACGCCAGCATCGTCTATTACGACGGCGATTACCCGTCGCTGGAGATCGGCGAGGCGCGGGCGGAGCACGCGGCGACGCTGGCCCGGCTGGGCATCCTGGGCGACGTGCCCTTCTACAAGGAGCGCGCGGCGGAGACCGGCGGCCCGATCCTGGAGATCGGCTGCGGCAGCGGGCGCCTGACCATCCCGCTGGCCCGCGCCGGGCACACGGTGTGGGCGGTGGACGTCTCCGCCGCCATGCTCGACCAGCTCCGCGCCAAGCTGGAACGCGAGGCGCCGGAGGTGCGGGACCGCGTCCATGTGGTGCGGCAGGACGCCGCGGCGCTGGACCTGCCGGTGCGGGATTTCCGGCTCGCCGTCCTTCCCTTCAACGTGCTGATGCTGATCCCCGACCTGACGGTGGAGCGCCGCACGCTGGCCGCCGCCGCCGCCCATCTGGCGCCGGGCGGCGCGCTGGCGCTGGACGTGATGAACCCGCTGACCCTGCCGATGGACGCCGAGACGAAGCCCAGCCCGTCGGAGCCGCGGCGCAACCCGCACAGCGGCAACCGCTACATCCGCAACACCCTGGCCACCCGCCTGGACGAGCGGCAGTGCCAGCGCATCCACGGCTGGTACGACGAGCTGCTGCCGGACGGCAAGATCGCGGTGACCGAATACGGCTTCACCTGGCGGATGATCTTCCGCTACGAGCTGGAGCTGATGCTGGAGAGCGCCGGATTCGCCGTGGAACGGCTGGCCGGCGATTTCGAGGACGCCCCGTGGACGGTCGACAGCCGCCGCATGGTGGTCACGGCGCGGCGCGCCTCCCCCTTCACCGCCGCCCCCTTCACCAAAGAGTAGCACGCGCGTCACCAGGGCTTGCAAAGCGCGGTGGATCGCCTAGAACACTGCCCCCATGACCCAACCGCTCCGCATCGGCACGCGCGGCAGCCCGCTGGCGCTGGCGCAGGCCCACGAGACCCGCGACCGGCTGATCGCGGCGCACCCGCATCTGGCCGCCCCCGGCGCCATAGAGATCGTCGTCTTCAAGACGACCGGCGACCGCATCCTGGACCGCACGCTGGCCGAGGCCGGCGGCAAGGGCCTGTTCACCAAGGAACTGGAGGACGCGCTGCTCGACGGCCGCGCCGACCTCGCCGTCCATTCGATGAAGGACGTGCCGACCTGGATGCCGGACGGGCTGGAGATTGCCACGCTCCTGCCGCGCGAGGACACGCGCGACGCCTTCTTCTCGCGCGGCGGCCACACGGTGGACACGCTGCCCGCCGGTTCCGTCGTCGGCACCGCGGGCTTGCGCCGTCAGGCCCAGATCCTGGAGCGGCGGCCCGACCTGACGGTCGTGCCCTTCCGCGGCAACGTGCAGAGCCGCCTCGCCAAGCTGGAGGCCGGGGAGGTCGACGCCACCCTGCTGGCGCTCGCCGGGCTGCGCCGCCTCGGCCTGACCGACCGCATCACCGCCGTGCTGGAGCATGAGGAGATGCTGCCCGCCGTCGCCCAGGGCGCCATCGGCATCGAGATCCGCAGCGCCGACGACGCCACCCGCGCCCTGCTGGCCCCGCTGAACTGCGCCGCCACCACGGCCCGCGTGACGGCGGAGCGCGCGCTCCTCGCCATGCTCGACGGCTCCTGCCGCACCCCCATCGCCGGGCTGGCCACGCTGGACGGCGACCGGCTGCACCTGAAGGCCAAGGTGCTGTCCAACGACGGGCGGCAGGTCTTCCGGGCGGAGCGCAGCGGCAGCGCCGGCGACGCCGCGGCGATCGGCGCCGACGCCGGGGCGGAGATCAAGGCCGTCCTGCCGCCCGACTTCTTCAAGAGCTGACGGCGGCCGGCGATGGCGGCCCCCCACATCCTGGTCACCCGTCCGGCGGAGGATTCCGAACCGCTGGCGACCCGTCTGCGCGCGCTGGGATTCACCGTGTCGGCGGAGCCGATGCTGGAGATCCGCTGGCTCGACGGACCGGAGCCGGACGTCGGGAACGTACAGGCCCTTCTCTTCACCAGCGCAAACGGCGTACGGGGCTACACCAGACGTACGAGCCGGCTTGACCGTCCGGTCTATGCGGTCGGCGACGCCACCGCGACCGCCGCCCGGGCGGCCGGTTTCACACAGGTCGAAAGCGCGTCCGGCGACGTGTACGCGCTGGCCGATCTGGTGCGCCGACGCTGCACCGCAGCGGCGGGTCCGCTACTTCATGTCGCAGGAACCAAGCTCGCCGGCGACCTGTCGGCCCTGCTGGGCGAGGCCGGATTTTCCATCCTGCGGGAAACGCTGTACGACGCCGTTCCGAGCGCGCGGCTGTCGGACGGCACGGCGGCGCTGTTGCGTACGGGAACACTGGACGCCGTGTTGTTTTTCTCTCCCCGTACCGCCCGTTCGTTTGTTAGGCTTGTCGCCGAGGCCGGGCTCATCGACCGCTGTCGTACAGTGGACGCGCTCTGCCTCAGCCCCGCGGTCGCGGAGGCTGCCCGCGCGTACGGTGAGCTGGGAGTGACACCGTGGCAGAACGTACGGGTGGCGCCACGGCCGGAGCAGGACTCTCTGCTCGGCCTGCTGCCGGACCCGTCCGGCGGCACGGGCCGGGCTTGAGCGCATCCGCTTGGGGGCTTGTGTGGCGTTCGTTGAGAACAACTGCGACCAGAAGGCACCCAATGACCTCTCGCCCAGGCTCCGAACACGAGGCTGACCCGAACGGCCACACGCCGTCCGACCAGAACCAGACGCCCGACCAGAATCAAGTGGGCGGCGGCCCCGCCGTCGAACGCATCATCGAACGCTTCGGCGGCATCCGCCCCATGGCCCACAAGCTGGACATCCCGGTCACCACGGTGCAGGGCTGGAAGAAGCGCGGCGCCATTCCGCTGGCCCGCCACGCCGACCTCCGCACCTCCGCCGCCAAGCATCGGATCAAGCTGAGCGAAGCCGACCTGGAAGCCGCCACGCCGAGCGAGGACCGCAACGCTCCCGACGCCGCCGGCTCGGTGGTGCCGCTGCCGCCGGACGCCGCTGTCATTCCGCCGGCCGTCTCCCTCCCCGGGAGCGCCGGGCCGTTCGACTCCGGCACGGCCGAGCCCACCAAGGCCGAGGACACCCTGCCGGGCGCCGACACGCTGGCGGGCGGTGGCCCGGTGCCGGCCACGGACCTGCCGCCCTCCATCCTGCCGCCCGCCGCGGACACGCTGCCGGGCGCCGCCGACACTCTGCCCGGCGGCGACGTGAAGGCCGAGACCATCAAGGGCGAGGAGATCCGCTCCGAGGAGATCAAGGTCGAGGAGACCAAGGCCGAGGAGGTCAAGGCCGATCCCTTCGCCGATCCCTTCAAGGCCGATGCGGTCAAGAGCGAGACGCCGCCCCCGGTGGAGCCCCCCGCCCCCGCCTACACCGCCTCCTCCTACGAGCCGCCGCGTTACGAGGCGCCGCGCGAGGAGCGCAAGTCCGGGGCCGGCTTCGCCACCGCCGTGTCGCTGATCGCCCTGCTGGTCGGCGCCGCCGCCCTGTCGCAGCCCTGGTGGGGCCCGCGCGTCCCCGGCTGGCCCACCGCCGGCGGTCCCGCCGCTCCGGTCGCCACGGCGCCCGCGCCGCAGCCCGATCCGGCTCTGCGCAACCAGATCCAGCAGCTGTCCGAGCGCCTCGCCAAGCTGGAGCAGCGCCCCGCCGCCCCGGCCGAGGGCAACGCCGCCGCCGCCGGCATCGACCAGCAGACGCTCGACAACGCCGTCGGCCAGCTCACCGCCCGCATCCAGCAGCTCGAGGAGCGTCCGCAGGCCGCCGCCGCGGCGGCCCCGGCCGAGCCCGATCCGCGCATCGCCCAGTTGACCGAGCAGCTCGGCCAGGTCCAGCAGCGCGTCGACGCGGTGGGCAGCGAGGTCCAGGCCGCCGGGCAGATCCGTCAGGACGTGGACGCGCTGAAGCAGGAGCTGTCCACCGTCAACCAGGCCGTGGAATCCCGCCGCGACGCCGCCACCGCCGCCCAGACGCTGGTGCTTGCCGCCGGGCAGCTCCGCTCCGCCCTGGCCGCCGGTCAGCCGTTCCAGCAGGAACTGCAGGCCGTCCGCGCCGTGGCGTCGGGTGACGCGCAGGTGACGCAGCCGCTGGAGGCCGTGGCCGGCTACGCCGCCAAGGGCGTGCCGACGCAGCCGCAGCTCACCGACCGCTTCACCGCCATGGCCTCCGACATCGTGCGCGCCGACAACCAGGGCGAGGGCAACGACTGGGTCGAGCAGGTCACCGGCAAGATCGCCACGCTGGTCACCGTCCGCCGCTCGGGCGGCGACGCGGTCGGCGACGGCGCCTCGGCGGTGGTCGCCCGCGCCGAAGCCGCGCTGCAGGCCGGCAATCTCGGCGGCGCGGTCAAGGAGCTGGGGACCCTGAAGGGTCCGGCGGCGCAGGTCGCCGCCCCGTGGATCGCCGACGCCAAGGCCCGTCTGGCCGCCAACGAGGCCGGCCAGCAGCTCACCAACCGCGCCATCGGCCTGCTCTCGCAGTCCGCCGGTGTCAAGGGAGCGGCCCAATGACACGCGCCATCTGGTTCATCATCAAGGTCGCCATCGTCGTCGCGATCGCGGTCTGGCTGGCCAACCACCCCGGCACCGTCGCCATCAACTGGCAGGGCTACGTCGTCGAGACCGGCTTCGGCATCGCCATCCTGATCGGCGTCGCCGCCCTGGCGGCGGGCATCGTCCTGTACCGGCTGGCCCGCGCCATCCTCGGCGCGCCGCGCAACTTCGGCCGTTACCGGCGTTCGCGCCGGCGCGAGCGCGGCTATCAGGCGCTGACCCGCGGCATGGTCGCCGTCGCCGCCGGCGACGCCACGACCGCCCGCAAGATGGCGCGCAAGGCCGACGGGCTGCTCAACGAGCCGCCCCTGACCATGCTGCTGTCGGCCCAGGCCGCCCAGCTCCAGGGCGACGACCGCGCGGCGAAGGAATACTTCACCGCCATGCTCGACCGGCCGGAGACCGCCTTCCTCGGCCTGCGCGGCCTGCTGACGCAGTCGCTGAAGGCCGGTGACCGGGTGGAGGCGCTGCAGCTCGCCCGCCGCGCCCAGTCGCTCCAGCCCAACACGCCCTGGCTGCTTGGCACGCTGTACGACCTGGAAGCCCGCTCGGGTGAATGGGCGGCGGCGGAAGGCACGCTGCAGCAGGCCGTCCAGGCCGGCGCCATCAACCCCGACGACGGCCGCCGCCACCGCGCCACCCTGCTTCTGGAGCGCAGCTTCGAGGCGGAGCGCCGCGGCCGGTCCGATTCGGCCCTGTCGCACGCCCAGGCGGCGCACGACCTGCTGTCCGGCTTCGTCCCGGCGGCGGCCCGCGCGGCCCGGCTGCAGATGGCCATCGGCAAGCACAAGAACGCCGCCAAGACCATCGAGCGCTGCTGGCGCGTCAACCCGCACCCGGACCTGACCTCGGCCTACCGCGAGGTGGTGTCGAGCTACGACCCGATGACCCGCGTCAAGCTGTTCGAGAAGCTGCGCAAACACGCCCCCAACGACGTCGAGTCGCTGCTCGCCGTGGCCCGCGCCTCCCTCGACGCCCAGCTGTGGGGCGAGGCCCGCGCCCATCTGACCAAGGCGCTGGAGATGCGGCCCTCCCGCCGCGTCTTCCAGCTCCTGGCCGAGCTGGAGCGGGCGGAGCGGCAGGACGAGGAGGCGGCGCGCGCCTGGCTGGCACAGGCGGCCAACGCCCCGGCGGACGCGGCCTGGACCTGCACCGCCTGCAACGCGGTCAGCCCGAGCTGGGGCGGCCTGTGCGGCCATTGCGGCGCCTTCGACAGCCTGGAATGGAAGGCCCCGACCGTCAGCATGTCGCTGATGAGCCCGGAGGCCGCGCCGACGGTCATCACCCATCAGGCGACGGAGCCCGTCACCGGCCAGCCGGGCGTCGCACCCGGAGGCCAGATCGCCCCGCAGGGAGCGACCTAGCCGCGCCTCGGTCGCAGCAGGAAAGTCGGTCGCAGCAAGAAAAAAGCCCCTTCCCGGTCCGCCGGGGAGGGGCTTTTTCTTTGTCGAAACGGTGGGTCGAAACCCGGGCGCCCTGCGGCCCCGGACGCTACGCGTTGCCCAGCCGGGCGCCGTCCAGGATGGCCTCGTCGAAGATCGCGCTGCTGCGGTCGCAGCCGGTCAGGTCGGCCAGCGTCAGGTCGCAGCCCTTCATGTTCGTGGCGCTCAGCGAGGCGCCGGCCATGCGGGCGCGCACCAGCGAGGCGCGCATCATCTTGGCCCCGGCGCTGATCAGCAGCATCCCCAGATTGGCCCCGTCCAGGCAGCCGTCGATGAGGATCGCGCGGTCCAGCTTCGCGCCGCGCAGGTCGGCGCCGCGCAGGTCGGCGGAGCGCAGATCGGCGCCGTCGAACTGGGCCGCCTGGAGTTGCGCGCCGTTCAGCCGGGCGTGGCGCAGCCGCACGCCGGAGCCCTTGGCGAGCGTCAGCACCTTGCCCGACAGGTCCACCCCGTCGAGGTTCAGGCCGGTCAGGTCGAGCTGGCGCCCCTGCTGGCCGCTGGTGCCAAGCCACAGCAGGTGCTGGTGCAGCAGAACCTCGATGTCCGCCGCCGCGATCGCCGGCTGGACGGGCTCCGCCGCCGGGTCCTCGTCCGGCTCCGGAAGGGTCGGCGGCGCCAGGGCGGCGGCGGCGGCCTCCTCGTCGGTGCGGATGGAGGTGACGAGGTCCAGCTCCGACACCTTGGCCCCGTCGAGCTTGGCGCCGCGCAGGTCGGCGCCGTTCAGGTCCGCCCCCTGGAGGTCGGCGCCGGAGAAGTTGCAGTCGCGCAGGTCGGTGCGCTGGAGCCGCGCCCCCGACAGGCGGGAGTTGGTGAAATCCGCCGCCCGCGCGAAGCTGCCCGACAGCTTGGCCCGCGCCATGTCGGCGTTGGTCAGCTTGGCCGAGGCCATGTCCGCCGGTCCCGGCTCGAAGCCGATCACCTTCAGCTCGCCGGACGCGCTGCGGTTGGCGACGCTGCCGTCGCGCAGGTCGACTTCCACCATCACCGCGCCGTCCAGGATCGCGCCGCGCACATTGGCGCCGCGCATGTCGGTGCGGTAGAGCCGCGCTTCCGACAGGTCGGCGCCGCGCAGATCCGCGCCGTAGAGGTCGGCGTGGTCGAGGATGGTTCCCCGCATCCTGGCGTCGCGCAGGATGGCGCCCGACAGATGCGCGCCGGTCAGGTTGCGGCCCGACAGGTCGAGCCCGGTCAGGTCAAAGAAGGGCAGGTTGGCGCGGGCGCCGTTGGGCCGCCCCTCGGTGAAGCGGACATGGCGCTCGCACACCCGGTCCAGCTGCTCCTGGCTCAAGCGTATCCGGGACTTGTGGGAGCCGTCGTTCGCCATCGGCGCCTCAGGCGAACAGCGCGTCGATGTCGGCCTGCGAAATCTCGCTGCCGCCGCCCGACGGTTCGGGCGCCGGGGCGGCGGGACGCGGGGCCGGCTTCGCAGCGGCGGCAGGGGGGGGCGGCGGCGCGGGCGGCGGCGGGGGGCGGGCGCCTCCGCCGGTTCGGCCCGTTCCAGAACCTGGGGGATCTGCGTGGCCAGCGTGTCGAACAGGGCGTCGATGTCGTCCTGGCTGACCTCCGGCCCGCCGAGCTGCGGGCCGTTCAGCAGATGCGCGTCGGGCCGGGTGTCGCCCAGCTTGCGGTGGGACGAGACCTCGCCCATGGACTCGGTTTCCGACGCGGTGGCGATGCGGTCGACGCCCCAGATCTCGATCATCGTGTTCACGCGCTGCTCGATGTAGCGCAGCGTGTTGACCACCTTGGTGGTGCGCTGACCGGTGATGTCCTGGAAGGCGCAGGCGGTCATGATCTCGATGCTCCAGGCGTCGATGGCGTCGACCATCTCGGCGATGTCGGGATCGTCGCGCGGGATGCCCTGGGTGATCTCCTGGATCTTCTCGGTGGCGTTCAGGATGTCGGTGGTCGCCCGCTCGGTCGCCGCGACGATCTCGTCCAGTTCGCCGGTCGCCGCCTCGATGCGGTTCGACCCGGTGTCGGCGGGGCGCAGCGCGGCGATGTCGCTGCGCGTCTCGCGCACCACCTGGGTGATCGACATCAGCTCCTGCTGAAGCTGCAGGCCATCCCCCATCCCGCCACCCGGCGCCGGGCGGGGCAAGGCGCCGTGCTCCACCCCGCGCAGCCGGTTGATCTGCTGCTCCAGCGCGCCGATCAGCCGGTGGAACTCGTCCACCGCGACCACGCGGGATCGTCGGTCGCGCATGCGCAGGAACGCGCGACCGCGCGCGGTCTGCGACAGCGCCTCCTCCATCTGGAGGTAATCATGCTCGGTCAGTTCCATCAGAGGAACGTCGCTCATCGTCGTCACCGTCGGCGGGCCGCTGTTGAGTATCCGCCATGGAGGAAAGCACGTCTTAGGAAAACTGAGGTTACACCAGACATGGCCTGGATTTCAGGCAAATCCCTTGCATTACGTCCTCGCAGATCCCGCTGAACAAAGTCTTAATGAAGTCATGGGCGATGCCGCGATGGCGCTCCCGTCGTCACGCAACCAGGCATGGAGGACACGCGTGGAGGCCAATCACAAGATGAGGGCGGAAACGCGGGCCATGCCGCGGCTTTGAGGATTCTCCCGTCACCGCCGCTGCCCTATACTCCGCAGCCCCGGGCGCGGCGCGCGGTGGGGCAAAGGGTGCGCAGGCTTGATCCGCCGGCGCCGTTCGCCCACATCAGCCCCGCCAGGCCCGGACGGGGCTGCCGCGGAAACGCGGATCGGAACAACAGGAACAGGGACAAGATGCCGATGAGGACGACGCTTCGGTTCGCGGCGCTTCGATTTGCGGGTGCGGCGTGCGTGGCCGGGCTTTTGGGGATCGGCGTTCCGGGCGCGGGTCTGGCTCCCGCCCCCGCGGCGGCGGCCCTGCCGGCCGGGGTCACCGGGGTGACGACCATCGCGCCGATGCTGGAGCAGGTGACCCCCGCCGTCGTCAACATCGCCGTCCTGTCGCGGGCCCCGCAGGCCGAGAACCCGCTGCTGCGCGACCCCTTCTTCCGCCGCTTCTTCAACGTCCCCGAGCAGCAGGCCCGCCCGCAGGTCAGCGCCGGGTCGGGCGTCATCGTGGACGCGCGGCGCGGTTACGTCATCACCAACGCCCATGTGGTGGAGAACGCGCAGGAAATCGCCGTCACCCTGAAGGACCGCCGCCGCCTGCGCGCCAAGCTGGTCGGGCGGGACGCGGCGACCGACATCGCGCTGCTGAAGATCGAGGCGGAGAAGCTGACCGCCCTGTCCTGGGGCGATTCGGACCAGCTGAAGGTCGGCGATTTCCTGGTCGCCATCGGCAACCCCTTCGGGCTGGGCCAGACGGTGACCTCCGGCATCGTCTCGGCGCTGGGGCGCAGCGGGCTGAAGATCGAGGGGTACGAGGACTTCATCCAGACCGACGCCTCCATCAACCCCGGCAACTCCGGCGGCGCGCTGGTGAACTTCAACGGGGAGCTGGTCGGCATCAACACCGCCATCATCGGCCCGGCCGGCGGGTCGGTCGGCATCGGCTTCGCCGTGCCGGTCAGCATCGTCCGCTCGGTGATGGAGCAGCTGGTCGAGTATGGCGAGGTGCGGCGCGGCCGGCTCGGCGTCGCCATCCAGGACCTGACGCCCGATCTGGCCGACAGCATGAACTTGGCCGGCGACGCCGGGGCGGTCATCGCCCAGGTCGAGCGCGGGTCGGCCGCCGAGCGCGCCGGCTTCCGCAGCGGCGACGTGGTGACCGCGGTGAACGGGCGCCCGGTGCGCAGCGCCACCGACTTCCGCAACCGCATGGGTCTGGTGCGGGCCGGCACGCCGCTTCAGGTCACCGTCCTGCGCGGCGGCAGCGAGCGGGTCCTCAACGTCCGCACGGGGAATTAGACCCGGCGAGCCAGACCATGATAACCAATCGCTGATGATCGGCCGCCCCTCCCCTCCCCGCCGGCAGGCTCCGCCCGCCCCCATGGTCAGCGCGGCCCAGCGCCAGCGCGAGGTCGCCCGCATGCTGATGCGGCTCGACGACATGCTGAAGAAATGCGCGGATCTGGCGGCGGCGGCGCGGGAGCGCGTGTCGGTCGGCGGGATGGGCCGCTACCGCAAATTCTCCCGGAAGGTGCGCGACTTCTTCTCGCTGGCGGCGGTGACCCAGGAACGGCTGGACGCCGCCCCGTCGGAGATGGAGGAGCTGATCGGCCCGATGACCACCGCGCTGGAGCGCCTGCACGCCCGCATGGTGATCCTGTTCGTGGAGGAGAGCCTCGGCTTCTTCAACACCTTCGCGCGGGTCAAGGCGCTGCCCATCGGCACGCACGAGACGGTGGGGGTGGAGTTCCGCGCGCTGATGGAGATCCGCAAGTTCCTCGACGACCCGCTCTATGACGGGGAGCGCGGGCAGGGCCTGCGCAAGCAGACCGACCGCGTCGCCGTCCTGATGCGCGCGGTGATGGACCGCTGCCCGCCCCTGCCCGACTTCGGCGACGAGCCGAGCATCGGGCCGCGGGGCACGGTGAACAAGCCGCTGCGTCCGCCGCGCGCCGCGCCGCCAACCGCCGCGGGCCGGGGGGCGGAGCCGCGCCCGCTGCCCCAGCCCAATTCCCAGCAGCCCGATCCCCGGCTGGAAGTCCGCCAGCTGTCGCTGGACGACGAGGACTGACGGTCAGCCGTCCACCCGATCAGCCTCCCCCCAATCAGCCTTCCGCCGGCGACGACTGGCGCTGGCGGCTGTGCGCGTCCACGCCGCGCAGATGCTCGGCGGCCTCGTGCAGGGCGCGCTCGCTGGCGCTGTCGGGCGTCTGCAACCCGGATTCCGGGCCGGGGACGGCGTCCTCCTCGGCGATCTCGCGGGCGGCCTGCTGCCAATGCTCGATGTGGCGCCCCTCGGGACGGCCCTCCCGTTCCCAGATGGCGTGGGCGCGCTCGCGGACGCGGGGGTCGTCGGGGCCGGTGTGATGCTCCATGGCGCTGTCCTTCCTGTGCGGTCTGTCCTCATGACCGTCAACAGGCGGAGCGGCACGGCGTGCCGCACACCTTCCCGCTACAGCCAATAGAGCGGGCTGACCCCGAACAGCCAGGGATGCACCGCGATCATCGCGGCGTAGGCGGCGAGCGCGCCCAGGACACGCCCCCAGCCGATCTCTCCGGGACGGACGCTCTGGCGCCCGGTCAGGATGGCGGCGAAGGGCAGCGCGGAGGTCTCCGCCCGGTAGGACCGCCCGGCAGCGCCGCGGCGCAGCAGCCAGTCGTTCTTGACCATGGCGAACAGGGCGATGGCCGCCATCGCGACGAACAGCACAACCCGCCGCCCGTCCCCGGTGGCTTGCAGATGCAGCAGCGCCCACAGCAGCAGCCCCATGGAGCCGGGGAAGCGGGTGATCCGGTAGATGCCCCGCGGCGGGTTGGGGGCGTCGGGCTCGCCGGCCTTGCTGGTGACGCGGGCGGCGATCAGCAGGAAGGACAGCGGCATCAGCGCGACGACCAGCGGCGCCGCCCAGCCGGCGGGAACGAACAGCGGCTCCCCACTCCCGGCCTCGCGGTAGGCCCAGACGAACAGGCCGAGCGCCAGCAGCGAGCCCAGCGAATGCAGGGCGACGAACCCGCCCCGCCCCAGCCGGGCGATCAGCCACGGCCGCACCCCCGGCCAGGACGGCACGGCGTGGGTGGCGAACAGGAACAGGGCGGCGAGGAGAAGGTCGGTGGTCATGGGGGCAGAGAAGACACCGCTTTGCCCGCCAGAGTCTTGATGAACGTCAAACATGAAGCGCCGACAGCAAACCGCGTCCGGGTGTGGCGCAGGCCACAGCGGGGATGGGCGGCGGGGCGTAGGGTCTGGTCATCGGACAGGCCGGGGCCAGACGCAGACGGAACCGGCAGCCAAATCCCCCAGAAGCCAACTCCCCCAGACACCGGAAGGAACCACACCATGCGCCGCACCACCCTGATCGCCGCCGCCGCCGTCCTGCTCTGCTCCACCGCCTCCTTTGGCCCGGCCTTCGCCGGCGACCTGATGACCGGCGGCATCCCGCTCGGCAACGCCAGCAACTTGGGGGTCATCTCCAACACCGCCGCGGGCATCCAGAACAAGGCGCAGCAACAGGTGATGGGTGTGCAGGCGGGCGGCGGGCTGGCCGGTCCCTTCGGCACCGCCTCCAACCTGGGCAACGTCTCCAACCTCGCCGCCGGCGTCGGCAACAAGGCCAAGCAGCAGGTTGTTGGCGTGCAGGCCGGCGGGATGGGCGGTGGTGTGAAGACGCCCTTCGCGCTGGGCGGCTTCAACAGCAACGCCGGCACCGTCAGCAACAGCGCGGTCGGCATCGGCAACACCGCGCAGCAGCAGGTCAAGGCCATGCAGTTCGGCGCGCCGGGCGCCCTGTTCAACCAGAACCTCGGCACCGTCTCCAACCTCTCCGCCGGCATCGGCAACAAGGCCCAGCAGCAGGTCATCGGCATCCAGAAGTAAACCCCTCCCCCTTCCCCTCCCATCCAGGCAGACCTTGCGGCCGGGGCACTCCCCCGGCCGTCTTTTTGCGCGCAAGCGGAGCGTTTCCCGGTGCGGATGTGCTGACAAGGAACCTTCCACCCGGCGGCGCGTTGGAGCGGCGATCACTCTCCCGCGGCCGTGCGCCGCGGTCATTCGGGAAGCCGCAGCATGAACCGCAACAGCATTTCGACCCTGGGATGGCCCAAGCTGAATTGGAGGGGCGCGGCCATCCTGTCGGCGTCGCTCGGGCTGGCCGCCTGCGCCGGCAGCGTGCCGCCGCCGACCGCCCAGCTCGGCGCGTCGGCGCAGGCCATCCAGCAGGCCGAACGGGCCGGCGCCCTCCAGCACGCCCCCGCGGAGTTCCAGTCCGCCCGCGAGAAGCTGGCCGCCGCCGACGCCGCCATGCGCGAGGACGAGCGGACCAGCGCCCGCCGCCTCGCCGAGCAGGCGCAGGCCGACGCCGAACTCGCCACCGTGCGCTCGCAGCGGGCGACGGCGCAGCAGGCCGCCAGCGCGGTCCGCACGCTCGCCAACCCCAACGCTGGTATTCCCGGCGCTTCGGTTCCGGGCCGGGCGCCCGCCACCTCCGCCGCCGCTCCCCTGGCCCCGCTGGCCATGAGCGGAACCTCGACCTGGAGCGCCCCGCGCACGCTGGAGGGCACGCCGTGATGCACACCACACACAAGAAGACCCGCAAGACGGGGAAAAGCCTGGCCCTGGCGTCGCTGGGCGTCGTCGCCCTGTCGCTCGGCGCCTGCGCCACCCCGGACGACACGCCGGCCCTGGCCCAGGCGCGCCAGTCCTACTCCAGCGCCGCCGCCAACCCGCAGCTGGCCAGCAACGCCACGCTTGAGCTGCGCCGCGCCGAAGAGGCGCTGCAGCGCGGCGAGCGGGCGCGCAGCGACGGCAACACCGCGGAGATGGACCATCAGGCCTATCTCGCCAACCGGCAGCTCCAGATCGCCCAGGACGTGGCGGCGATGAAGGGCGCGCAGCAGGTCGTCGCCAACGCCGAGACCTACCGCCTCCAGGACCAGATCCGCGCCCTCCAGGCGGAGCGGACGGAGCGCGGGCTGGTGATGTCGCTGGGCGACGTGCTGTTCGCCACCGGCAGCGCCCGGCTGACCTCCGGCGCCGACGCGCGGCTGGGGGAACTCGCCAACTTCCTCCAGCGCAACCCGGAACGGACCGTGCGGATCGAGGGCTACACCGACACCACCGGCTCGTCGGCCACGAACCTGCGCCTGTCCGAGGAGCGGGCCATGGCGGTGCGCGACGCGCTGACCGCGCGCGGCGTCAACCCCAGCCGCATCGCCGCCCAGGGCCTGGGGTCGGCCCAGCCGGTCGCCTCCAACAGCACGGAGTCGGGGCGCCAGCAGAACCGGCGGGTGGACATCGTGATCTCCGAGCCGGGCTCGGTGGCGGAGACGCGCTCCTGACGAGCCGTGCTGCGATTTGACGCAGAGCGCGCGTGACCAAGAACGGGCGGGCCGGAAACGGCTCGCCCGCTTCGATTCCGGCCCGATTTCCGGCCTGTTTTCCCGCTCCGACTTGCCCGTGCCGCACCGTCATTGCGCCCGGATCGCGCCTCTCCGGAAAAATTGTCGCGAATGCACGGCAAACTCGATGTTTCTTTACCTTGCACGGTGTGTGGTTTTACCATGCGCGAACAGGAAGGGCCGATGCGTCCTTTTGATTGCGTGGGGATTTTGCATGACCACTGAACAAGGTGAAGAGGGAGCGATGCTCAGCAGGGGTTTCTTGAAGGCGCAGGCTCTGCTTCTCCTCATCATCGGCCTTCCGGTGATCGTGGTGGTGGTTCTCCTCAACCCGCTGTGGAACGCCACGCTGCACCGGTTCGGCGTGCCGGAGGGGCCGGCGGCGGCGCTCGGCATGATCGTCACCATCATGGTGGTGATGGTCGTCCAGTATTGGGTGCTGGAAACACGGCGGACCATGGTCACGTCGCTGTTCAACTTCATCCCGCACGAACATCTGACCTTCGATGGCGAGACGCTGACGACGGACGAGGCCAACCGCCTGTTCGTCACCCTGCACCGGGATTCGGAGGAGTGGCGGCGCCTGCTGCGCGACAACGGCATGGACGGCCCGCTGGACGAGTTCGGCAGCCTGTGCGCCGCCCGGCTGGCCTTCGCGCGCCGCCCCCAGGGCATCCCGCCGGAGGCGGAGCGCGCCATCGCCGAGGTGCCGCAGGCGGTCGAGCTGGCCAAGGCCCGCGTCGGCGCGGCGCTCGATCAGGCCGAGCGGGAGGCGCAGGCCCTGCGCGCCCGCCTGTCCGACACGCAGGACGCGGTCGCCGCCCTGGTCGGCTTCATCCGCGACAGCGGGGTGCAGATCGCCGGCCGCCACGACGACGCCCAGCGCTGCGCCACGGAGAACCGCGCGCTTCTCACCAGCCTCCAGGAGCATCTGGACCGCCGCCGGGCGGAAGCGAACTCCGACCTGACGCGGTTCGAGCAGATCGTCGCGGAATCCCGCGCGCTGGAGGATTCGGTCAACGCCATCACCCGCATCATGTCCGCCACCAACATGCTGGCGCTGAACGCCGCCATCGAGGCGACGCGGGCCGGGGAATACGGCCACGGCTTCCGCGTGGTGGCGAACGAGGTGCGCGATCTGGCCCGCCAGTCGAACGAGGCCATCCAGGTCATCCAGAAGGGCATCGACCGCATGCAGCAGGCGATCGCCCAGCAGATCGCCGGACAGGACGCCCAGGCGAAGGTGGCCGCCGAGCACGCGCTGCTGTCCGATCTGGCCGACCGCCTGCAAAGCCTCAGCGCCGGCCAGCAGGACCTCGCCGGTCACGAGCGACGCTTGATGGGCGAGCTGGACCGGCTGGGCGATTCCCTGGCCGACACGCTCTCCGGTTTCGCCGGCGACCTGCGCGTGCCCGAGGGGCTGCGGCGGGAGCTGGACGCGATCAGCGGCGGGCTGGCGCGGCTGAACGGGCTGGAGGATGATCTGCGCGGTCTGTCCGGCATCCGCAAGCGCGCCGCCTGACAACCGGTTGCGGCAAGCCGCTCAGCGGTCGCCGCGCTCGGCTTCGACCATCGCCCGCGCGACCGCGTAGACCCCGGCGATCGCCCCGGCGGTGAACAGGGCCGCTCCCACCGCGCGGGTCAGGGAACGGGCCGGCGCCGGGGCCGGGGGCATGCGTTTCCACACGGCCCAGGCTTCCTCCGGACGGTCGGGATCGGCGATGCGCAGGGCGGCGAAGGCCTGCTCGGTCAGGCCGGGGTCGGTGTCGGGCAGCGGCGCCAGGCGGCGTCCGGACGGCTTGTTCAGCCGGTCGATGGCGGCCACCAGGCGGCCGGTGGCCCGGACGGCGGCGGTCATCTCCGACGGGTCCACGCCCATATGCTCGGCCAGCAGGCGGTTGCGGACGGCGCCGATGGCGTTGGCGGTGCTGCGGTCGCCCGGCTGGGCCTCCACCGCCAGATCGCATTCGGTGTCGTAACCCATGGAGCGGTTGTTCAGGTTGCTCGACCCGATGCGCAGCAGCCGGTCGTCGACCACCATCAGCTTGGAATGCACGACGATGCCGTTGCCGCCCTCGGTCAGCGGGGTCATGGCGCGCAGGCGTCCATAACGGTCGGCGGCGCGCAGTTCCTGAAGCACCACGCCGCGCGGCGTGTCCATGGCCATGCGGTCGAACCAGCTCGGGCTTTCCATGGGGACGACGACCACCACCTCCGGCCCGTCCGGCTCGCGCAGCCGCCGGGCCAGCGCCTCGGCCACCCGGAAGGAGGCGAAATACTGGTTCTCCAGATAGATGCTGTGACGCGCCTCGGCGATGGCGGCGAAGGTCAGCGCCTCGTTCTCGCGGACCGGGCGGCCGACGAGGCAGTCGGGAAGCGTGCGGGCGATGCCCACCGCCGCGTCGGTGATCAGCGGGTGCAGCCCCTCCGGCCAGGGATCGGCGCCAGCCGCGAGAAAACCCTCCGGCGGCGGGGGCGGCAGGGCTTGCCCCGTGGCATGGCTCCAGCGCTCGCGCGCCATCAGCCCCAGCGCGCGGGCGGCGGGTCCGTCCACCGCCATCATCACGTCGTGGCGCGGCGCGTGAAGCTCCCCGGTCGGCCAGCGGCGGCGCGGGTCGTTGTCCAGATGCTCCGGCGTGTCCCAGCGGTCGCCGGCCAGATCGATGCCGCCGCAGAAGGCCAGCGCGTCGTCGACCACCACCAGCTTCTGGTGCTGCGCCGCCCCCACCGGCAGGGCGTCGTCCAGTTCCAGCGTCAGCCGCGGGCCGGTGCGCCGGTTCAGCCGCTCCAGCGGCCCGTGCGGGTGCTCCAGCGAGATGGGGAACGGCATGTCCCACTTCAGCGCGTGGATCTGCAGCGACGGGCGATGGCGGATCAGGCGGGCGAGGAAGTCGCCCAGCGTTTCCGGGTCGTCAGGGTCGAGGCGCATCCGCGGATCGATGTCCCAACCGAGCAGGATCACCGACCGCCGCGCCCGCAGCAGGGCGGCGCGCACCGCCGCGAAGAAGGCGGCGCCGTCGACCAGCACGGCCACCCGGTCCGCCCGCTCGGTCCGCCAGCAGGTGGCGCCGGGGCGCAGGATGGGCCGCGCCCCGGCAAGGTCCGCCGCATCCCGATGATCGCTCATTCCTGCCTCGACGTGCCGTAACGGTGCTTGCGTCAACTCTTCTGGCGGCGGGCTGTTCCGCGGGGCGCCGGACTGCTCCGGAATCGCCCGGCATCCGCATCTGGATGGGGGCGGACGGAAAGCCCGGACGGTGGGCGGCTCGCCAAAAGATCGAAATGATCCATCCGGTTTTGTCGCAACGATGCGCCGGGCCTTCTGTTGGGGATGGACGAATGGGGGACGGGCGCGCCGCAGGGCGCCAGACAGAGCGCCAGACTGAATCCCCGCCCGAACCCCCGCCAGGAGGGCGCCCGGCCAAAGGGCGCCACCACCAGATGGAGAGATGAGGATGCGTACCCTTTTGATCGCCGCCGCGTCGGCCCTCGCCCTGATGGCCGGCTCCGCCGTCGCCCAGTCGGGCGGCACCGCCGTGAGCCCGACCGTTCCCAGCACCACCACGTCGCCGTCCACCGGCCTGAGCACCTCCGGTCCGGGCTCCACGCCGGGCAGCGTCACCTCGCCGGGCACCGCCGGCTCGTCCGGCACCATGAACACCATGCCGGGGACCCCCATGCCGGGCAGCGGCATGCCCGGCTCGTCGGGCAGCACCATGGGCAACGGAACCATGGGCAGCGGCTCGTCGGGTGGAACTTGGCAGGGCCAGACCACCGCGCCGTCGGGCCTGGGCAGCGCCACCAGCAGCAACCCGGCCCGCGACAACCAGACCGCGACCGGCACCCACTGCCCGCCGGGCACCCCGAACTGCGGCCCGGACGGCAGCCAGTAAGGACGGGCGGACTTGACGGGAAGGGGCGCGCCGGAACCTCCGGCGCGCCCGTTTCCGTTTCAAATCGGCCGTTTCAGGCGACCGGCTCCGGCCGGACCGCCGCCGGCCCGCCGGAGTCCACCGCGGGCGGGGCCTCGACGGGGAAGCGCAGGACGAAGCAGGTGCCCCCGGCCCCCTGGCCGCCCTCCCGGCTGTCCACCCGGATGCTGCCGCGCAGGCGGGTGGTCACGATGTTGTAGACGATGTGCAGGCCGAGCCCGCTGCCCCCCTCGCCGCGCCGCGTCGTGAAGAAGGGGTCGAAGACGCGTCCGAGATGGGCGGCGGGAATGCCGCAGCCGTCGTCGGAGAAGCGCAGCTCGACCTCCTGCGGGCCGGGGCGGGTCACGGCGACGGTCAGCGTGCCGGCCCGCCCGTCCGGATAGGCGTGGACCACCGCGTTCATCGTCAGGTTGGTCAGGACCTGGAACAGCGCGCCGGGATAGCTGTCCACCCACAGGCCCGCCGGGCAGTCCACCACGACGCGGTGGGGGGTCTGCTTCAGCCGCGGGCGCAGGCTGGTCAGCACGTCGTCCAGATAGGCGGCCAGATCGACGCGGCGCCGCTCCTCGCTGGTCTGGTCCACGGCGGTCTGCTTGAAGCTCTGGATCAGTTCGGCGGCGCGGTTCAGGTTGCTCTCGATCAGCCGGCAGGCCTCCCCCGCGGTGGCGAGATAGCCGGTGAAGTCGGCGCGGCGCAGCGTGTTGGCCTCGACTCCGCGGGCCACCTTGCGGGTCTGGTCGGCGAGGTGGGTGATGCCGGTCAGGGCGATGCCCACCGGCGTGTTCACCTCGTGCGCCACCCCCGCCACCATCCCGCCGAGCGAGGCCATCTTCTCCGCCTGGATCAGATGGGCCTGGGTGTCGCGCAGGTCGGCCAGGGCGCCCTCGGCGCGCTGCTTGGCGGCCTCCGTCTCCTCCTCCGACCGCTTGCGCAGGGTGATGTCGTTGACGGCGATGAGGATGGCCGGCTCGTCCACGTCGTGGATCCCCACCGCGGAGATCATCGCCCAGAAGGGCCGCCCCCCGGCGGTGCGCATCTCCATCTCCAGGTCGCTCGCCGCCCCCTGCTCGGCCACCAGACGGGACAGCCGGGCGGCGTCGGACGGGTGGACGAAGAAGCGCGCGTTGCGCGTCAGCGCCAGCCGCGACCCCTCGGTCCCGAACAGCGCCTCGGCCTGCGGGTTGGCGAACAGGACGGCGTCGTCCGACCGCCGCGCGATCACGATGGGAAAGGGCGAGGCCGCCAGGATCGCCCGCATCCGCTCCTCCCCAGCCTTCAGCGCCTCGGCGTAGGCGTGGGTCTCCACCAGCGCCGTGCCGAACCGCTCCACGCTGGTGGAGATGGCCTGAAGCTCCGCGAACAGGGCGGGCGGCAGGCGGACGGTCCGGCGCTCCCGCTGCACCATGGCCAGCGCCTGCGAGGCCCGGCGGATCGGGCGGACCACATGGACGCGCAGCAGCACGTAGAGCAGCGTCTGCACCGCCGAGGCGACACCCAGCCCGACCAGCACGATCCACAGGCCGCTGCGCGCCTGATCGGTCAGGGTGTCGGCGATGCGCCGCGTGTTGGTCGCGGCGGCGTCGGTCAGGCTGCCGCTGAGGTCGTTGAGCACGCCGTGGGCGATCTCCGTCTCCAGCCCCATCAGCCCCGCTTCCGACAGGATGGTCCGGCGCAGGGTGAACAGCTCGCCCAGCCCGTCCAGGTCGCGCGCGGTGCGGGCCAGGGGCGCCCTCTCCCCCGGCTCCAGCGGGATCAGCGCGTTCACCACCTCGGCGGCGTGTTCGTGGAAGCGGGCGACCTCGCCGGCAAGCTGCACCGTGTCCGTCGCGATCAGGCCCGCGGCCAGCGCCTCCAGCGCGCGGTGGTAGGGCTCCTGCACATCCAGGGGCGCGCCGGAGCGCAGCAGCCTCAGGAACGCCTCGTCCGCCTTGCGCTGCAGGGCGACCGCCTGGGCCGCCAGGGCGTCGATGGCGTCGGCCCGCTCCGCGGTGCGGCGCACCGCCTGGATCGCCGTTTCGAGCCGTTGCAGCAGCTCCGGGGCCGCCGCGTCCGCCGCGAAGCGCTGCGACACGCCCTCCACCTCGGCCAGGGCGCCGGCGCGCTCCTCCGGCGAGCGGGAGCGCAGGACGGCCTCGGCGAGCTGGCCCATGCGGGCGGCGAAGACGGCGTACTGGTGCTGGCGGGCAATCTGGGGAACGATGGCGCGGTCCGCCTCCTCCGCGAGGTCGAGCACCCGGACGAAGGCCCCGCCCACCCCGAGGGTCAGCCCGGCCATCAGAAACGCCGTGGCCAGCGCGGTGAGCATCGTCACCGTGTGCAGCCGAAGCCGCCGGCCCGCCTGTTTCTCCGTCACCCGCTGCTCCTCCGCCGTTGCGGCGGCCCGATCGCCAAGCCCGATCTTTTGGCCCGATCGTTAGGATAGCCGCTTCCGCCCGCGAGGGAAATGGTGGCACACCGAACAGTTAAGGAGGCCGCCCAAGGGACGGCTACAGGGTGGCGGCGTCCTCCAGGCTGGCGGTTCCCGCGGCGGTGGCGGCCAGGGTGCGGAACAGCGCCTGCTGGCGTTGGTCGGCGACCAGATATTCGGGGTGCCACTGCACGCC
Source organism: Azospirillum sp. TSH58 (assembly GCF_003119115.1). Lineage (NCBI taxonomy): Bacteria > Pseudomonadati > Pseudomonadota > Alphaproteobacteria > Rhodospirillales > Azospirillaceae > Azospirillum > Azospirillum sp. TSH58. Next base: position 1,401,970 of record NZ_CP022364.1, read on the forward strand.
GATCAGGAAGGGGTGGTGGACGGCCTCGATCCCCTGGACGATCCCCACGGTCTCGCGCGCCACCACGCGCAGGCCGTCGCCCAGCCGGTCCACCGCCTGATGGTGCAACGCGTTGACCCGGCATTCGGCGATGCCGAGGATGCGGTAGAGATGGCTGCGCGGGTCGATGCGGATGCGCTTGCGCGGCAGCACGGTGCGCAGTCGCGGCGCCTCCTCGTACATCTCGTGGATGTCGGTGAGCAGCGAGCCGCCGCGGTGCACGTTGATCATCTGCGAGCCCCGGCAGATGCCCAGCACGGGAAGCCGCCGGGCCGCCGCGCCGTCCAGCGCGCACAGCTCCAGCCGGTCGCGCTCCGGGTCGATGCGCATCTTCGGGCGGGCCGTCTCGCCGTAGAGGGCGGCGTCGATGTCGTCGCCGCCGCCGACCACCAGCCCGTCCAGCCGCTCGATGGGAAAGGGGTCGCGCGCCGTGATGCGCACCGCCCGCGCCCCGGCGCGGCGCAGCGCCAGACGGTTCGCCCACCAGGCGATGCGGCTGCCATGCACCGACGCGGTGACTCCGATCAGGGGGCGACCCCGTGCGATGAAGGCGGCCATGTCGCCCCCGTCAGACGGCGAGCCGCCGGCCCGCCTCGGCGGCCCAGCCGTCCAGCGCCTGGCGCGCGGCGAAGGCGCGGAAGTCCGCCCCCAGCGCGTCGAGCCGGTCGCGGTCCGCCGCCAGCTCCTCCACCGCCACCCAGCGGTTCCAGTCCTGGGCCAGGCACCAGTCCGGATCGCCCAGCCGGGCGTTCGGCAGGCGGTAATGGAAGGTCGGGCGGGGCCGCACATGCGGGTCGCTCAGCTTGGCCGCCATCGTCTCCGGGGCGAGATGGGCGAACAGCGGGAAGAGGTCCAGTTCGCGGTTGCGGGTCGGGTTGGCCTCCAGATAGTCGCCGATCAGCCCGTCGAGGTCCGGACGGTAGGCGGGATCGACGACCTTCACCGCGTACTCCACCGGGAAGGCGGCGATGAAGCCGGTCAGGCGCCGGGTCGGGTCCACGCGGATCTCGCGGCGCAGCCAGGGGGCGAGCAGGAGGAAGGCCTTCAGATGGTCCAGCACATACTCCCCGTCGGTGCGCGCCACCTGCGGGTTCAGGTGCAGGCCGAAGGCGAACAGCGGGCTGGCGCCCGTGCCGGCGGCCCCCTGGGCGCTCAGGGCGGCGAACAGGGGCTCCAGCTCGGCCAGCCGGGCGATGGGAATGGGCGGGGCGGCGATCTCGAAGGGCATGACGAGGCTGCCGATGTTGCCCCACCAGGGCCGCAGCGCCTCCACCATGCCGTCAACCGCCTTGGCCACCGCCTTGCCGACCGTCTTGTCGACCGACATGTCCGCGGCTCCGGGCTCGCCGTCCTGCGCCTTGCCGGGATGGGCGGAGCGCATGTCCAGCTCCACCGAGAAGTCGCCAAGCCGCGTGCCGGTCACCCGGCAGCGGTGCGGGTCCTCCGGTTCCAGCGCGCCGCCGTACAGGCGGTGCACCACCGCCGCCGCGGAGGGGGCGTCGAGGTTGGCGAACTCGACCTCCACGCCGACCGTGCGCGGGGCGCCGTCCGTCGTGGTGGAATGGGGGGGCGTGCGGAATGTGGTGTCCATGGCGCCCGTTCAACACGGCGCCCGGCATGGCGGTTCCACCACCATGATCGCCGCCGGCTCTCAGCCGGGATCCCGACCCGTCGCCGCCCGCGGCAGATAGAGCGTCATGGTGGTGCCGGCGCCGACGGTGCTGGTCACCGTGACCGTCCCGCCCGATTGCCGGGCAAAGCCGAAGACCTGGCTGAGCCCCAGCCCGGTCCCCTTCCCGTCCGGCTTGGTCGTGAAGAAGGGCTCGAAGATTCGGCGCAGATGCTCCGGCGGGATGCCGGTTCCGGTGTCGCGGACGGCCAGCGCGACGAAATCGCCGGTCAGCCCGGTGTCGTCGCCCCGCCGGCCCGGCAGGCTCCGGTTTTCCGCCATGACGGTCAGCGTGCCGCCGTCCGGCATGGCGTCGCGCGCGTTCACCGCCAGATTGAGCAGCGCCACCTCCATGGCGTCCGGATCGGCGATGATCGGCCAGAGGCTGTCCGGAACGATCAGGGCGGTGTCCACCGCGCTGCCGGCGGAGCGCGCCAGCAGGGCCTCCAGCGCCGCCTTGCGGTCCTGCAGGCGGAAGGGCACCGGCTCGTAGACGCTGCGGCGGCCGAAGGCGGCCATCTGCCGCATCAGCGCCTGCCCGCGCGTCACCGCCCCCTCGATCTCGGGCAGCACGCGGGTGATGCGGTCCGGGTCGTTGGGGCGGCTGCGGATGACGGCGATGCCGCTCATCACGACGGTCAGCAGATTGGCGATGTCGTGGGCGACGCCGCCGGTCATGCGGCCCAGGGACTCCAGCCGCAGGCTTTCCTCCCGCGCCGCCTCCTGGCGGCGGCGCAGCCGCAATTCGCGGACGAGGAGCCAGAGGAAGGCGCCCGCCATCAGCAGGCTGGCCAGCGCCCCCGCCCCGGCCAGCCACAGCGCGTTGGAGACCGGCGCCCGATAGGCGTCCCGCGGCATCGCGAAATGGACCGACCATCCATAGTCGTGAAGCTTGCGGAAGGCGACCACGGTCGGCGCGCCCTCCAGGCTCACCCCGTCGTAAACGCCGCTTCCGGCGGTGCGGCGGGCGTGGAGCGCGGTTTCGCTGGCGTGGCGTCCGATCAGGTTCGGGGCGCCGCCGGCCCGCGCCACCAGACGCCCTTCGGCGTCGATGACGGCGGCGATCCAGCCCGGCGGCAGGCTGTTGCCGAACAGCAGGCTCTGGAATCCCTCCGGCATAACCACCGCCGACAGGACGGCGACCGTCACGCCGTTGCGCGTCACCGGAACGCGGATGGGGAAGGCGTGGACGCCGCGCGGGCCGCGCAGGATCGTGCCGACCACCGGCTTGCCCGTCTCCACCACGCGCCGGTGGCTGTCCATGTCCAGCACCCTGCCCCGGACGCCGCCCACCAGGAAGGGGGCGTCGACCAGCCGGTTCCCCTCGACATCGCTGAGGACGATGGTCGACCACAGGGGAAGCGCGCCCTGCACCCGTTCGGCGTATTCGAAGAAGGCCACGGCATCGACCTCGCGGCCCGCGGCCAGACCGTCCAGCAGGGGCGACGCCGCCACCGCCTTCAGCGCGTCCATCTGCGCGGACAGCTCGCGGTCCACCAGGGCCGACATGCGGTCCACCAGGGAGACGGCGTTGGACTCCATCGCGCTTTGCTGCCCCCGCAGCCAGGCGCCGCCGAAAGCCGCCGACAGGGCAACCAGCGGCAGCAACGCGGCCAGCACCAGAAGGACCAGCGGACGATGGTGGGACTTCGACGGCAAGTGGATCTTCCGGATCGGCGGGGCGTGCACTGTAGCACGCCCGTCCTCCGCTGAAAGCGGGTGATCCGGCCCGGGAGCGCCACACACCCCAATTTACCACAGGTTGCGCAACCAGCGACGACGATCCCAGGGAAATTCCCCACGGAACGGCCGCGCGGAATTATTTGCAGGACGCCGCGCAGGAGTCGCCACCGGCGCGCGTCGAATCCGGCATCCGCAACCCATCCCGTCAAGGCCGAACTCCGTCCGCGCGGCGGAGAACGGCACAGGACGAAGGAGACCGCCATGTCCATCTCAAGCGTGACGTCATCGGCCGCGTCCGGCATCGCCCAGCAGCGGGCCGCCGGACCGGGCAAGGACATCCGCGACGGCATGCATCAGTTGAAGGACGCCGTCAAATCCGGCGACCTCGATTCGATCCAGAGCGCCTATGACTCGCTGTCCAAGCTGCAAAGCCGGAGCGGTTCGGCGTCCGACGCCAACTCTCCCCTCAACAAGATGCTGACCGCCGTGGGCGAGGCGCTGGAGACGGGCGACGTCTCGCAGGTCCAGCAGGCCTTCGCGGCGAACGGTCCGAAGGGAGCCCAGGGACCGGGCGGCCCCGGCGGCGCGGGTGGCCCGCCTCCCGGTCCGCCGCCGGGCGGCGCCGGCGGTCCGCCGGACGAGATGAAGGACGCCATGGGCAGCCTGTCGCAGGCGCTGCAATCCGGCGACCTGTCGGGCGCGCAGGAGTCCGTCTCGTCCCTGCTCTCCTTCCTGCAGGAGAATGCGGACGACAGCGCCACGTCGTCCACATCCTCGTCCTCGTCGGTGGCCGACCTGTTCAAGACGGCCCTGCAAAGCATGAGCGGCGCGCTTCAGTCGGGCGACCTGTCGGGCGCGCAGAAGGCCTTCTCCTCGCTGGCTCCCCGCGGTTCGCAAGGCGTGGACACGCTGGTCTGATCCGCGGCGACGCAACCGGGTGCCTTTCCCCCGAAGGCATCCGGCGCCGCCCCCACCCGCCCGCCGATCGAAAGAGGTGGTGATTAACCCGTTCGATGAAGTGAAATCCTAAAATTTTAGGAGAAATACAGAAGTAAATCCCAACTTCATCACTCCACCTACCCCTTTATTTCCAGCAAAAATCCCGCAGGTTGCCGATCTCAAAGAAAATAAATCCCGCCCATTAACTGCGATTTAACCATGCAAAGGTTATTCGGAACACAGGCGAAACGATAGCGGACTTTTGGTTCCGGCCGCTTTCCCGCCCGATGGGAGCCTGTGACACGATGACCTTGCTGGCCCGCCTTTTCCTGCTGGTGCTTCTGGCCGTCCTGCCGGCCCTGGGCATCCAGGCCTACAGCGTGTTCCAGTTCCGTGCGGAGCGCGCCGAGGAAGTCGCGGCACAGGCCGAGCGGCTGCTGCATCTGGTCGAGGGGGAGCAGGCGCGGATCGTCGACGGCGCGCGGCTGATGGTCACCTCCATCGCGGAATCCGCCACCCTGCGGTCCGGCGACTTCGCCCAGTGCCAGGCCCATCTGATCCGGCTCGCCCAACGCGCCCCCGAATACCGCAACCTGTCCGTCCTCGACCGCGACGGCGCCGTCCTGTGCAGCGCCACGCCCGACGGCGCGCCCGCCGCCGCCGGCCTTCCCAACGCCCAGCGCCCCTATGTCCGCCGCGCGCTGGAGGAGGGGCGGTTCATCGTCGGCGAATGGACGACTCCCGGTCCGGCGGCGGAACCCGGCACCGCCATGCTGCCCTTCGCGGTGCCCTTCCGCGACGAGGCCGGCGCCGTCGCCGGGGTGGTGACGCTCGGCCTCGACCTGCCCTGGCTGGCCACCAACTTCGCGGCGCGCCCCCTGCCCGAGAACGCCAGCCTGCTGGTCACCGACCGCAACGGCACCATCCTGGTCAAGCTGCCCAACGGCATCGCCCAGCGCGGCGAGCGCGTGCCGCAACCCTATCTGAACCTGCTGGGCGAAACGCGCGGCGGAGTCACCACCCTGCCCGGGATGGACGGGGTGGCGCGGGTGCTGGCCTATTCGCCGTCCCGCCAGGGCACGCGCGACCTGTTCATCAGCGTCGGGCTCGACCACACCGCCGTGGCCGGCACCATCGACCGCGCCACCCGCCAGGGCCTGCTGATGACGCTGACCGGGCTGCTGGTCGCCATCCTGGCCGCCTGGATCGGCGGCACCCTGTTCATCCGCCGCCCGGTCGAAGCGCTGATCCGCGCCACCCAGGGGTGGAGCGCCGGCAACTCCAGCGCGCGGGCCGGTCTGGTGGACCGCAAGTCGGAGATCGGCCAGCTCGGCCGCGCCTTCGACGCCATGGCCGAGACGCTGGAGGCCCGCGAGCGCGCGCTGCGCGGCTCGGAGGAGCATCTGCGCGCCGTGCTGGACGCGCTGCCGACCTTCGTCGGCGTGCTGAGCCCGGCGGGCGACGTGCTCCAGGTCAACCAGACCGCCGTCCAGGCGTCCGGCCTGCCGGTCGAGCAGATCGTCGGCCACCCCTTCCACGAGGCCTGCCGGCGCGCCTTCGCCGGCGCCGCGGGCGAGCGCCTGCGCGACGCGGTGGAACGCGCCGCCCACGGCGACTCCACACGCTTCGACGCGCCGGTGCGCATCGCCGGGGATCGCGCGGCGATCATGGAGATGCGGGTCACCCCGATGCACGGAAGCGACGGGCGGATCACCCACCTGATCGTCTCGGGCATCGACATCACCGAGCGCAAGTCCACCGAGGAGGCGCTGCGCGTCGCCAACGAGCGCTTCCGCACGGCGCTGCGCAACTCCGGCGTCGTGGTGTTCAACCAGGATTGCGCCCTGCGCTACACCTGGATGCACAACCCGGCCCTCGGCTTCACGGCGGAGCGCGTCGTCGGCAAGACCGACGTCGAAGTGTTCGAGGACGCCGCCGACGCCGAAGCCCTGACCGCCATCAAGCGCCGGGCGCTGGAGACCGGCGAGGGCGTCCGCGAGGAGGTCCGCATCCGCCTCGCCGGGCAGGACCATTTCTACGACATGACCATCGACCCGCTGCGCGGCCCGGACGGCACGCTGGCCGGCATCACCTGCGCCGCCGTGGATGTGACCGGCCGCAAGCAGGCCGAGGCCGACCTGCGCCGCGCGCGGGAGGAGGCGGAGCACGCCGCCGTCGGCAAGTCCAAGTTCCTGGCCGTCGCCAGCCACGACCTGCGCCAGCCCGTGCAGTCGCTCTACCTCTTCGCCGCCGCCCTGGGCGACCGTCTGCAGGGCCACCCCAGCCTGCCGCTGCTCGACAACATGCGTCAGGCGCTGGACACGCTGAAGGGTCTGCTGGACGGTCTGCTCGACATGTCGCGGCTGGAATCCGGCAAGATCGCCGCCAACCCGGTGGAGGTCCGGCTGGGGCAGGTCCTGGGCCGTCTGGTTGCCGAATACGCGCCGCGCGCCGCCCAGAAGGGGCTGGAACTGCGCGCCGTCCCGACGCGGGCCTGGGTGCGCACCGATCCGTCGCATCTGGAGCGCATCCTGCGCAACCTGATCGAGAACGCGCTGCGCTACACCCGCCAGGGCCGCATCCTGATCGGCTGCCGCCGCAGCGGTCCCGACCGGCTGCGCGTCGAGGTGTGGGACAGCGGCGTCGGCATCCCCGCCGACCGGCTGGAGGACATTTTCGAGGAGTTCACCCAGATCCAGGGCAGCGGCGACCGCGGCCTGGGCCTCGGCCTCGCCATCGTCAAGCGCCTGTCGAAACTGCTCGACCACCGCGTGCGCGTGCGCTCGAAGGAGGGGATCGGCTCCGTCTTCTCGGTGGAGATGCCGCGCGTCGTCGTGGAGAAGCCCCGTGCCGCCGCCGCCCCGCCCGCCATGGACCTCTTCCGGCAGGCCGCCAACGACTGCGCGACCAAGGGCATGGTGCTGGTCATCGACGACGAGGCGATCATCCTGCTCGGCCTGAAGGCGATGCTGGAGGGCTGGGGCTACAGCGTGCTGACCGCGCGCTCGGGGGATCAGGCGCTGGAACGGCTGCGCGCCGACGGGCGCCGCCCGCAGATCGTGCTGGCCGACTACCAGCTCCAGCAGGGGCGGACCGGTCCGGAAGCGCTGGCCGCGGTGCAGGGGCTGGTCGGCAAGGACGTGCCGGGCATCATCCTGACCGGCGACACCGCCCCGGAACGGCTGGACGAGGCCCGCCGCAAGGGCTTCAGCATCCTGCACAAGCCGGTCTTCCCCAACGACCTGCGCAAGATGATGGCGAACGCCGGGGCCGCGTGAACGGAGGGAAAGCGCGGCGGCGTCAGCGCCGACGGACGATCCGCCGCCACAGCGGCAGCGGGCGCTCCTCGGCGGCCTTCTCGTCCAGCCACTGGTCGGCCAGCTCGCGCACCTGCCAGCCGCCCAGGTAACGATCGCAGTCGATGGCGCTGTACAGACGCACCTTGTCCCGGCCGAGTCGTTCGAAATAGTCCAGCGTCCGCTGGCGGTCCGTCGCGTTCATCGGCGGGTTCATCGGGTCCATGGAGCGCATCCTGTCCGGCCTCCCCTCTGTGGTGCCCAAAAGAACGGCATACACCCGTCGCGGTTTGTTCAGTTGGTATATGGATTGGGCACGCAAGCATCCCAATAAGCCTTTGGTTGCAATGGCTTCCATTCGCACCATCCGACGAAGGTCAGGTCTGCGGCCAAGGCGGTGCCCATCCCTTCCCACCCACCCCGCCGGCGTGCACAATGCGGCACACGGATGCGTGGGCGGCGGGCCGCCGCCCGGCGCGATCAAAAGACACCTTCAGAACCGGGAGCGGGGGATCATGAGGAAGACGTCGTGGATGGCCGGAGCCCTGGCGGCGGCCGTCGCCGGGCTGTGCGCGGTTTCGGCCTCGGCGCAGACCAAGGTGACCGTGGCGATGAGCGGCTGGACCGGCTTCGCGCCGATCACGCTGGCCAAGGAAACCGGCATCTTCAAGAAGAACGGCATCGAGGTCGAGATCAAGAAGATGCCGACCTCCAACCGCCACCAGGCGATGGCGGCGGGCGAGGTGCAGGCGATCACCACCACGGTGGACACGCACCTGCTCTACGCCTCCTCCGGCGTGGACGTGACCCAGGTGCTGGTGCTCGACAGCTCGCACGGCGGCGACGGCATCGTCGTGCGCGACGCGGTCAACAGCCTCGCCGACCTGAAGGGCAAGCAGGTGGCCGTGCAGTATGGCGGCGTGCCGCAGTTCTGGCTGGCCTATGTGCTGAAGAAGAACGGCCTGTCGATCGGCGAGGTGCAGACCGTCAACCTCCAGCCGTCCGACGCCGCCAACGCCTTCGTCGCCGGCCAGTTCGACGCCGCCGTGACCTATGAGCCGTACCTGTCCAAGGTGCGCGAGGCCAACGGCAAGATCATCGTCACGTCGGACCAGACGCCGGGCGTCATCATCGACACGCTGGCCTTCCAGCCCGACTACATCCAGAAGAACCCGAAGGTCGTGAAGGCCTTCGTCGACAGCTGGTTCGAGGCGCTGGACGCGATCAAGCAGGACGAGAAGAAGGCCTTCGAGATCATGGCCCGCGACGTCAACCAGACGCCGGAACAGTTCGCCAGCTCCGCCAAGACCGTGCTCTGGTACGACAAGGCCGGCAACGTCGAGTATCTGACCAAGACGATGCCGACCTTCATCAAGGAGGTCCAGGACGTGATGCTGGAGGCCAAGCTGATCCGCAAGGCCCCGCCGAGCCTGGACAGCATGACCGACACGTCCTTCGTGAAGTAAGACGGTACGTTTCTGCTGCCGTTGCCCCCACCCTAACCCTCCCCCGCTGGGCGGGGGAGGGGACAAAACTCCCTCCCCTGCGACAGCGGGGGAGGGCCGGGGTGGGGGCAAGCGCCTCCAACACACCGACAACGGTCCACCAATCCCATGTCCCCCCTCTTCACTCCGCTGAAGCCGGTCGCTCCGGCGCTGCGCACGGTGCTGGGCATCGCCTGTTTCGTGCTGTTCTTCCTGGGCTGGGGCATCGCCACCTACGGCGGCTTCGTGAAGCCGCTGTTCCTGGCCTCGCCCGGCGACACGCTGACGGCGGGCATCGCGCTGTTCCGGGAGTTCGGCTTCGCCGAGGACATCGCCGTCACGGTCTGGCGCGTCTTCGCCGGCTTCGTCATGGCCGCCGCGCTGGCGGTGCCGCTGGGCATCCTGATGGGGGCCTTCAAGCCGGTGGAGGCCTTCTTCGAGGCCTTCGTGTCCTTCGCCCGCTACCTGCCGGCCTCGGCCTTCATCCCGCTGCTGATCCTGTGGGCGGGCGTGGGCGAGCTGCAGAAGATCCTGGTCATCTTCATCGGCTCGGTCTTCCAGCTCGTCATCATGGTGACGGTCATCGTGTCGGGCATCCGCACCGATCTGGTGGAGGCCGCCTACACGCTGGGCGCCAAGCGCGACGGCGTGGTGCTGCGCGTCCTGCTGCCCGCCGCCTCACCGCAGATCTTCGAGGCGCTGCGCCTCGTGCTCGGCTGGGCCTGGACCTACGTGATCGTCGCGGAGTTGGTGGGCGCGTCGCGCGGCATCGGCCACATGATCATCGACGCCCAGCGCTTTCTCGACACCGGCCAGATGATCTTCGGCATCTTCGTCATCGGCGTGATCGGCCTGATCACCGACCTGCTGTTCCGGGCGCTCAACGCCCGTCTCTTCCCGTGGGCCAAAGGACGATAAGCGCCGGCCATGAGCAAGCTGTCCATCCGCAACGTCGAGAAGACCTTCCCCAGCCGCAACAACACGGCGCCCACCCGCGCGCTGGTGCCGACGAGCCTGGAGGTCGCCGACAACGACTTCATCACCATCCTGGGACCGTCGGGCTGCGGCAAGTCCACGCTGCTGCGGATCGTCGCCGGTCTGGAAACCCCCACCGCCGGCGAGGTGCTGCTGGAGGGCAAGGCGGTGTCCGGCCCCGGCCCCGACCGCGGCATGGTCTTCCAGTCCTACACCCTGTTCCCCTGGCTGACCGTGCGCGACAACGTCTGCTTCGGCCTGCGCGAGCGCGGCCTGCCGCGGGCGGAGCAGTTGGCGATCGCCGACCGCTTCCTGGCCCAGGTCGGGCTGAAGGGCTTCGAGAACCACCACCCCGCCCAGCTGTCCGGCGGCATGCAGCAGCGCACCGCGCTGGCCCGGGCGCTGGCCAACGACCCGAAGATGCTGCTGCTCGACGAGCCGTTCGGCGCGCTGGACCACCAGACGCGCGAGCTGATGCAGGAACTGCTGCTGGGCATCTGGGAGGCCGACCGCAAGACGGTGATGTTCGTCACCCACGACATCGACGAGGCCATCTTCATGGCCAGCCGCGTGGTGGTGATGTCGGCCCGCCCCGGCCGCATCAAGTGCGACATCCCCATCGATCTGCCGCACCCCCGCTCCTACAAGGTCAAGACCACCCCGGAGTTCGCCGCCTACAAGGAGCGGTTGACCGAGGAGATTCGCGTCGAGACCATCAAGGCCGTGACCATGGAGCGTTGACACGCCTCCCTTCCGGACCGGAACATGGGAAAGAGCGGCGCTTGCGGGCGCCGCTCTTTCCTTTTTCGCACCGCTTTTCCTTTTTACCGCTCCTTTTACGGCCGGATCAGGACTGGCGGCCTGTGTTCATGACCAGATCGGACAGGGCGACCCCGGCGCGCTCGGCATCCGACGCGAGCGAGCGCGGGCAACTCCAGTGCAGCCGTCCCTCGATTTCAAGCATCCGGCCCTGGCGCTTCACCACCCACACGCCGGTCGTCGCCATGTGGATGACTCGGGCCAGCGGCTCTTCATCGAAAGCCGGGCGGGTCCGGGCCGTGGATTGGGCAACCGCCGGCACCGCTGCCGGAACGGCGGGATGAATCGCCGCATCCGAACGCTCGAAGGCCGGCGCGCAAGGATGGACACGGACCGGCTGCAGCGGGTGCCGTTCGCGGCGATCACTCGGACGGCTCGCCGGGAGGACGGCAAGGGCCTGCGGCCTGGAAAGATGCAGCATGGTGGGCATCCTGGGACGTTTCCGATGAGCCTGCGCCTACCGTGCGACGCAGGTCGTTAGGACACTGAACCTTCCATGCAACCTTGATGATGTAAAGGGGAAACGCTCCCAATTCAGTGCAACGTTTCGACGCGGCATGATGGTAAACAAACAATAACCAGAATTTCATTATAGTTTTCCCTTGGTGCCGACGCGCCGTTTCCATCGGCTTTGCTGAGCGGCTCTGAGCGCCCATCTTAGGGAAAGGAACGGGAAAGCCATCTCACCCTCTTAGGGATGAGCAGAATGGCTTTCTGCCCCGGAATAGTCACACGCAGACGCGTGTTCATTCCGTAAGCATGCGTCGCAAGCGCAGGCTTGGCCGCCGGCCTCTCGGGCTGGTGGCGCCCAAGAATGCAGGGAAGAAAACGGGTAGGATCATGGTGAAGAAACTGGCAGTGATCGTGGTTGGCGGCCTTGTCCTGGCGGGCTGCTCGAACCTCAGCCACCGCGAACAGCGCACGCTGTCGGGTGGCGCCATCGGTGCCGCGGGCGGTGCCGCGGTCGGCGCCCTCACGGGGGGCAGCGCCGTGATGGGCGGCGTGATTGGTGGCGCCGCCGGTGCCGCGGTGGGCGCCCTGACCTCCAACAACGGCAAGCACCGGTAAACACCGGCTTCAGAAAAGGGAACAAGGCCGCCGGACCAGTGTCCGCGGCCATCCCGAACGCCTGTGCGCCCTGAACGTCAGGGCTTCAGCAGGTTCCTAATTTTCAAGGAGATGTTGGAGCGGGTGAAGGGAATCGAACCCTCGTCGTAAGCTTGGGAAGCTTCTGCTCTACCATTGAGCTACACCCGCGCGCCGCATGTTTATAGGCGACGCTTTCGCCGCTTTCAAGCGGTTCGAGCATGCCACAGGCGGGATTCGGCAAGTTCCCGCGGGGAGGCAGCGAAAACCGACACCAGAGGCGAGATCAGTCGCGGAAACAAGGCGGTGCCGCCGGCCGCCGGCCGCGCGTCCTCGTTCGCGGGCACTCCATAGCCCTCGTCCGCCGCCGGGGCGGTCACCATGCCGGCGGCACCGGCCAAGGCGCCGGGAACCAGCTCCAGCCCCAGGAAGCGGTCGAGATCCACCGGACCCGGCAGCGACATGTCCAGCGTCAGCTCCCGCGTGAAGCCGAACCGCGCGTAATAGGGCGCATCACCGACCAGGATCACCGCCCGGTGGCCCAGCGCCGCCGCCTTGTTCAGGCTCATCCGGATCAGCTTGCTGCCGAGCCCGCCGCCCTGCAGCCGGTCCGACACGGCGATCGGGCCGAGCAGAAGCGCCGGCACGGTGCCGCCGATGGTCACCGGCCAGTAGCGGATCGTGCCCTCCAGGATCTCGTTCCCCAGCTCGTCATGCTCGATGGCGACGAAACCGAGTTCCGGGATCGGGGCGACGCCCTCCCGCAGCTTGTAGGCGGTCTTCTTGAAACGATCCGGGCCGAAGGACCGGTCGAGCAGGGCTTCGATCGCCGCGTCGTGCCGCGGCTCTTCCAGGGAGATCATCATGTCAGGGGGCTTCCCGGCAGAAGGACTGTGGTCGGAGGCGGATCGCGCCGCCGCGCCGGGGGAGCGCCGGATCAGTGCCGGCGGAGACCCGAAGCGTCCGCACGCGACCCAAGGACGGCCGCAACCGCGCGCAGCGCGGCGTGGCGTCGTCGTCGGATGCTGATGCTGTGCGGACGAGACATGGGCAAGGCTCTTCGGCCGTTGCAGGGACCTCGCATATATCACCAGCGGACAGGGGGTTCAAGCGATCGTGAAAGGGCCGGAACCGGCCCGTTGCGCATGGCTTCCCGGTGTGTCCTGCATGCATCGCCACGGCCCCCCCTCCCGACGCTTCGGGGCGTCCGGAGGGGGAATCATCCGCTCCACCACTGGACAGGCGCTTTCCCCCGCCACTATTCTCTGGGCCGGGAGTGCCGCCATGTACACGAAAGTCACCCGCGCGATCCGCGTCACCGTCCAGCCGGTCTTTCTCGACGAGCAGTCCATGCCCGCCGAAAGCCGCTATGTCTGGGCCTATCACGTCCGGATCGAGAACGAAGGCCAGGAAACCGTCCGGCTGCGCACACGCTATTGGCACATCACCGACGCGCTGGGGCGCGTCCAGGAGGTCCGCGGGCCGGGGGTGGTGGGCGAACAGCCGGTGCTGGAGCCCGGGGGAAGCTTCGAATACACCAGCGGAACGCCGCTTCCCACGCCATCCGGCATCATGGTCGGCTCCTACCGGTTCGAGACGGGCGGCGGCGAGGCCTTCGACGTGGCGGTTCCCGCCTTCTCGCTGGACAGCCCGCACCAGCCCCGCCAGCTGAACTGACGCCATCCGCGCGGCGGCGGCCGTCGGGAGGCCGTCCGGCGCGTGCAGCCAATCGCCGCAGGGCGGGCCGAATGGCCGAATACGGCGCCTTGATTGTGGGGCGTGCGATCCCACTTGCGCCATACTCCTCCCCGCTGCCTGCCGAACTTTTTCGAAAATCCCGGTGATCCAGGCAAGCGGCGGGCCGTATCCATACCTGACCAGCCGGCTCCGGCATTGGATGCCATGGCGCCGGCCCTCGTGTGACCCGGACCTGTTGGACCAGGAATTGAAAGGCTTCGTCCCGTGACGGCTCCCAAGACCCCGCAAGCCGACAACATTCTTCGCGGCCCCGGCCACCCGGCCGACACCAACCACGGCACGACCGCGCGCCCCACCCGCGCCGAAGCCGAGGAGGCCGTCCGCACGCTGATCCGCTGGGCCGGCGACGACCCGTCGCGCGAGGGTCTGGTCGGCACGCCCGACCGGGTGGTCCGCTCCTACGAGGAGTTCTTTGCCGGCTACGCCGTCGATCCCGAGGACATCCTCAAGCGCACCTTCGAGGAGACCGACGGCTACGACGAGATGGTCGTCCTGCGCGACATCCGGCTGGAGTCCTACTGCGAGCACCACATGGTGCCGATCATCGGCAAGGCCCACGTCGCCTATCTGCCCCGCAACCGCGTGGTCGGCATCTCCAAGCTGGCGCGGCTCGTCGAGGCCTACGCCAAGCGCCTGCAAATCCAGGAGAAGATGACGGCGCAGATCGCCAACGCCATCGATCAGGTGCTCCAGCCCGAAGGCGTCGCCGTGGTGATCGAGGCGCAGCACCAGTGCATGACCACCCGCGGTGTGCACAAGACCGGAGTCACCATGGTGACCAGCCGGATGCTGGGCGCCTTCCGCAGCGACCCGTCGACCCGGCGCGAGTTCCTGTCGATGATCGGCAACCCCGGCTCGCGCGCGGAGTGAGCCAAGCCCGCGCTAATCGGCGCGGATGCCGTGCTGACGCAGCAGGCTGTAGAGCGTCGGGCGGCTGACCCCCAGAAGGCGCGCCGTCGCCGACAGGTTGCCGCCGGAGCGGGCCAGCGAATCGAGCAGGGCGCGCCGTTCCGTCTCGTCGCGCAGGACGCGCAGGGTCGGCGGCGCGTCCCCGATGGCCAGCCGGCGCCCTTCCAGCTCCAGGTCGGCGCGCTGGAAGGCGCGCTGCACCACCCCGGCCAGCTCCTGCGCGTCGATCGGCTTGCCGCACACCTCGTGGGCGCCGCGGGCCACCGCGCGCACCGCCAGCACCCGCTGGTCGCGCGGGGCGAGCGCGATGACCTTGATAGACGGCGCCTCGCCCAGGATCAGCGACAGGGCGTCCAGACCGTCGCCGCCTCCGTTCGGCGATTCGGTCAGCTGGGCCAGATCGACCGACAAGGCCACCACCGGCGGCCGGTGCGCCCGCACCGCCTCCAGCGCGTCCGTCACGCCGCCCGCGGCGACGATCCGGCACACCGGCAGCGCATCCTGAACCCGGCCTTCCAGGGTCGGATCGTCATCGACGACGAGCAGCGTGCGTGGGACCATGATTCTCCAACTCTCCGACCGGGACGCGGGCCGGCGGTCAGAATCGCGGCAGGCGGCCCGTCTGTCCAAGGCGCGTTGGCATGAACACAGGCGCAATTTGGGCAAAATTGCGTCGTCGAAAGGGGTGCACCGCGGCACGGCGCCCCTCCCCCCGCCACCCTCTCCCCCTCGCCGCAGCGCTCTGCTAAGGTCCCGGCACGCAAGGGCGAATCCGCGCCCGGGAGAGCAGGATCATCATGGCGGCGAAGGTCACACCGGCGGTGAACGCGGCGAAGGCGGCGGGGATTGCCCACCGCCTGATGGAGTATGAGTACGACCCCTCGGCGGACGCCATCGGCCTGCACGCCGCGGCCGCCATGGGGCTGGACCCGGCGGTGGTCTACAAGACGCTGATCGTCCAGCTGGAACCGAAGGCGCTGGCCTGCGTCGTCATCCCCGTCGCGGCGAAGCTCGACCTGAAGGCGCTGGCCGCCGCCGCCGGGGCGAAAAAGGCCGATCTCGCCGACCCCGCCCTGGCGGAGCGCACCACCGGCTACATGGTCGGCGGCATCAGCCCGCTCGGCCAGCGCAAGGCCCTGCCCACCTTCATCGATTCCAGCGCCGAGAGCCTGCCGGAGATCGTCGTCAACGGCGGGCGCCGCGGTCTGCAGATCGCCCTGGCCCCGGCGGATCTGGCCCGCGCCACCAAGGCCGTGGTGCGGCGGATCGTGGTGCAGTAGGCGGCCGGCCACACCACACCCCCGCCCCACTCTCCCGCCATGCCACCGCCGCACTATCGCCGCGGCCGGGTTCCGGATAGGGTGCGGGCACGATGCCCCACCCCGCGCCCCACCCCGCCCTTTCGAAGCTCCCGCCATGCTGACCGCCAACCTCGCCGCCCTGGGGGCCGCGCTCTGCTGGGCGGCCAGCGGTCTGATCGCCATCGGCCCGGTGCGGGCCATCGGCTCGGTCGCCTTCAACCGCCTGCGCATGAGCATCGTCTTCGTCGGCACGGCGCTGGCCACGACGCTGCTCGGTGGCTGGCAGACGCTCGACCTGCAGGGCGCCGCGATCCTGGCGCTGTCCGGCGCGGTCGGCATCGTGATGGGCGACACCGCGCTGTTCTGGGCGCTGGGGCGCATCGGGCCGCGCCGCAACTCGGTGATCTACGCCACCAACGCGCCGATCACCGCGCTCCTCGCCTGGGCCGTGCTGGGGGAGGCGCTGGGGCCGTGGACGGCGATCGGCATCGCGCTGGTCACCGCCGGGGTGATGCTGGCGATCTTCTTCCGCGCCAGCCCCGCCGCCACCGGCAACGGCGGCGTTCCTCATGATTGGGAATCCGTCCGCGGGCGCCTGCTGACCGGCGTCTGCGCCTGCCTGATCGCGGCCGTCTGCCAAGCCGCCGGATCGGTCATCGCCCGTCCGGTGATGGCGGCGGGCGCCGACCCCATCGCGGCGGCGGCGGTGCGCGTCGGCATGTCGGGGCTGCTGCTGTTCGCGGGCGGGCTGCTGCCCGGCCAGCGCTTCGGCTTCGGCCCCGGCCTGACGCCGCGCATCTTCGCCCAGGTGGTGGTGAACGGCTTCATCGGGCTGGGGCTGGGGATGACGCTTCTGCTGATCGGGCTGGCCCACGGCAACGCCGGCGTGGTCGCCACCCTGTCGGCCACCAGCCCGGTGCTGATCCTGCCGATGCTGTGGGTCTTGACCCGCCAGCGTCCGGGAGCCGGCGCCTGGGCGGGCGCCATCGTCGCGGTGCTGGGCGTGGCGCTGATCGTCAACCGCTGAAGCGGTTTGAAAATTTTTATCTGAAACGGTTGCGTCCGCCAATTTCCGGGGCAGGATGGAGAAACCGGCACCCGGTTCCCGCATTCCGATAAGGCGCGACACCCCATGGCCTCCCCCCGCCGCAAGCGTTCCGGCGCCGATTCCGCCGCGCCGCTGCTGCATCTGACCCGCTTCCTGCCCTACCGCCTGTCGGTGCTGTCCAACACGGTCAGCCACACGGTGGCGAAGCTGTACGAGAAGCGATTCGGCATCACCATCCCGGAATGGCGGGTCATCGCCGTGCTGGGCGGCGGCGAGACGCTGAGCGCGGGGGAGATCGCCCAGCGCACCGCCATGGACAAGGTGCAGGTCAGCCGGGCGATCAGCCGGATGCTCGATTCGGCGCTGATCCTGCGCGAATCGGGCGCCACCGACCGCCGCAAGGCGCAGCTGACCCTGACGGCCAAGGCGCTGGCGATCTACACGGAGATCGTCCCCCTCGCCCTGGCCTACGAGCGGGAGCTGACCGGCGCCCTGACGGAGGAGGAGATGGGCCAGCTCGACGGCCTGCTGGCCAAGCTCCAGGCCCGGGCCGATGCGCTGGCCGCCCGGCCCGCCCCGCAAGCCCCGGATGCGGACTGACCCCGGACGCCAACTGACCCCGGACGCGGACCGACCGCCTACGCGAAGTCCTTGAAGCTGTCCGCCGCCGCGCGGTCGTAGCCCTGGCTGGCGCGCAGGAGCTGCCGCGTGTAGTCCTCCCGCGCCGCCCCCCGGCGCAGGGAGTCGACGTCCATCTCCTCGACGATGCGGCCCCGGTTCATCACGGCCAGCCGGTCGCACATGGTGGCGACCACCGCCAGATTGTGGCTGACCAGCACGTAGGTCAGCGCGTGCTCCGCCCGCAGCCGCTTCAGAAGGTTCAGGATTTCCGCCTGCACCGACACGTCGAGCGCCGAGGTCGGCTCGTCCAGCAGCAGCACCCGCGGCTCCAGCACCAGGGCGCGGGCGATGGCGACGCGCTGGCGCTGCCCGCCGGAGAGCTGGTGCGGGTAGCGGAAGCGGAACTGCGGCCCCAGCCCGACGTCGCGCAGCACGCGGTCGATCCGCGCGTCGGCGTCGCGCAAGCCGTGGATGGCGATCGGCTCGGCCAGGATGCGGTCGATGGTCTGGCGCGGGTGCAGCGAGCCGTAGGGGTCCTGGAAGACCATCTGGCAGGACTTGAAGAAGCCCTTCTCACGGCGGCGGCTTTGCGCGGCGCCGGCCACGGCGATGGACCCGGTCCAGTCGTGGTTCAGCCCGACGACGGCGCGCAGCACGGTGGACTTGCCCGACCCCGACTCGCCGACCAGCCCGAAGCTCTCGCCCTCCCGCACGGCGAAGGACACCCCCTGGACGGCGGCCACGGCGTCGGCGCCATGGCCGAAGGTGACGCGCAGATCCTTCACGTCGATCATTGCCCGCCCTCCGCCCCATGTCCCCTCTCCCCCCTGGGGGGAGAAAGGGAAATACCCTCCAGCCAGGACGGGTCGCGCGCCAGCACCGGCAGCTCCGCCCGCGTGTCGTCCAAGCGCGGCAGGCTGTCGAGCAGGCCGCGGGTGTAGGGGTGTTTCGCCGCGTGAAGCTCCGACGCGCAGCAGGTCTCGACCACCCGGCCGGCGTACATGATCAGGATGCGGTCGCAGAAGGACGCCACGAGGTTCAGGTCGTGGCTGACGAAGATCATCCCCATGCCGCGACGGGAGCACAGCTCGTCCATGATCGCCAGCACCTGCATCTGCACCGTCACGTCGAGCGCCGAGGTCGGTTCGTCGGCGATCAGAAGGTCGGGGTTGGGGATCAGCATCATGGCGATCATGATGCGCTGGCCCATGCCGCCCGACACCTCGTGCGGGTAGAGGCCGTAGACGCGCTCCGGGTTGCGGATGCGCACGGCCTCCAGCATCTCCAGCGCGCGCCGCTTCGCCTCCGCCTTGCCGGCGCTGGAATGGACGCGGTAGGCCTCGGCGATCTGGGCGCCGATGGTCATCACCGGGTTCAGCGAGAATTTCGGGTCCTGCATGACCATGGAGATGCGGCGCCCGCGGATGCCGCGCAGCCGCTTCTCCGGCAGGGTCAGCAGGTCCTCGCCCTGGAAGCTCAGCCGGTCGGCGGTGACGATGCCGGGCGGCGGGACCAGCCGCAGGATGGCCCGCCCGGTCATCGATTTGCCGGAGCCCGACTCGCCGACGATGCCCAGCTTTTCCCGCCCGACGGTGAAGGAGACGCCGCGCACCGCCTGCGTCACGCCCGTCCGGGTGGGGAAGGAGATGCGGAGGTTCTCGACCTCCAGCAAAGGTGTCTCGCTCATTGGCGCTTGGGTCATTGGCCTTTCGGGTCCAGAACGTCGCGCAGGCCGTCGCCCAGCAGGTTGAAGCCCAGGCTGACCACGAAGATGGCGATGCCGGGCATGGTGGCGACCCACCACTGCTCCAGCACATATTGCCGCCCGGTGGCGATCATCGCGCCCCATTCCGGCGCCGGCGGCTGCGCGCCGAGGCCGAGGAAGCCCAGCCCAGCCGCCGTCAGGATGATCCCCGCCATGTCCAGCGTCACCCGCACGATCAGCGAGGAGGCGCAGAGCGGCACGACATGGCCGAGGATGATCCGCGGCGTCGAGGCGCCCTGGAGCCGCGCCGCGCTGATGAAATCGCTCTTGCGGATGGTGATCGTCTCCGCCCGCGCGATGCGGGCGTAGGGCGGCCAGCTGGTGATCGCGATGGCGATGATGGCGTTCTCGATGCCCGGCCCCAGCGCCGAGACGAAGGCCAGCGCCAGGATCAGCTTCGGGAAGGCCAGGAAGATGTCGGTGAGGCGCATCAGAACCGCGTCCACCCAACCGCCGAGATAGCCCGCCACCGTCCCGATCAGCAGCCCGGCCACCGGCGCCGTCACCGCGACCAGCGCCACGATCATCAGGGTCAGGCGGGAGCCGTGGAGGATGCGCGACAGGATGTCCCTCCCGAAGGCGTCGGTGCCCAGCCAGTGCGCCGCGCTGGGCGGCAGCAGCCGCTGCGACAGGTCCTGCGTGTAGGGATCGTAGGGGGCGAGCAGCGGGGCCAGCGCCGCCATCAGCACCAGCAGCAGCACGATGCCGAGCCCGATCATCGCCAGCCGGTTGCGCGAGAAGGCCAGCCAGCCGAGATAGACCCGGCCCAGCCGGGCCTGCCCGCGGGACTGCGGCGTCTCCGCCGTCAGCCACGCCCGCAGTCCACTTTCCGTAACGTGCGTCATCGTGCCCCTCATCTCGCACGGGGGTCCAGCAGGCGATAGAGCAGGTCGGACAGCAGGTTCAGGCCGATGAAGACCGCCCCCACCACCAGCGTGCCGCCCAGCACCGCGTTCATGTCCGCCGACAGCAGCGAGTTGGTGATGTAGAGCCCCAGCCCCGGCCAGGCGAACACCGTCTCGGTCAGCACCGACCCTTCCAGCAGCGAGGCGTAGGACAGCGCCACCACCGTGGTCAGCGGCACCGCGATGTTGCCCAGCGCGTGGCGCCAGATCACCCGCGCCTCCGACATGCCCTTGACGCGGGCCGTCGTGATGTATTCCTGGCGGAGCTGATCCAGCATGAAGCTGCGCGTCATGCGCGCGATGTAGGCCACGCTGTAGAGGCCGAGGATGCCCGCCGGCAGCACCAGATGGTGCAGCGCGTTCCAGAACACGTCGGTCTCGCCGGCCAGCAGGGCGTCCACGGTGATGACTCCGGTCACCGGATCGACCAGCCCTTCGTAGAAGACGTCCACCCGCCCCGGCCCCGGCGCGAGGTCCAGCCGCGCGTAGAAGACCAGCAGCGCCATCAGCCCCAGCCAGAAGATCGGGATGGAATGGCCGATCAGCCCGATCACCCGGATCAGATGGTCCGGCCAGCGCCCGCGATGGACGGCGGCCATCACCCCCGCCGGGATGCCCAGCAGAACGCCGACGACCAGCGCGGCGGTGGCCAGCTCCAGCGTCGCCGGGAAGACGCGCAGGATGTCCTCCAGCACCGGGCGGGAGGTCAGCACCGAGGTGCCGAAATCGCCCTGGATCACGTCGCCGACGTAGCGCAGGAACTGCTGCCACAGCGGCAGGTCAAGCCCCAGCTCCTGCCGGACGCGGGCGTAGGTGTCGGCGGACACGCGGTCGCCGACCACGGCGATCACCGGGTCGATGGGCACCACGCGCCCGATCAGGAAGGTGACGAGCAGGAGGCCGAGGACGGTCAGCGCCACCGAGACGAGCAACCCCGCCCCGCGAATCGCATGACGCCGCCCCGGCATCCCCGGTCGTTTCAAGATAGCGGCCAAGTTTCACCCAAGCTTGAAAGCAAAAACCCTCTCCCCGCTTTCGGCGGACCAAAGGTGCGCCTGTCGCGTCAGCGCAAACGTCGTTTGCGCGTGAGCGGAGGGGAGAGGGGAAGACGTATCGGGACGAAGGCCCGCCTTACTTCTTGCTGACCTTCCAGTAGTAGTTGCTGTCGAAGCTCGGCCCCCAGACCAGCCCCTCGACGTTGCTGCGCTCCGCGATCACCTCGGTCTGCTGGAACATGATGACGAAGGGCGAGGTCTCCAGGACTTCGCGCTGAAGCTCCTGGTACATCGCCGCGCGCTTGGCGGTGTCGCGCTCCTCGACCGCGGCGGCGGTCTTCTTGGTCAGCTCGGGAATGTCCCAGGCGTTGCGCCAGGACAGCGGCTTGGCCTTCGCGTCGTCGGCGTTGTCCGGGTTGGCGGCGAAGGTGTCGGCGTTGGTGTTCGGGTCCTGGTAGTCGGCGCCCCACTGGTACAGCAGCGCCTCGTGGTTGCGGGCGCGGTACTTGGTGACCACCTGCTTGCCGTCCGCCGGCAGCAGCTTGACCGTGATGCCCGCCGCCGCCGCGCTGCCCTGGATGGCCTGGGCCATGTCCATGCTGGGCGAGGTGTTGCGGACGTCCATCGTCACCGTGATGCCGTCCGGATAGCCAGCCTGCTTGAGCAGTTCCTTCGCCTTCGCCGGATCGTACGTGTACGGGTTCTCCTCCAGCGCGCCGAGGAAGCCCTTGGGCAGGAAAGCCTGATGGACGGTGCCGAGACCGTTCATGATGGTCTTCGCCATGCCGTCGTAATCCACGGCGTACTTGAAGGCCTTGCGCACGTCGGGCTTGGCCAGCACCTCGTTCTTCTGGTTCAGACCGAAATAATAGAGCGTGCCCTTGGGCGCCTGGACGATGCGGATCTTGTCGTTGCCGCGCAGCGGCTCGAACTGCTCCGGCTTCAGGTTGCGGGCCACGTCGACGTCGCCCTTCTCCAGCAGCAGGCGCTGGGTCGCCGGCTCGGCGATGTGGCGGATCAGCACGCGCTTCACGGCCGGGGCGCCGCCCCAGTAATTGGCGTTGGCCTCCAGCGACAGAAGCTCGCTGGCCTTCCACTGGCGCAGGACGAAGGGGCCGGACCCGGCGGAGTTGGCCTTCAGGAAGGCGGCGCCGAAGTCACCGTTGACCTCCTTGCTCTTGACCAGCTTGGAATCGACCACGCCGGAGACGTCGGCGGTCAGACAATAGAGCACGAAGGTCGGGGCGTAGGTCTTGTCCGTCTCGAAGACCAGGGTGCGCGGGTTGGTCGCGCGGACCTTCTGATCGACGTTCTCCGGCGTCAGGCCGAACTGGGTCAGGATGAAGGCCGGCCCCTTGTTCATCTTCACGGCGCGCTGGAGCGAGTAGGCCACGTCCTCCGCCGTCAGCGGGTTGCCGGAGTGGAACTTGATCCCGTCGCGGATGGTGAAGGTGAAGGTCTTGCCGTCGTCGGAGACGGTCCAGCTTTCCGCCACCTGCCCGTAAATCTTGCTGACGTCGTTGACGTCGAAGCGGATCAGCCGGTCATAGACCTGAGCGCCGTATTCGGCCCCCGACAGCTCGAAGATCTCGCCGGGATCGAGCGTCACGATGTCGTCGAACTGCCAGGCCATGACCAGCGTGTCCTTCGGCGTGTCGGCCAGGACCGGCGTGGCCGCGGGACCGAAGGAAAGACCGGCGGACAGAAGGGCGGCGCCGGCCAGACGGCGCGCAAGCGTGTTCATGGTTCCCATACTCCCTGCGTGATCCCGGAACGACCCCGGACGGGGCGAATTCTCTTTGGAATTCTTAGCGGTTAACGGCCGGATGATCCGGCGGCGCGGGTTCGCCTGTCAAGCGGGCGGCGGTCATAGCGGCCCCCGTGATCGAACGCGAATGCCTTAACCCGGTCCGCAACAGGCTTGCCGATCCCACCCTTCCGTCCACATCACTGGCAAAGCGATGGAGGACCCATGGACCAGGACCGCGAGAACGGCCAGTCGCGCGTGCCCAAGCCGCCGAGCCGCGACGAGGTGGAGAAGATCAGCGACGCGCAACTCTACATCACCGACGACTGGACCGGCGACGGGGGGAAACCGGCGGACCGGACGCCACCGGACAGTGGACATTGAGTCCGGCACCGTCCCCGCGTAGCTTCGGCCACCAGCAACCACGCGCGCGGGGACGATCATGATCGGGAACGACGGAAAACCGGTGTCGAAGGAGGGGCTGCGCCAGCACCTCGCCGCCTACAACACGCAGTCGCGCGGCTCGAAGGAGTTCGCGGCGATCCCGCGCGCGCTGGTCACCGTCTGCGACAACCTGAAGGCCGGCAAGACCACCTACGTGAAGTGCCTGGACGGCCAGTTGCAGCTGTCCCGGCGCAAGGACAACAGCGTCCAGGCGGCATAGCGCCCCGTCACCCCTCGCCCTTCACCGGAAAATCGAACCAGGGCAGGCGCAGGAACTCATGCTCCCGCAGCCGCGGTGCCCGCCCGCGCCGCGCCCGGTCGTGGAGGACGGCGTAGGGCGCCGCCTGATCCAGCGTCCAGGCCGCCTCGCCCCGGTCGAAGAACCAGCCGATGAAAGCGCACACGAGGCCGAGAAACTCCCGCCCCGCCGCGGTCGGAGCGACGCCGAGGAAGCTGACGATGATGTCGTCGAACGGCCCGCGGGCGCGACGGTCGCGCATGATCGTCAGGTCCCAGCCCGCCCCGTCGCGCAGGTCCGGTGGAAGCGGCGCCGTGCCGCGGGCGTCGATGTCGGTGATGAAGACCGGCGCTCCGGTCCGCTCCAGCAGATCCAGGGCCACGAAGAAGCGCGCGCAGGCGTAATAGGTCGTCTCCGCCCCCGGCGCGTGCAGGGACAGGTCGATGCGTTCCAGCGACCAGGACAGACGCCCCGGCTGGGCGGCGCAGCGGCGGTCCAGGTCGGCGCGGTCCTCCGCGCCGGGGTTCACGATGTGGACATGCACGCGGTTGCCCGGCGCGTCCTTCAGGGCGTGGGAGAGGAACCAGCCGCCGAAGCGCCGCCAATAGCCGGAATCGACGCTGACCAGCAGGATCGCGCCGCCGCCTGCCGCGGGTGGAACCGGCATCGACCGTTCCCCCGCCTCCGCGATGCGCGGTCGATATCCGGCCAGCGCGTCGAGGAAGACCCGGCGTGCATCGACTTGCCGCCACTTCGCCGCCTGCGGGTCGGCGCGGATGGCCTCCTCCGACCAGCCGCGCAGATACCGCCGGGCGAGGCGCGAGGCGGTCACCAGCCGCCCCCGGCGGTAAAGGCCGTGGGCGATGCAGGCCGCCGCCGCGCCATCCGTCGGTGCACGCCGCTGCCGGTCCCGCGCCCGCCGGGCGATCCGCTCCAGCCGCGCGTCGTCCAGCATGCCGCGGTGGATGGTCAGCACGGCGGTGCGGAACAGCGCGGCCTCCACCACCTCGCCCGCCCCGCGCTCCAGCGCCGCCAGGAACAGGTCGAGCGCGCGGGCGAGCGGTTCGGCCCAACTCGCCTCCGGGCGGTCGGCGCGGGGGAATTCCGGCAGGGCGCCGCTGGCCTGCAAGGTCGCCATGGCGAGGTTGCTCAGCACCGCACCGTCCCCCGGACGCAGCCGCGCCGCCCGGCCATAGCCCGCCACCGCCCCATCGGCCTCCCCCGCCGCCAGCCTTGCCCGCCCCACGGCCGCCCAGGCGTCGGCGCTGTCCGGGGCCAAGGCCAACGCGTGGGCCAGCCAGCGCTCCGCCGCCCCACGGATCGCCCCCGGCTCCGGCCCGCCGGCCAGCAGCCGCCCCGCCGCCAGCGCCGCCGCCCCATAGCCCGGATCGATCCGCAGGGCGGCGCGGAAGCATCCGAGCGCCTCCCCGATCCGGCCGGGATCCTCTTGGGCCAGATCGCCCAGCGCCAGCCCCCGGTTGAAGGCCGCCTTGGCCCGCGCCGGCTCCAGCGCCAGGGCGCGCGCGTGCTGCCCGGCCGCCCGAACCGCGTCCCCGGCGGTGCGGCGCAGGCTGCCCAGATTGTCGTGATAGTCCGCCGCCTCCGGGTCCAGAGCGATGGCCTGGGCGATCAGGGATACCGCGTCCCCGCCCCGCCCGGTCTGACCAAACAGCACGCCCAGCAGATGCAGCGCGTCGGCCTGCCGCGGGTCGGCGTCGAGAATCGCCCGGTAGACCCCGGCGGCCTCGCCCATCCGTCCGGCCCGGTGATGGCCGATGGCGATGGCGTAGGCTTCGGACAGGCTGACCATGACGACTCCGGGAACGTTCAGGAGGGCTTGCGACAACGCGCCCGTTTGCCGGGGCGCGCCGTCCCTCTACCATCGCGGGCCATGAGAACCGATCCCGACGGCCTTCCCCATCATGACGACCGCCGCGCCCTGGCGGAAGCCCTGCGCGCCGCTCTGACGCAGCGCTTCCCGGACGCCGATGGCGATCTGGCCGCGGCCATCGGGGCCATGGCGGCCAGCCGCTTCTTCGGGGTGCGCTTCCGCGTCGAGGGCAACGCCGCCCGCGCCTGGGTCGCCCGCCGCCCCAACCCCGACGTCTTCGAGGTGTGGGACCCCGCCACCGGCGCCTGGGATTTCGTGGAACGCCTGCCCGACCCGTCGCTCCACCAGCCGACGCCGGAGGGCACCGCGCGCATCGCCGCCAAGGCGCAGGCGGCCATGGCCGCGGTCGCCGCCGCCGGGCGTCTGGCCCACGCCCTCGCCGCCGGGATCGAGCCGGACGATGAGTGACCAGGACGAGTGACCAGAGCGACGGAACGGTTTCCCAAGTCTCCAGCCGGCCAGCCGCCGGAGCCCGCTACCCGAGCAGGCGGCGCGCCATCGCGTTGATCGTGAGATCGATCGCGGCGCCCTCATCGTCGCCATCCTCGATGAACCAAGCCGCCGACAGACCCGTCCACGCGACGATCCAGCGAAGCAGCCGCCCGGCCTCGATCCCCGTCGCCTCGATCACGACACCCAACCGGGCCTCCAGCCGGCCGGGCATGGTGGCGAGCGGCCGGCTGGGATCGCTGAGGTCCGGATTCGTGAAGATGTTGGCGTAATCGAAGGCCTGCTCGCCGAGCAGCCCATGGGGATCGATCGCCAGCCACCCCCGCTCGCCGAAATCGAGCACGTTCTCGTGGTGCAGGTCGCCATGGAGCGGGCCGACGGCCCGGGGAGCGGCAATGAGTTGGCGCGCAATGTCCGCGGCGGGCGCCAGCGCCGCCTGTTCCGTGGCGAGCTGGAAGAGCGGCTGGAACCAGATTTCCAATGGGTGCAATTCCGGAAGCGGGCCGGGCCGCGGCGCATGCAGGCGGGCCACGGTGTCGCACAGGATGCGGCAGGCGTTCTCATCCCGGCCCGACCAGGCCATCCGGGCGAGATCGTCGGCACCTTCCGCCGCCCGCTCCATGAGCAGGGCGTCCGTGGACGAGGCGAAGACCCTGGCGGCCCCCTGCCCATTCCACCACGTCATGAGCCGGTAGCCCGACCGCTCATCGGGGGTCCGGGCGACCTTCAGCATCGCCGGTGCCCCCTCGTGCCGGACCGGAAGCACCCAACTGGAACGGGTGGTCCGCAGAGGGGCGTCCGGGAGCAGGCCCCACAGCTCCACGAACCTTCCGACCTCCGGGGGGATGACGGCATGCGCGCCCATGGGAATCCTCCTGGAAACGGCGCCTCAGGCGGTGGCGAACAGCCCGCCGTCCTCTGGCCCCTCTACCCCGTCGTCGGCGTTCGGATCGCCCAGCGCGGTTTCCCAGCCCAGCGCCGGCAGGGCGATGCTGCGGGTGTTGCCCAGCCCGCTGCGCGTGGCGACGAAGCCGCGCTGCTCCATGTAGGTCAGCAGGCGCCGCGCCCGCCCGCGCGACCGGCTGCCGCAGGCGCGGGCCACGTCGGCGTCGGACGGGCACGGCAGATGGTCCAGCGCCGCGCGGGCCAGCAGCAGGAAGACGACCTGGATGTCCTCCGGCAGGGTCGCCGCGACCTGGGTCGCCTTCTCCCAGGCGGGATTCTCTTGGGTGCCGTCCCCCGCCCCGGCGCGGGCCGCCGCCAGCTTGCGCCGGAAGGCCGGCAACTCCAGCAGTTCACCCCGCACCCCCTGCGTCCGGCAGCGCACCAGGAAGTCCTGATACAGCACGGCGATGGAGCGGTAGGGCGCCTCCGGATCGGCCAGCACGTCGCGCAGGATCGCCTCATAGGCGGCTTTGCGCTCCGCCGCCTGCTCCGGCGTTTCCGGCTCCTCCAGGGGCAGCGCGGGGGCGGCGTCCTCGGTCTCCGGCTCCACCGGCAGGGGGCGTGGGCGGGAGAGCTGGGCCAGCAGGTCGGCGCTGGCGCTGGTCGAGGGGCGGCGCACCGGCAGGCGCGGCGGCTCCGGCTCGCCCGGCTTGAAGATCAGCTCCCGCGCGTCCTCCAGCGGGGTGTCGGGCAGCGGCATCAGCTTCGGGCTGCCGGCGCGGCCCTGCGTCTCGACGGCACCGATGCGCAGCGGCAGCGGACGGCGCGAGATGGCCGGACCGAGCGCGATGAAATGCCCGCGCTCCAGGTCGCGGAACATCTCCGCGGTGCGGCGCTCCATGCCCAGCAGGTCGGCGGCGCGGGCCATGTCGATGTCGAGGAAGGTGCGGCCCATCAGGAAGTTCGACGCCTCCGCCGCCACGTTCTTGGCGAGCTTGGCAAGGCGCTGCGTCGCGATCACCCCGGCCAGACCGCGCTTGCGGCCGCGGCACATCAGGTTGGTCATGGCGCCCAGCGAGACCTTGCGCGCCTCGTCCGACACCTCGCCGGCGGCGGAGGGGGCGAAGAGCTGCGCCTCGTCCACCACCACCAGCATGGGGTACCAATGGTCGCGGTCGGCGTCGAACAGCCCGCCCAGGAAGGCCGCGGCGTGGCGCATCTGCATGTCCGCGTCCAGCCCCTCCAGGTTCAGAACGACGGAGACGCGGTGCTGGCGCACGCGGGCGGCGACGCTCTGCAGGGCGGCCTCGCTGTGCTCGTCAGCGTTCACCACGATGTGGCCGAAGCGCTCCGCCAGGGTCACGAAGTCGCCCTCGGGGTCGATCACCGCCTGCTGCACCCAGCGCGCGCTCTGCTCGATCAGGCGGCGCAGCAGGTGCGACTTGCCGGAGCCGGAATTGCCCTGCACCAGCAGGCGGGTCGCCAGCAGCTCCTCAAGGTCCAGCATCGCCGGCGCCCCCGTCGCGCCAGCCGTCATGGCCGTCCCCATGTCGATGCCGACCTTCATGCCCCGCCGCCTCCAGATCCATCATCGTCCGCGTTGAAGCGCACCCCTATAGCGCAAAGCGGGGCCGGGGTGCGAAGGGCATTTTGGATCGCCCGCCCCAGGCAAAGCTTGGATGTGTCACGAAACCGAAAAGATCATCCGCTACAACATGGGCTTGCCCGCGACGAACATGGACAGCCGGCGGTGGACGAAGCCATGGCCTCGGTGCCAGCAGAAGAGATGGACGATCGCTGCGGCCCCCCGGCGGGGAGCGCCCGCAAGGCCGCGTTGCCGGCGCAATGGACCGACCTGCTGGCCGGGCTGTCGGTCGCCTTCCAGCCCATCGTGCAGATGCGCACCGGGCGCTGCCACGGGATGGAGGCGCTGCTGCGCGGCCTGGAGCGCAGCCCCTTCGCCAGCCCCAACGACCTGCTGGACGCCGCCTGCATGCAGGGCCTGCTGGCCGAGGTGGAGTGCGCCCTGCACGCCAAGGCGGCGGCGGCCTTCCGCGCGCTGGACAACTGGCCGAACGCCAAGCTGTTCCTGAACATCGACGCGCGGGTGGTCGGGGTCGCCGGCTCGCCCTGGCTGGCCCCCTTCGCGCTGGCCCCCTTCGCGCAGGACGGCGGCACGGCCGACCCCCGCCTGACCGTCAGCCTGGAGATTTCCGAGCGGCGGGAGCTTCGCCCCGACCACAGCATCGAGCAGGCCATCGACCGCTACCGGCAGGCGGGCATCGGGGTGGCGCTGGACGATTTCGGCGTCGGCTTCGCCGGGCTGCGGCTGCTCTACGAATCCAAGCCCGACTATCTCAAGATCGACCGCTATTTCATCGCCGGGATCGACCAGGACACGCGCAAGCGGGCCATCGCCCACGCGCTGGTCGGCTACGCCCACGCGCTCGGCATCCTCATCATCGCCGAGGGGGTGGAGACGGAGAAGGAATTCTACACCTGCCGCGATCTCGGCTGCGACTTCGCCCAGGGCTACCTGATCGCCCGGCCGAGCCTGGAGCTGCGCGCCGTGCCCGAGCGCTACGGCATCGTCGAGGAGTTGAACCGGCGGGACCGGCGCAAGCCGAACGAAGCCCGCCTGCGCCTGTCCGAGGTGATCGAGCGCCAGCCGCCGCTGGCCGTCACCTCCCCCAAGACGGAGCTTCTCGAGTATTTCCGCGGCGACAACAGCCCGTCCATCGCCCCCATCGTCGACCGCCAGCAGCGCCCGCTGGGGCTGATCCGCGAGCGCGACCTGAAGCGCTTCGTCTACTCCCGCTTCGGCAGCGAGCTTCTGCGCAACAGGGGGTTGGGCGACACGCTGCTGGATCTGGTGGTCAAGAGCCCGGTCTGCGACATCTCCACCCCGCTCGACCAGGTGATCGAAGCCTTCTCGGCGGAAGAGGCGAGCGACGGCATCATCATCATCGAGGGCGGCGAATACGCCGGCTTCCTGTCCAGCGGCGCGCTGATCCGTCTGGTGCACGAGCGCAACCTCGCCATGGCCGCGGACCAGAACCCGCTGACCCGCCTGCCCGGCAACGCCGCCATCGTGCGCCACATCGAGCGCGCCCTTCAGGAGCAGGACCGCCGGCACGTCCTGGCCTATCTGGACTTCGACAACTTCAAGCCCTTCAACGACCGTTTCGGCTTCCGCCAGGGCGACCGCGCCATCCTGATGTTCAGCGAGCGGCTGAAGGCCTGGGCCTCGGGCAACGGCGGCTTCGCCGGCCACATCGGCGGCGACGATTTCTTCGTCGCCCTCAGCGGCGCCGGGGAAGAGGATGCGCTGGCCCGCGTGGCGGACCTCGTCGCGCAGTTCCGCTCCGACGCGGAGAGCCTCTACGACGCGGAGGCGCGGGAGGCCGGCTGCTTCGAGGGCAAGGACCGTTACGGCGCGGTGCGGCGTTTCCCGCTGCTGTCAGCCAGCGGCGTCGCCGTGGTGGTGGCGCCCGGGCCGCATCGCCTGACCCCCGACGCGATCAACACCGCCATCGCCGGCCACAAGGCCATCGCCAAGGAAAGCCCCGACAAGCTCTGCACCGTCCACCTCCCCCCCTCACCAACCCTTCGTCCCCTCCCCTGCGGAGCGGGGGAGGGTTAGGGTGGGGGCCCGCGTCGACACCCCAAGCACAACGAAAAGCCGGCGCTTCCCACAGGGAAAAGCGCCGGCTTTGTCGTTCATGAAGCCGATTGTCAAGTGTGTTTGAAGCCTTGTCCGTCCACGTCCTGGCTGGTTTGGCGTGTGCCGTGGTGACCTGGCGGCGACCTACTCTCCCACGTCTTAAGACGCAGTACCATCGGCGCTGAGGCGTTTCACGGCCGAGTTCGGAATGGGATCGGGTGTTGGGAGCCTCGCCATGACCACCAGGTCACCAAGGCACACGCGAACCATCCGGACAGGGACGGCAGAGGTGTCAATGATCGAGGACGTTCTTGCATTCTTGCGGTGTTGGCTCGTGCGCCCAGGGCTTGCCGCTGCGCGCGGGCCGCCTGCTGGGAAGGATCAAGCCGATCGAGCGATTAGTAAGGCTCAGCTTCAGGCGTTGCCGCCCGTCCACATGCCTCCTATCGACGTGATGGTCTGTCACGGCTCTCAAGGGAGTTCTGGTTTAGAGGTGGGTTTCCCGCTTAGATGCTTTCAGCGGTTATCCCGTCCATACTTAGCTACCCGGCCATGCCACTGGCGTGACAACCGGTGCACCAGAGGTATGTCCATCCCGGTCCTCTCGTACTAGGGACAGATCCTCGCAAAACTCCGACACCCACGGCAGATAGGGACCGAACTGTCTCACGACGTTCTAAACCCAGCTCACGTACCACTTTAATCGGCGAACAGCCGAACCCTTGGGACCTGCTCCAGCCCCAGGATGTGATGAGCCGACATCGAGGTGCCAAACGACTCCGTCGATATGGACTCTTGGGAGTCATCAGCCTGTTATCCCCGGCGTACCTTTTATCCGTTGAGCGATGGCCCGTCCACATGGAACCACCGGATCACTATGGCCGACTTTCGTCTCTGCTCGACTTGTCTGTCTTGCAGTCAGGCGGGCTTATGCCATTGCACTCGTCGAGCGATTTCCGACCGCTCTGAGCCCACCATCGCGCGCCTCCGTTACACTTTGGGAGGCGACCGCCCCAGTCAAACTACCCGCCATGCAGGGTCCCGGCTCCGGATCAACGGAGCGCGGTTAGATGCCAGAGACCTCAAGGGTGGTATTTCAAGGTTGGCTCCGCCCGAGCTGGCGCCCGGGTTTCCTAGCCTCCCACCTATCCTACACATGAGATCCCTAGCACCACTGCAAAGCTGTAGTAAAGGTGCACGGGGTCTTTCCGTCTGACCGCGGGTACTCCGCATCTTCACGGAGAGTTCAATTTCGCTGAGTTGGTGTTGGAGACAGCGGGGAAGTCGTTACGCCATTCGTGCAGGTCGGAACTTACCCGACAAGGAATTTCGCTACCTTAGGACCGTTATAGTTACGGCCGCCGTTTACCGGGGCTTCAATTCGGAGCGTGAACCCCTCCTCTTAACCTTCCGGCACCGGGCAGGCGTCAGACCCTATACGTCGCCTTGTACGGCTTCGCAGAGCCCTGTGTTTTTAGTAAACAGTCGCCACCCCCTGGTCTGTGCCCCCCGCCCGCGCTTGCGCACGAACGGGGCCCTCTTCTTCCGAAGTTACGAGGGCAATTTGCCGAGTTCCTTCAACACCATTCTCTCAAGCGCCTGGGTATACTCTACCAGTCCACCTGTGTCGGTTTGGGGTACGGTCTGATGCGGGGGCTGTTTCCTGGAACGGGTCCCCAGCCGGGCCAATCCGATAAGGCCCGACACGCTTTCCCATTCGTCACACACCCGCTGGCCCACGAATATTAACGTGGTTCCCATCGACTACGCCTTTCGGCCTCGCCTTAGGGGCCGGCTCACCCTGCGTGGATTAACCTTGCGCAGGAACCCTTGGACTTTCGGCGACAGTGTTTCTCACACTGTTTGTCGCTACTCATGTCAGCATTCTCACTTCCGATACCTCCAGGCGGCCTCACGGACACCCTTCGCAGGCTTACGGAACGCTCCGCTACCACGTGATCTGAGATCACATCCGCAGCTTCGGTACACGGCTTGAGCCCCGATACATTTTCGGCGCAGGCCGGCTTAACTAGACCAGTGAGCTATTACGCTTTCTTTAAAGGATGGCTGCTTCTAAGCCAACCTCCTGGTTGTCATGGCCTTCCCACATCCTTTCCCACTTAGCCGTGATTTGGGGACCTTAGCTGGCGGTCTGGGCTGTTTCCCTCTCGACGATGGACCTTAGCACCCACCGTCTGTCTGCCGGGCTGTGCTCCACGGTATTCGGAGTTTGGTTAGGTTTGGTAAGCCGCGAGGCCCCCTAGCCCATCCAGTGCTCTACCCCCGTGGGCAATCGCCCGACGCGCTACCTAAATAGCTTTCGCGGAGAACCAGCTATTTCCCGGTTTGATTGGCCTTTCACCCCTAGCCACAGGTCATCTCCGACTTTTTCAACAGGCGTGAGTTCGGTCCTCCAGTGC
>NZ_CP022364.1:2940000-3020351 GCF_003119115.1 Azospirillum sp. TSH58
GACATGCCGAAGGACATCCGCGTGACGACCGACGCGCTGGACGCCGTCGGCAACACCACCAAGGCGGTGACCAAGGGCTACGCCATCGGCTCGGCCGGTCTCGCCGCGCTGGTGCTGTTCGCCGCCTATGTGCAGGATCTGAAGCACTATTTCCCGAACGTGACGGTCGAGTTCCGGCTGGACGATCCCTATGTGGTCGTCGGGCTGCTGATCGGCGGCCTGCTGCCCTATCTGTTCGGGGCGATGGGCATGACCGCGGTCGGCCGCGCCGCCGGATCGGTCGTGGTGGAGGTGCGCCGCCAGTTCCGCGAGATCAGCGGCATCATGGAGGGCACCGCGAAGCCCGACTACGGCCGCGCGGTGGACATGCTGACCCGTGCCGCGATCAAGGAAATGATCATTCCGTCGCTGCTGCCGGTGCTGGCGCCGGTGGTCCTGTACGTCGTCATCGCCGCCATCGCCGGTCAGGCGCAGGCTTTCGCCGCCTTGGGCGCCATGCTGCTGGGCACCATCGTGACGGGGATCTTCGTCGCCATCTCGATGACCTCGGGCGGCGGCGCCTGGGACAACGCCAAGAAGTACATCGAGGAGGGGAACCACGGCGGCAAGGGCTCCGACGCGCACAAGGCGGCGGTGACCGGCGACACCGTCGGCGACCCGTACAAAGACACCGCCGGCCCGGCGGTCAACCCGATGATCAAGATCACCAACATCGTGGCGATCCTGCTGCTGGCGATCCTCGCCCAGATTGGCTGACAGGGCATTGATTGGCAGGGCATTGATTGACAGGGGATCGGCTGATCCCGAATCGATGCCAAAAGAAAAGCCCCGCGGAAGCGGGGCTTTTCGTGTCTCTGCAAACCGGTTGGCGTCAGCGGCCGGGGCCGCGGTTGCGTGAGTCCTTGGCGGAGAAGCGCCCGACGTTGCCGAGCATCTGTTCGAGGAAGCTCATCTCGCGCCCGGCGGTCGGGGTGCTGCGGTCGACGATGTCGATCCGCTGGCCGTCGGTGGCGTCGAGCTGCTTCATCTCCTTCACCACGCCGGCGTCGTCGAAATGGACGACGACGACGCGGCGCTCCATCACGCTCGGCTCGAAGAAGGCGAGCTTCTCGGTCTTCTGGCCGATGTAGTACCAGACATTCTGGTCGAAGGTTCCCACGGAGGTCGGCGTGCCGAGAATGTCCGCCACATCCTCCCGTCGCGACTGGCCGGCCTTGATCTCGGCGATGCGGTCGGGGTCCGCCATGTTGCCGCGGGTCGCCACGGTGGGCGAGCACGCGGAGACGGCGAGACCCAGAAAGGCGAAGGCGCACAGCGCCGAAGGAATCGATCTCGTCATGGTGCTCAGGCTATGATGGCGCGGGCGGACCGCCGGACCCTTGCGGCAGGCCGGACTCCGCCCGCAATGCCGGGACAATCGCATCGCGCGGTTTGTCCTGTCAACGAAACTCCGAGC
This sequence comes from Azospirillum sp. TSH58, assembly GCF_003119115.1. Classification (NCBI taxonomy): domain Bacteria; kingdom Pseudomonadati; phylum Pseudomonadota; class Alphaproteobacteria; order Rhodospirillales; family Azospirillaceae; genus Azospirillum; species Azospirillum sp. TSH58. Next base: position 2,941,457 of record NZ_CP022364.1, read on the forward strand.
GAGAGAGAAACCGTGCTTGACCGCCTGTTCCGGCGCCGGCGTGAAGCCCGCGCCGTCGCCGATTTCTATCTCACCATCGCGGCGCAGGCCCGACAGCCGGCCTTCTACCGTGACCTTGGCGTTCCCGACACGCTGGACGGGCGCTTCGACATGGTGGTGCTTCACGTCTTCTTGGTGATGCGCCGCCTGAAGGGGCAGGGGGCCGCCGCGGCGGACCGCTCGCGCCTGCTCTTCGAGGCGATGATCGACCATTTCGAGAAGTCGCTGATGGAGCAGGGGGTGGGCGACAGCGGAGTCGGTCGGCGCATCAAGACCATGGCGCGCGGCATCGCCGGCCGGATCGAGGTCTACGACCGCGCGCTCGCCGACGAGGGTGGTCCGGCCTTGGAGGTCGCGCTCGACAACAACGTCTACGGCACGGCATCGGAGGTGCCGCCGCGCCAACTGGCCGTCCTGGCGGCCTATGTCCGGCGCGAGGCCGCCGGGCTGGAGGCGCAGCCTCTGGAGTCGCTGATGGCCGGTGAGGTCCGCTTCGGCCCGCCGCCCGGCGCCGGGGCGGACTGACCGGGTCCATCGAGTCCCTCCGTCATCCGGACCCGTCAATTGGACTTGCCTTTCCCGGCGTCCGAATTCATCTGACACTGAGACGAAGGCGCCCGCCGCAGAACGGGCGCTGTGACAAGGAACTGCCAGACATGCGCAACGCGTCCCCAAACTCCGCCGGCCCCGCGCCGGAATTCTCGCGCATCGTCCGCGCCGACGCCGTCCATCGCGACGGCGACCTGATCGAGACCATCGAGGCGACGGAGGCCGAGCGCAAGGCGCTGGCCGAGCGGTTTGAACTGGAGGAAATCGGACGGCTGACCGCCCGGGTCCGCCTGCGCTCCGTGCGCGGCGGCCAGATGGTGCGCGTCGAAGGGGAGGTGGAGGCCGACGTGGTGCAGACCTGCGTCATCACGCTGGAACCGGTGCCCGCCCAGGTTTCCGACCGGTTCGGCGCGCTGTACGCGCCGGAGTCGATGGTGACCGGCGAGGACGACGAGATCGAGATCGACCCGAACATCGCCGAGGAGGATATTCCGGAGGCCATGACCAATGGGCGTATCGACATCGGTGAGCTGGCCGCCCAGCATTTGTCCCTGGCGCTCGACCCCTATCCTCATGCAGAAGGCGTGGCGTTCGACGGATACAGCGAAGGCGAAGACGAGGAGGAGGGCCCGGCCCCCGCCGATGATGATGCCGGCGCCGATCCGGAGAAGCCGAACCCGTTCGCCGCGCTGGAACGTCTGAAACGACAGAATTGAGGGCGGAACGGGCTTGCCCTTCGGGGGCAATTGCCGTATTGAATGCCGCTCGCGTCAGGCGGCCCCTCTTCGGGCCGCCTTTTACAATGAAGAGAGTTTACGGCCATGGCTGTTCCGAAGAAGAAGACCTCCAAGTCGCGCCGCAACATGCGTCGCTCGCACCACGCTCTCCCGACCTCGTCCTACGCCGAGTGCTCGAACTGTGGCGAGCTGAAGCGCCCGCACCATGTCTGCGGCTCTTGCGGTCACTACGACCAGCGCGAAGTGGTTCAGAGCGCTCCGGCGGCCTGATGGCGGTTTGGTTGGCCGCCCTACGTCCTAGCCAGGGAGCCTGTCCGCGGTGAGCCAGCGCCTGACCATTGCCCTTGATGCCATGGGCGGTGACAAAGGACCCGACATGGTGATTGCCGGGGCGGATATCGCCCGCGAGCGTCACCCGCAGGTGCATTACCTGCTGTTCGGGGACACCGCCCGCATCGAGCCGCTGCTCGCGCAGCGGCCCGCCTTGAGAGCGGTGGCCGAGGTGCGCCACACCCCGGACGCCGTGGCCGGCGACGCCAAGCCGTCGGTCGCGCTGCGCGCCGGACGCCAGTCGAGCATGCGTCTCGCCATCGATTCGGTGGCGGGCGGGCAGGCCGCCTGCGTGGTGTCCGCCGGCAACACCGGCGCGCTCATGGCCATGGCCAAGTTCGTGTTGAAGACGATTCCCGGAATCGACCGTCCGGCGATCGCCTCCTTCTTCCCGACCCTGCGGGGGGAGAGCGTCATGCTCGACCTCGGCGCCAACACCGAATGCCAGCCCGAGAACCTCGTGCAGTTCGCCGTGATGGGCGCGGTCTTCGCGCGCACCGCGCTGAACCTGTCCGAGCCGACCATCGGCGTGCTGAACATCGGTTCGGAAGAGGTGAAGGGGAACGAGGTGGTGCGCGCCGCCGCGACCCGTCTGCGCGAGATGCCGCTGCCGGGGCGTTTCCATGGCTTCGTCGAGGGCAACGACATCGCCACCGGCACGGTGGACGTGATCGTCACCGATGGCTTCACCGGCAACGTCGCCCTGAAGACCGCCGAAGGCACGGCGAAGCTCTTCACGGAGTTCCTGCGCCGGACGTTCCAGTCCTCCTGGACGGCGCGTCTCGGCTACCTGCTGGCCCGCGGGGCCTTCAAGCGCTTGAAGCAGCGCACCGATCCGCGCCGCTACAACGGCGCCATGTTCCTTGGCCTGCGCGGCGTCTGCGTGAAGAGCCACGGGGGCACCGACGCCATCGGGTTCGCCAACGCCATCGGTGTGGCCTACAATCTGGCGGCAAACGGTTTCAACGACCGAATCAAGGAAGAGATGCAGCGTCTCGGCGACGCCAAGCCTCTTCCCGACACGAAGGCGGCGGCGGTCTAACATCATGGTCAAGCGTTCCCGAGTTCTCGGCTGCGGTTCCTATCTCCCGGCCAACGTCGTCACGAATCGCGACCTCGAAGCCCGTGTGGACACCTCGGACGAGTGGATCGTCCAACGCACCGGCATCAAGTCGCGCCACATCGCTGCCGACGGGGAACTGACCTCCGACCTCGCCATCGCCGCGGCGGCCCGTGCGCTGGAGCATGCCGGGGTGGACGCCGCCAGCATCGACTGCATCGTGCTGGCGACGACGACTCCGGACAACACCTTCCCGGCCACCGCGACCAAGGTGCAGGCGGCTCTGGGAACCAAGGGCTTCGCGCTGGACATCCAGGCGGTGTGCGCCGGATTCGTCTACGCCATGTCCATCGCCGACAACTTCATCCGCATCGGTCAGGCCAACCGCGCCCTGGTCATCGGCGCGGAGACCTTCTCCCGCCTGCTCGACTGGAAGGACCGCACCACCTGCGTCCTGTTCGGCGACGGGGCGGGGGCCGTGGTGATGGAAGGCTACGACGCCGCCGGGACGTCGGCGGACCGCGGCGTGTTGTCCACCCACCTGCATTCGGACGGCGCCCAGTACGGGCTGCTCTACGTCGATGGCGGTCCTTCGACCACAGGGACGGCGGGGTATGTGCGGATGAACGGCCAGGACGTGTTCCGCCACGCCGTCAGCAAGCTGTCCTCGGTCGTCGAGGAGGCTCTGGCCGCCAACGGCCTGGAGCCGTCGGCGGTGGACTGGCTGGTGCCGCATCAGGCCAACCAGCGGATCATCGACGGCATCGCCCGCAAGCTGAAGCTGCCGACCGACAAGGTCGTGCTGACGGTGGACCGCCACGGCAACACCTCCGCCGCGTCGATCCCGCTGGCGCTGTGCGAGGCGGTGCATGACGGCCGCGTGAAGCGTGGCGACCTGATCCTCATGGAGGCCATCGGTGGCGGCCTGACCTGGGGTGCGGCCATGGTGCGCTGGTAGGCGGCGCATCCGCCTTGCTTCTCCGGATGGCTGCGTTTGCTGCGCTGCTCACGACGACGCGATCCAAGCTTTTGAATTGACCGGGTTCTTTCCCCGGATTACGGTTTTTCCCCTATGGTTTCGGGGGGGAAGCGAACCATGTCACAGAACACCGTCACCCGCGCGCAGCTCAGCGAAGCGGTCTACCAAGAGGTCGGCCTGTCGCGCAACGAATCCGCCGATCTGGTCGAAAGCGTCCTGGAGGAGATCTCCGACGCCCTGGCCCGCGGCGAGATGGTCAAGATCTCGTCCTTCGGCAGTTTCCAGATCCGACAGAAGGGGCAGCGGGTCGGCCGCAACCCGAAGACCGGCGAAGAGGTGCCGATCCTGCCCAGGCGTGTCCTGGTCTTTCGGGCGAGCCACGTCCTGAAGAACCGCATCAACGAGGTCGTGGAGGCGGAGGAAGCCGAGGCGCAGCGCGTGAAGGCGGTCTCCTGATCCGCCGCACGGAGCGGCCGAAAACAAGGGTTTCCCGGATATGAAGGCGCGCGGCACCACGAAGTCCGCCACGGCGTTCCGCACGATCAGCGAGGTGTCGTCCGACCTGGACGTGCCGCAGCATGTGCTGCGTTTCTGGGAAGGCAAGTTCCCGCAGCTCCGCCCGCTCAAGCGCGGTGGAGGGCGGCGCTACTACCGCCCGGAGGACGTGGAACTGCTGCGGCAGATTCAGAACCTGCTGTATGGCGAAGGCTACACGATCAAGGGTGTCCAGCGCCTCCTGAAGGACGGGAAGGTGGACGACGATTCGGGCGTCCGCAGGAGTCTGGAGGACGCGCCGGACGAACCGGATGCTCCCCAGAATGCTTCCGAGGATGCCTCCGCAGATATCTTTGACCCAGGCCCGGACGAGGCCTCCGTGGCTTTGGCCGCCGTGGAGAATGGCGCTCCGATCGTTGCACTCGACAGCATGTCGGACACCATCCGGCAGGCCATCGCCCAGGCCCTCGATGAATTGAGGGAGGCGCGGCTTCTGCTCGCGATGGGGGAGGGGAAAGAAATTCGGGAAGTGTGAAAAAAAGTGAACTGTAGCGCTTGCGTTGGACCAAGGTCCCGGCTATAGTCCCGCTCCCTTCCAGAACGAAGGGCGGTCCGTCGAACGGAGCGTAGCGCAGCCTGGTAGCGCATCAGACTGGGGGTCTGGGGGTCGCAGGTTCAAATCCTGTCGCTCCGACCAAGTTCTGGAAGATGAAAAGGCCTCTAAGTCCAACGACTTAGAGGCCTTTTCCATTTCCGAGTTAGGGGGGCCCGAGACGGCCTCGGTCACGGCTGTGTGGAACTCTTGTGTGGAAGTCGGTTGGGGCGGGCCGTTGACCACCGCCTTCGTGACCCGGATCGTCGCGGCTTCGACCGCCGAGCGGGCGGCAGTGTCCGCGACACGCAGGTACCGCCGGGTGGTCTCATAGCTCTTGTGACGGGCGAGCTGCTGAGTCACCGCCGCGGGAGCGACGTGAGCCACTGCGGTCACGAACGACGCCTTCGTGTCGTGGAAGCGGTGCTTGACGCCGGCAGCCTTGCAGGCTGTGCGCCATGCACGCTTTGGGTTCTTCACCGGCTGGCGCTTGCCCTTCTCGCCGTGCTGGTAGGTGAACAGGTGCTCGACCTTCCACTCCTTCGCTTGGGCGACCAGCCGGGACAGAAGTTCGATCGCTTCCGGGTTGGCCGGCACCGCTTCGGCGCGCTTCGCTTTGGTCGATTCGGCATCCAGCCAGACGCAGCGATTCACGAAGTCGATCTGCTCCACCATCAGGCTGAAGACCTCCCCCTTTCGGAATCCCATGAGCCGGGCCAGCATGATTCCATCGGCGAGGTGCTGGGGAGCGGCGGTCATGATCGCCTGGAGGTCGTCATCGGAGACGGGCCGGGGCAGATGCTCGGCCTCGGCCAGCTTGGGCACCTTCGGCATCTCGGGCAGGAGAGGGCGGCCGGCGCCGTCCTTCAGGCTGTGGGCGATGGCCAGGGCCTCGCGTAGCGTCACGAGGTATCGGTTGATGGTCGAGTCGGCACGTGTCCGCCCGTCTTTCGACGGAGCGTAACGGGCGGCCTTCTCTTCCGGGGTGCGGGCCTTGGGACCGCCGCGGTAGATCATCACCGGCTGGGCGCGTGCCCAGGCTATGTACTCCCAGATGCGCTGTTCAGTGAGGTCGGTGATCGGTGTGTCGGGATCGAAGTATGCTCCCAAATCGGCGACATACACCTGTTTGTTAGGCCAGTCCTTCAGAGCCTTCTTGCGGGTGGCGTAGGCCATGAACATCTGCGAGACCGTGAATTCGACCGGTGCCGCGGGCACTGGCGCTTCCTTCAACGCCGCCGCCTTGACCAGCGCTTCTATTCGCTTGGCCTCGGTCTTTGTGGCGGCGTGGGCGCCGGTGTCCGGATCTACGCAATAGCCCGCGTAGCGCTTCCCGCTCACGCGCAGGTCGTAGCGCCAGCGTTCACGAGAGCTGTCGAAGAAGACGGTCATGGCTGTTTCTCAACGCGAGATAGGTTTGAAGATGATGCCAAGGGCGGCGAGACCCGCAAGCGACTCTTTGTGGGCAGCGTCGTTTCTGCGCCTCGGGGCGGTCGGCGGAGCCTTGGCTTTGCGCTCGCCTGCGGTGACGATGGCCCGCCGTTGCTGGTAATCTTGGATCGACGACACATAGATGCGGACGCCGCGCTTGCCGAGTCGGTAGCCGAGAAGCTCCCCGGACACCACCAGCTTGCGAATCGTGCTTTCGTCCGCGCCCATGACCGTGGCGGCCTCGGTCACGGTGACGGCCCGTTCGACGCCAGGCAGAGATGAAGCCAGAGCCGGATCGGCCGCGACTCGGAGATGGGACTGCCGTTCAACCAATCGCCACCTCCCGCGCCTCCAGCTTGTCAATGTTCGTCCGGTGGACGGAGAAGGTCAGGGCGACCACCCACGGGTTGGCGGCCCATGCGTCGGCGCCGTGGAGGCTTGTCCAGAGCCGGGCGAACACATCGCGTTCATCCTCGATGCTCGAGCCCTCCGGCATGCCGATGTTCACGGCATCCTCCCGCCACTGGAGCCATTCGTCCGTGATGGCGCCCTCGGCATAGACGTCCTTGCGGGTGGTGTCCTGGAGGCGCTCGACCCGCACCTGCTCGACCACCAGCGTCAGGCGTGAGGCCCAGCGGGGCATGTGGATGGAGGGCTTCCATGGCCCGGTATACTGGGCGCAGCCGTGTTCCTTGTGGTGCAACTCGCCGTTGGCGTAGGCCAGCGTGGCGCCGTCAGCCGCATACTCCACACCGAGAATGCCGGGACCGGCGTAGGCGTCGGATGTGGCGAAGTTCTCCCGCACCCACAGCCGATCCCTGGGCTGGAATCGCGGCCTGATGTCGAAGCTGCCGCACAGGTGTCCAGCCGGCCGGTTCTGGAAGAGGGGTCCGGTCCATGCCTCGAAGGCTCGGCGCACCGGGGTCCGCTTCTCGACCGGCAACCACGACTCCTCGCCGAGCATGTAGTTGATCCCGCACTCGGCCGGCGGCTGCGGGACGAGTCGGCGCGTCTGCGTCTTCCTGCTGTCGAGGAGCGCCCGAACCATCGGCGCGCTGAAGATGATCGGGACGTCACGCATCGGTGGCCTCGATTCGATCGGCGATGCCCCGGACACTCGCCGCGCCCAGCTCGAACGCCTCGATCATCGCCCGGACCTGCCGGATGGCGTCTTCCAGGTGCATGCGGCGGTGGGGGCGATCTTCCAGCACGGCCAGCAGCTCGCAGGGCGCGAGACCACCGCGTTCGGCCAGCCGTTCGAGGGTCTGGCCGTGGTTGATCTGCGCCTGTGCCCTATGGGGCGCGACAAGGCTCCAGGGGATCGACCGGGGAGCATCCGCCGGCGGGCGGGCCGGGTAGAGGATGGGGAAGGTTCGGTCAGCCATGGGAAGGCTCCTTCGTCTCGACCGGCGCGGTTTCCCGCAGCAGATCCTCCAGGTCGAATCCGTGCTCGGCGAGCAGGCCGGGCAGCCGGGCGGTGCTGTCGCCCAGCAGGAGTCCGGCGGTGGCAGCGCTGGTCATCGCGTCGTGGAGGCGAGCCAGGATCGCGGCATGGAGCCGGTGCATTTTGCCACCATGGTCGTGGGCCTGCCCAACCGCCCACATCAGGACGAAGGTCCACGTCTCGTAGAGCGACAGGGCGAGCTTGCGGGGGAGGGCATCGGACGCCGGCTGGGAGAGCAGGGCGGCGAGCTTGCGGAAGTCGCCGAAGGTCAGCGGGCGGCCCTTCTTGCCTGCCTCCCCGGACCGCAGCCACCAATCCGCCGACGCGCGAAGGACAGCGGCATCATCCGGCATGTCGATCTCGGCCATCCCGGCGGCGGCGACGAGAAACGGCTCCAGCGCCTCCCGCATTCCGGCCTCTCGCGCCTGGGATGCGGAGAGGGAACCTTGCAGGCTGGATACTTCCGAATATGCGGCGTTTCGCTCAGTGACACAGGTCCGTGCATACGTGCGCAGGTATTCGGCCTCCTTCCGTAGCCGGTCCCGCTCGGCCAGGGCGCACTCCAGGCGGGTCGCGACCATTTCGGCGAAGTTTCCGACGCTGAAGTCGGCGTAGAGGGATGCGCCCTTCCTGCTGAAGCAGTCCGGGTGGTGTCCGGTGTCGGAGCAGAAATCGTTCCAGGCATCCTGCATAGCATCGCGCAGGCGGTCGCTCAGCGGGGCGGTGTCGGTGGTGGTCATGGTCATTCCCCCAGGACGCGGATCATGGTGGGGACCGCGTACGGGTGGCGCTCCGCCAACCACTCCGCCGCCTCGTCGTTGAATTGTGCGAGCCTCTGCCGACCGATGCTCACCAGTTCCGCCGCGGGCTTCCCGAGCAGCGTGGAAACGGCCTCGTCGGTCAGGTTGACGTCGTCGTAGGTCCCGGCGGCGCACCAGAAATCGGCTATCCATCTGGTCCGCTCGTCCGTGGACATGGCCCGGATGCGCGCCTCATCACTGGCCGGGAAGCGCCCGACGTCGGCGAAGCCTTCCATGCCGCCGGGGCAGTTGTCGTCCACGACGAGGGTAATCACGATGTGCGTGGTGTCGGTCTGGGTGGTCATCACTTCGCCTCCCCTGCGGAGGTGGAGGGGGCGGAGGGGAGGGGCCGAACCTCAACCCGGAGAGCGTCCCAGACGGCCTGGAAGGTGACCCACTTCGGGGCCGGCGTGTCCATCGTGAGCGTGACCGTCAATGGGCCGCCCGGCTCCTCACTGGCGGAGATGCTTCCCAGGGTGCCGTTCCACCCCATCCCCTGTGCCGTGGGCGTGACAGACCACCCGTGGAACCACGCGAAAGCGCAGTAGGCCGCCACGTCGCGCGGGTCGCCCTTGTGGACGTGCTCGACCAGCTTCGACACCAGCTCGTCGCGCCAGGCGTCCCGACGCCACCCGTCGCTGTAGCCGTACTTGGCTTCGGCCAGCCGCAGCTTGGCGGCCAGGGCTTCGGCGAAGGCGCAGACCAGCTTGGCGGTGTCGGAGTGCAGGCCATCCGGCATGGGGATGTAGCCGAGCGGGAGCGGGGCGGGTGCTACGGCGCGAGCGGTGGAGAGGGCCACCGGATCAGCAGGCCAGAACTGCCGCGCCCAATCGCGGAGGATGCGGTATCCGTCCTCCATCGTCGGCGCGTCGTATATCTCCTTAAGGAGGCTCTGAAGGCCGAGCATTTCCTTGCGCAGGAAGGCCGGATCGTCGGCGGGGGATGCCAGGGCGGTCTCCTGCACGGAGGAGCGCCTCGGCGCCTCGTCCCAGACATGCCCCTGGCGGTCTTCTTCGTCGTCCCAGATGTCATCGATATCGGGCATGGGTTTCTCCTCAGGCCGCAGGGACGGTGGACAGCGAGGGCAGGCCGGCAGATCCAGCCGCCGCCAGCCGCTCGACGACCTCCGGGCCGGTCCACCGCGGCGCGTTGTCGGGGTGGGTCAGGCCGAAACTCTTCAGGACGATGCGAATCGCCCTCATGGCATTAGGCGTCGGCTGCCCGCTGTAGCTGGTGAAGCTCCAGTCCCACATGTTCTTGACCGCTGTCGCTGCGCGCCGGGGAGCTTCCGGATCCGGGGCGCCACCCAGCGACACGCCGGTCGGCAGATGGGTCAGCACATGCCGCTCGGTGTCCTGGTCTTGGTGGACACCGAAGAAGCCTCGGGCCTTGCCGCTGACGGTCGCCCACCCCTTCGTGGTGATGATGCGGTACTCGGCATCGGTCCAGGTGCGGTGACCGATGGCGTCCGAGTTCAGGGGCTTGGTGTTCATGTCGAACTCCTTACGCCTTGGGGGCGCCGATCAGGGCGCGCGGGCGCGAGCCGGAGGGGAGGTTGCCCGTCGAGATGCCCGACCGGTCACGGGCAGCAGCCAGCAGGTCGCGCCGCCGCTGCGGGGTGATCTGGCCGGCGGCGAACGCCCGGTCGATCCGGGTGCGCAGGGCCTGGAAGGCGTCGATGCGCTGGGAGAGCAGGGACGCGGGCGGGATGAGGTTGTGGGCTATGGCCGGTCACTCCGCCGCGATCTGGCTGCTGGTGTCGACGGCGAGCGCGATCTCCAGCGGCTGGACCCAGATCCGGTCGCTGCTGAGCAAGAAGCTCTCGCCAGACCAGGCGAGCAGAAGCGTGCGGCCCATCACCGACGCCATGGCCGCGGCGGCATCGGGAGGGACCATGTTGCCGATGTGCTCGCGCCACGCCGCATCGCTGCTGCCGGCCAGCGTCAGGCAGGGGTTGTCGAGATCCACGAGGCTCTGGAGCGCGGCAAGCTCCAGCGTCGTGAACGGGCGGTGCCACGTCCCATCGGTGGCCTGGATGACCGCGACCATCTTCTGGTCCGGGGCGGGCAGGCCGCTGATCGGATCTCCAGCGACTTCCCGCGGGTCCGCAACGGACCAACGGCCGTTGTTGTTCTTCGGGTGGCCCGTCACGGCTCCGCTGGTTTCATCCCATCCCAGCACGCCGTAATGCCCGCCCGTCGTGTAGGCCTCCTTCCCATCCCGGAAGCAGTCGGGCCGGGGATCGGCGACCGAGAAGGTCCCGTTGGGCGGCAGGGACTCGCCCGCAACGGCGCCAGTGGGCTCGTCCCAGGTCCGCACCCCCAGCGCTCCGTTCCGGCGGTCGGTCGAGCAGCGCGGGTCCGCCACCGACAGGGCGCCCGACGTGAAGCCGTGGGAGGATGACGCGCTCCCGGTGATGGTCGAGGACGGATCGCCGTACGGGATCACCCGGAGCTTGCTGGTGTGGGCGTTCGGGTTCCACTGGCACCGCGGGTCGGCAACGGTGAAGGTGCCGTTTCCCGGTCGCGCGGCGCCGGTCACGGTGCCGGCGGGCGCTTCCCACGGCCCGACGCCGTAGACGCCGTGGTGCAGGCCCTCCACCCGCGGGTCAGCAACGGCCATTCCTCCCGAAGTCGGACCCTGCCCGGCGGTGATCGTGGCGGAGGGCTCACCCCACCGCACGACGCGGTAGACGTTGTTGAACCGGCCGCGCTCGTTGTAGCGCGGATCAGCGACCGAATGCGGCCCCTGCCCAGGCGACTTCACATTGATGATGGCGCCGGTCGGCTGGTCCCAGGTGCGCACGCCATACTGGCCGTACTGATCGGCGCCCTCCGGGTGCCGCGGGTCCGCCACGCTGAAGGCCCCCGCCCCGGGGCGAGCGTTTCCGGTAACCGTCCCGGACGGGCTCTCCCAATCCTGAACCCCGAGATATCCGGTGCCTTCGCGGGTGCTGGTGGCGCGCGGGTCGGCCACGCTGAACCGTCCGGTGGTCGGGCCGGCGTTCCCTGTGATGGTCGGCGCCGTCCCCTCCCACGGCAGTACGCCGAGGATATCGTCCCGCCACCGGCCCGCCGGCACGATCCCATAATCGGCCAGCACGCCGTCTTCGACACGCAGCCGGTTCAGCGACCGCCAGTCCGAACCGGCCTCGACGAAGGCCAGGCGAACCCACGTCTTCCAGTGCAGGGACGGCACACGATGCATTGGCCCGGCCAGCGGATCGCCGGGCAGGGGCAGGCGCTCCAGCACCTCGCCGACACCGCGCAGGCGACGCTTCGGCGGCTCGTAGAGGAACGGCGGCACCTTCGCCATGTGGCGGGCCACCATGAGGAACCGCTTGCGGCTCTGGGCCAGCCCACCGATCTCACCGCAGTCGTGGGCGGTCTCGGCGACGGCATAGCCGTAGCGGTGCAGCATCTTGATGATCTTGTCGAGCAGCCCGCGGCTGCGCTGGGCGATGCGGGGCACGTTCTCGAACAGGATCAGTTCGTTCGGATCGTCGCCCCAAGCTTCCAGCGTCAGGAAGACAGCCCGCAGCGCCAGCTCGTTGAGCGCGATGTACTTCGGCGCCTGCGCCGTCTTGGTGGAGATGAGACCGCTGTTCCCCTTGCAGGGGGTGGACATGAAGACGATGTGCGGGCGCTCGTTGCCGGCGGCGCGGCGGAAATCCTCCGCCGTTGCCGGGCGCCAATCCGCCGGCGGCTCCTTCCCATGGAAGGCGATGTACTGACGCCGGTCGAACAGGTCCAACACCGTGCCCTTCACGCCGGTCACCCTTTCCAGCGAGGTCGTGGCGACGGGATCGACGTCGACCGAGCCGATGCAGCGGAAGACAGCCTCCATCTTGCCGACGCGGGCCGTTCCGCGGTTGAAGCCCTTCACGCCGCCGCCGATGCCGCCGCAGACGTGAAAATGGCGGATTTCCCTGAATTCGGTCAGCATCGTCACGCCCCCGGCGCAGCGCGGTTGTCCACCGCCGTGCGCTCGTCTTCAGGCGCCGTCATGTGCGCGGCATGCAGGATTCCCGTGGCCTTCAGCGAGTCGTAGGCGTCCAGATCGTGCACCTCAGCCACATAGGGCAAGGTGGCCGGGCGCGGCTGCTGGCCAGCCTTCCGGGCCAGATCGTGGGCATGTTCGTCGGGGTGCGTCTCGAAGGTCGGCGGCAGGTCGACCAACTCCGCCAGCACGTAGGCTTTCGCCGTCTCGTCCCAACGCTTCAGCTGGTATTGCACGATGTCAGGGAAGGCGACGCGGCCGTCGGGGTGCACCTGCTCCAGTACCGTGGCCTCTCCGGGCGGCGGAGCCATGGTAGCGCAGGCGCGAAGGTGGCGGTTGGTGTGCCGGACCTCCTGTGTCGGCTCGAAGGGGCTGTTGAGATGCCGGCCGGTCGCGGTGATGCCGGTGCGGTGGGTCAGTTCGTCCATCATCGGCACCTTCAGGAGGTCAGGTCGTCGTGGGTGCCGGCGGGGCGGGCGTCGCCGTCCACCACGTCGAACTCGGCATCCACGCTGGTTTTGTCGGGGGCGGGGAGGGCCGGGCGGACCTCCTCTGGCAGGTTCCATCGGTCGCTGGCCCAGCCCCTGGCGCATTCCTCGGTGCAGGGCCGGTAGGCGAAGAGGGCTTGGCCCGCGTAGAACTCGGTCAGGATCGGGGTGTCGGCCCCCGGACCGAACACGTCGATCCGGAGCATCTTGGTGCCGAAGCGCTCGACCTCACGGGCCAACCCGTAGCGGGTCCGGTGGCCAAGCAGCTCGACCTTCGCCCATTCGGCGGCCGTGGCGGCGGTCGCGGGGGTGCTGGGGGTGGCGTCCATCACGCGGTCTCCCCGGTGGCGCGGTTGTCGGCGACGGACGCGATGATGAAAAGGCTGATCGCGGCGACGCTGGCGGCCATGAACATGCCGGCGGCGGCCATGCCGATTACCAAGGTGAAGACGATGGACCGGCGCAGATAGCGCTGGGCGCGGGTGGAGGGGGTGGGCCGCTTCTCGGACGCGAGCATGACGAACGCGCCGAGGAAGTAGAGGCCGACGAGCCCGTAGGCGGCGAAGAACGCAACGTTCTCCGCCCACACGGGGAGGCCATGAACCGCCATCAGGAAAAGGGCGGCGGCGGTCATGGCTTCGATGGTCTTGATGATCGCGGCGCCCATCAAGCAGCCTCCTGCTTGGCGGCCTTCACCTCGGCCAGCGGTCGCGCGATGCCGCCGTCGATCCAGTAGGACATGCCCATGCCCGCGGCCTGCAGGTCCGGCACGAGGTCGGGCTTGCCGAAGGTCATGCACACCACGGCGGCGACGTCGGCGGCGCGCAGCATCTGGATCAGACCGCCGCGCCCCAGATGATCCAGCACGTCGGCGGCGTCGATGATGACCAGCCCATGCCCTTCCACCTTGGCCAGGGCGACCTGCAGGACGGCGCGCACGCGGAACTGGTCGCTGGAGAGCTGGGGTCCGAGACCGGACAGCAGCGGGTAGGCTCGCCCGCCATAGGTGACGGACAGATCCGGCTCGATCCGGACCGGCTGCCAGCCGGCGGCAGCGCACAGTTCAGCCAGCGGGCCGCCGTTGAAGGTGTCAAGCACCTTCAGCAGCTTCGCCTTGCGCAGGCCTTCCGGCGAAAGCAGGGTCTGCACCAGCGCGTTCACGGCCAGCTGCTTGGACAGCTCGTCCGCTTCCAGCTTCGCCTTCAGCGCGGAGTGCCGGCGCTGCGCCAGAGCCAGCCGGTCGCGCGCAGCCTGGACATCGGAGGCGCTGCCGGTGCCTCCCTTGGCCTTCAGGGCGGCCAGCTGCTGGGCGGCGTCGTGGGCCGCCTGATGCGCACGCTGGGCATCCGCCGCGGTCTGGTTGGCGGCGTCGAGCCGATTCTTGGCGTGCGAGGCGTTGCCGGCGGCGATGTTGATGGCCGTCTGGCGCTTCTTCAGCTCGACATCGGACAGCGTGGCAGCTTGGACCAGTTCCATGGTCGGGCCGTGCCCGTTTACCTGCAGAGCCGCTTTGCAGCAGGGGCAGGCGAGGGCGTCCGGCTGCTGTGCCGGGGGCAGATCGTCCAGTTCCCGCTTGGCGGACTTGTAGGCGACCTCGGCTTGCGACGCGACGACCTCCGCATCCATCGACGCCTTATGCAGGGACTCGACGTCGGCGGAGGCGGCGGTGAGGCGGTCGATCTCGGATTGATCCACCGCGGCGCCGGCGATGGCCTTCTCCAGGTCAAGCTGGTTCTCGCCAACCACCGACGACAGATCGTCCAGTTCGGCCTCGGTCAGATCGGCGGTCCAGTCCTTCGGGAGCCAGCCCTTGGCCTTCTCCGACCCATATTTCTCGCCGGTCACGCCCTCCCACCGGCCCTTGAACCGGGCGCCCTTGTCCTTCACGTCGGCGGCCTTGCCGTCCCAGCCGATGGCCTCGATGTCGGCCCAGACCTTCTCGACCACAGGAGCCGGAATCCCGGCATCGGTGAAGGCCTGCAGTAGGTCGTCCTTGTCGGGCGCGGTGTGGAGCGCCCTGGCAAGGAAGGTGGCGCGATCCTGCGGCTTCATGTCCACCAGATGCTCCAGCCCGGCGGCGTGGGCGTTGATGGCCGGCGGCGTGCCGTCGGTGATGAACTCGCACTTCGGCCAGGAGGCCGTGGCCTTGCCGGACTCGGACTGCACCACCGCATAGGCCGTTGAGCAGCCGGCGCGGACCAGTTTCCCGCCGTCCTTCTTCAGCAGCCCGCCGAGCTGGACGGTGCCGGTCAGCGCTGCGGCGAGGCCCTTGGCGATGCTGGACTTGCCCTGGCTGTTGCGGCCGGCGACCAGCGTGATGCCTTCGATCTCCAGGTCGGCACGCTCGACCACCTGGAAGTCCCGGATATTTGCTTTCATGGACGTCTCCCGGATCAGGTGGCGGCGAACAGGCTGGCGGCGTCCGAGGGCGGGGCGTCCTTCGGTGTGGCTGACTTGTTGCGCGGGGCGGGCTTGTCATCGGTCGCTTGGCCGCGCTCGACTTCGGCAGCCTCCCGTTCATTCTGCTCGTCCACCGCGAATCCCGAGTTGAGGTCCTCTTCAGGCTGGTGCTCGATAGCCGCGGAGGAGACGTCAGCCACGCTCATGTCCACGCCATCGGAGAAGGCGGCGTAGTTCACACCGCCCGTGTCGCTCATCGCGTCGAGCTGGACCGCGTTGGCGAACTCAATGGACATCGGCAGCACCTTCGAAATGCGCCGAACCATCGTCTTGGCCGCCATCTCGTGTTCGTGAGCCACCCAGGGCGATGCGTCGAACGAGCGCATCTTCCAGCCGTCCTTCTGGGGGTTTCGCTCCGCATCCCGCTTGGACGCGAGGGCGGCCTGGAAACCCTGCGAGTTGTCGCGGATGCGGAGCACACGGGCATAGGGCAGCACCTCGAAGGCCTGCCCATCCTTCAAACTGGCGTGGGCATAAGCCCAGATCGGCGGACGGCCCTGGTTGTCGCCGATGGGGACGTGCCGCAGATGCATGTTCGAGCCGTACTCGAAACTGAACTCGTCGGCAGGCATGTCGGCGTAGGCGCCGTAAACCACATCGGCGTGGATCGACACGAGATTGCCGGAGCGGCGGGCGAGGTCGATGAAACCGCGGTAGCCGATGATGAGATTGACATCGACCCGATCCGTCACCCACTGGTTGCCCTGCTTCCGCTTCTTCTCGAAGGGGATCAGGTAGGCGTGGCCGAGGGGGGTGTTCGGCTCCAGACCGAACGAGGCGCACGCCATCATGGAGCCAAGCAGCGTGACGGGCTCGCATTCGGCCAGCTTCGGCGTCTTGTAGACCGCTTGCGCCATGACCCGGAGCATGCGTTCTGGGTTGAGGTGGCGCGGCACGAGTTGCTGGAAGCGCTGAACCGTCTTGGGCGACTGGAGAAGCTTCTGGATGGTGTTTTGTTCATTTCCCGCGGGGGCCGCGAGAGGGGGGCGTTGCCCGGAAGCGAGCTGCTGCGCCATAGGAATCACTCCTCGCTCATATGCTCGCGGCAGAAGGATGTCCCGTGCGCGGGGCACCACTTCGCGGAGCAGAGCTTGCTGTTGGGATTGGCGGGGAAAGCCCAGGCGTCGCCGGGCAGAACGCCCACGCTGGGGTTGCCCAGGCGGAACGACTTCAAGTCGTCCTCAATGTGACGAAGCACGGCGATGGCCGCGGTCTCGGCGGCGGCCAGGTCGTGCTTGATGATCTGCGCGTCCGGCTGCGGCTTCTTCAGCGGCGCGCGCTGAATGAAGTCCTCGCAGGCCTCGGTCACGTCAATTCCGTTGGAGCGCGCCAGCAGGCTGTAGCTGCCGAGCTGCGGCTTGTGGTTGGAGCGGGCCTTGCCGGTCTTCAGGTCGCGCACCCGGCCCGGCTCGCGGGCGATCACGTCGCTCTGGCCGGACAGGATGATGTCGGCGGTCACCTGCGCCTCCAGCCGCTCCTCGACGATCAGCGGCTGGATGTCGGGCGCGATCTGGGCGCGGTAGACCCGTACCATCCGCTCCGCCTGCTGCTCGGCCTCGTTCAGCGCCGGCGTCTCGCGGTCATAGCCGATGCCCTTCGCCGCGGTGGTGCGCAGGCTGTCGATGGCCGCGTCGGTGGCGGTCGAGATCGGCGGCAGGCCGCCCGTCTTGGCCTTCTCCTGCAGGATCACGGCGGCGCCGGCGTGAACCGCCGTCCCGACCGCGGCGCCGATGCCGTTCGGGAGTTCGCGCAGCCTGTAACCGGCGGCCAGCACCTCGCGGCGGAACAGCTTGGCGGCGCTGCGGCGGGGGCAGTCCGGATAGCCGGACAGCGAAGACGAGCGGACGATGGTCGGTTCGAAGGGGGCGCTCATCTCACAGCACCCCCGTCAGGTCGAGGCCGGCGGCGCTGACCTTCGGCGCCGGGGCCTTGGCCGGAGCAGCCTTGGCTGGAGCCACGCCCAGCCCCTTCAGGTGCCAGTAGACCCGCGCGCAGGCGCGGACATCAACCATGGCATCGTGCGCCCCGTCGAGATCCTCGCCGAAGAAGTGCCGGATGCACTCGGCGAGGCTCGGGGACTTGGGCTTGTTGAAGCCGGCGGCCCGCATGCGGTCGGTGGGGGGCAGGTTCACCAGCCGGGTCGCCGCCGTCATCGTGCAGACCTTCGGGAGGTTCTCGCGGGCGGGCTCCTTCCCGGCGCGTAGGAAAGCGATGCGCATCAGCCGGACGTCGAAGCTAATATTGTGGGCCACCAGCTCATCGGTCAGGGCCATCAGCGCGTTGAACTCGTCCAGCGCATCGGCGAGGGGGATTCCCTCGTCCATGGCCCGCTCGAAGGAAATGCCGTGCGTCTCGAACGCCTTCTGCGGCATGCTGGTGTAGCCGGAGGGGCGGACGATGACGTTCATGCTGCCCGAGACGTCGCCGTCGGCGCGGCTCAGCAGCGCGGCCAGCTGCACGATGTGGGGCTGGTCGGGATGGGTCGAGCGCTCGGACCAGAGCGGCAGGTCCGTCGTTTCGGTGTCAAAAATCAAGGCGGCGGTCATGGGGCCTCGGAGGGCTGGGCCGCGCGCGGGTACAGCGCCTGATTGGCGCAGGCCATCCGCTTGCGGTTGTTGGTGGGGGAGTGCAGGAACAGCGTGTCGCCTTTGATCCGAACGAGGACCCAAGTCCCGGCGCCCTTCAGGCGGATGGGATGGCCGACCAGGGCGGGCAGCGCGTCAGCCGGGATCGGCTTCAACGTCGCCTCCTCCGCCTGCAGCTTCTTCCACCAGTCGCGAACGGTCAGGGGCGTGGCGCGCCGGGCGATGCCGTAGAAGGCGCGCAGCGTTTCGATGTCTGTGATCTTGCCGATGTGGCAGGCGTCCCGGCTCATGCCGAGATGCGCGGCGACGTAGGCATAAGCCCGGTTCCGGGCGGCATCCTGGATACGCTTGAAGGCGACCACGCGGGCGGCGCCAGTCTCAGCGACTTGGTAATGGTGCGGCGCCGTCTGCCACAGCCGGTCGAACACCTGATGCGCCATCCGGCGGGCGCGGCGCAGATCCGCGGCAACGGGGGCGCCCTGCGGCGTGCCGTCGGGGTGCGCGCTCATCAGCCCGCCACAGCCGGCGGCCCGGCGGTCGCACAGATAGGTGAAGGGGTTCGGCGTCTTGAAGGTGCTGGGGGTCGGCTGCAGCCGCATCGGCGCGCCGCAGTCCGGGCACTTCAGGGCGGGCATGGTGGGGGCGGCGGGCTTCATGCGGGCACCTTCTCGCCCAGCACCTCGGCGATCAGCGCATCCACCTCGGGCCGGGCCAGGATGTCGACCAGCAGCTGGGCGAGGCGGTTGTGTCCGTCCGGGTGGTCGCAATTCAGGCCGGTGATCAGCAGGGAGGCGCCGTTGCGCCGGATCAGCGCGGCGTCGAACTGCCCATCGGCGGGTTCGATGGCGTAGGTGGAGGGCATGGTCATTCACCCTTCGCGGAAGGGATTGGGGAAGGTTCGACCGTGCGGACGCTGCGTTCCATCAGCAGGTCGGTCGCGGCATCGATCTGGGCCATGCTGGTCCACCAGCTGGCCGTCGGAACCGAAAGCCCTCGCTTGTTGATGGGCTGCGTCCCCTCAATGAGTGCCTGTGCTTCGCCGATTGCCTTGCGGAGTTCCGCGTCGCTGCAATCCCGCAGCTCGCGCCGCATTTCGAGGTAGGCGTTGCAGTAGATGCCCGAGGAGGTGGTGAGGCGCTTTGCCATCATCTGTTCCCCTTCCGAAGAATCCATCCGACGCGGTTGCCCGGCGCAAAGCGTCCGTGGGCAGCGGCGTAGGCGAGCTTGAGCTGGTCGCGCGCCTCAATCGGCAGCTTCGGCTTGCGGGCGAAGAGGGTGCAGGCCTGCTCCGGCGGAGCGGTCAGCGGCTCTGGGGCGGCGTTCCGCTTGGCGGCGGCGAAGGGATTGGAGGGAGGGCGCCCGGTCATGACCGCACCGCCGGCAGGGCGTCGTGCAGCACGCCGTCGAGCATGCGGCCGGCGGACTTCTTGCCGACGCGCTCCATCAGCGCGTCGCCGCGCCGGAAATGTCCATCGTTCTCGCCCGCCGGCTTGACGATCCGCACGCGGCCGGCGCGCATGTCGCCGCCCAGGTCACCACCGGGGACGGGCTGGGTCGGCGCCCATTCTCCCCACTGCTTCATCAGGAACGGCACGCCAGCGGCGGCGCACTGGTCGCGCAGGGACCGGAACCAGTCAGGATGCGACGGACGAGCCTTCGGGCCGGACTCCCCGCCAGCGATCACCCAATCCACAAAGCGAGCATGAGCGCTAACCAGTGCCTGTCGCTTCAGCCCGCATTCAGCGCCGGCTGCCTTGGCCTCCCGATAGCTGTGGTAAGGCCCCTTCCACCAGCCATGCACCGGCCAGAGATAGTTGGAGATGTTCAGCGGCCCAAGCAGCGGTTCGCAGGACAGGAACCGCACGGCGGCGGGCGTTGCCAGCAGATGCGGGATGCGCGCCTCGGCCATGGCCTGGTTCTCGACCGTGGTGCCGAGCCAGACGTTGGGCAGCGGCCACTGAACAGGCGGCGCCCCCTTGTCAGCCAGCCAGTGCTCCCCGCAGCGCGCCGCCCGGTCGGCATAGTCCCGCGCCACCTTGGGGCGCTTGGTCAGCAGCAGCCAGTCGAGATGCGGCGTTGCCGCGATCAGCGCGAACAGGTCGTCTCGCCACTCGTCGGGCACCTCGGCGTCGAAGACGTCGGCCAGCGAGGCGCAGAACACCCGGTACCGGACGCCCAGCTTGGCGGCCTTCCGGTTCCATGAGAGTGGCTGTTTCCAGGTGCTTCCCGCGGCGCGGGTCCGGGAATCGAAGGACTCGCCCAGCCGCCCCTCGACCAGCGTCTTAGCATAGCAGTTGTCGCAAGCGGGGGAGAGGGCGCGGCAACCCCGCCACGGATTGAACGTGCTGTGGCACCACTCAATTTTGCTGTTCTCACCCATGGTCCTGCTCCATGGCTCCCGGCGTGCTGCCGGCTGTTTCAGCTTCAGCGTCCTGCTCGGCCATCCGGCGCCAGTTCGCTTCCTGCTCCCGCGCCCGAACGTGCTGCTCGTGCTGGAAGTGCAGTTCCTTCCTCGCGTCGGTCAGCGAGTACGAGCGCCTGAGTTCCGGGTCTTCGAGCGGCGAGGACTTCGGGTAGGCGCGCAGCAGCTTGCAGATGAAGGCCATCCGCAGTGCCGTGTTGCGGAACCGCTCGGCCCGCCCCGCCCAGCGGTCGGCCGCCGCCGTCGGGTCGGTGGTGTAGCTGCAGCGCTCCAGGGCCTTCACCCGTCCGCGGGTGTGGGCCATGTCGTCGGCGGCTTCAGCCTCGTTGATCGGGTCCATGGCTGGTCACCCCGCCTGCAGGCCCAGCGCGATCGCCGCGCGGCGCTGGATCAGCGGGTCGGCGCCGTTCTGGGCCATGTGGAGGAGGCTGTCCCGGACGTAGCTGCTGGTCACCGGGCCGCCGTGGCGGAGGGCCGTGGCGCACAGCCAGAAGAAGGTGGCGCGGTTGGAGACCTGGGCCATGGCGATCAGGCCTCCGGCTTGCCGATGCGGACGGTGCCCGCGCGGCTGTCCACGGCCTCGACGAAGCGGAAGGTGTTCCGCCCGCTGGCGTTGATCGTGATCTGGTCGCCGATGCGCAGCGCGTCGGACGCACCGTCGAAGTAGCTGGGCTCGTCAACCTGGGTGAGGTCGTGCTGCGTCGCGTAGTGCCAGAGCGTGAAGCTGTTGGCGTAGGCCAGGACGCTGAGGTCTTTCGGGGCGTAAGCCATGGGGAAAGCTCCTGAATTCGGCTGGCGACAGCAGGCGGTTTCCCCTGCTCTCGGCAACCGGCGGGGCGGTGGATGGGACCGCCCCGCTGGCCCTGCGAATCGCACTCACACGAATGAAAAAATCTCTTCGTCTGGTGCTGCGCCGGTTGCGGCCCGGCGCGGGCGCTGTGGCTATAAGGACATCTCGACCTCCCTGCTGGCGGTGGGGGTGAGAGAGCCGGCTTCTATCTCCGCGCCGACGCCGGCCACATGCCCACCTCGGTCCTGCGCGATCCGTAGTTTTCCCGGTGGGCTGACACGCCGCGGCTCTCTCACGCCCTTAAGCCCCGCGACGGGCTTTCACCGTCCACGGGGCTGTTCGGTTGCCGCCCGGATCAGACGGCTTCGAGCACGTCGGTTTCCCACCAGCACTCCTGGGCGCGGCCGTCGGCGGCCTTGTAGTGGACCAGGGCGGAGGTGACGCCGCTGGCGACGATGCTGAGACCGCGCACCGCGCCGGTTTCGCTGCTGGCCTTGATCTTCACGGTGTCGCCGATGCTGAAGGGAAAGGTGATCGGGTTGCTCATGGGGGCCTCGTGCTGGGGCTGGTTGAAGGGTGAGGGGCATCCACAGTTTTGCCTTTCGGCCTAGCGGTCCGGTGGCGCTGCCGCGCTCCCACTACCGCACTGGTAAACTCCGCTGGTTAGCCGGCGCCGACACCCAGCAGGCGTGGTGAACCTCGTCACGCCCCTCTACGGCCCCAAACCCCTGCGGCCGGACCGTTAGGGGCTGGAGCGCGCCGGGGCGCGGGTATGAGCGGCGGTCACGCCTTCTTCGTCTGGACGTGACCCCTGAAGACCCGCTTGCGGGCGCGGTGGGCCTGATAGCGCGGGTCGATGCGGGACTTGCGGCGGGCGCGGATCGCTTGGCGGCAGGTGGACATGGGCGATGGCCTCTTGGTGGGGCCGGTGGAGGTCCCGGGGAGCGCCCGCAGGGACGGAAAGGACGCTCCCCGGTGCGCCGGGATCAGGGGATCAGACCCCGGCGGTCTCGTCGGTCGCCCACCAGCCGGGGAAGGCCCGGCACAGGGCGGCCAGAAGGTCGCGTTCCTGTTTGCTGAAGAAGCCCATCGGTCAGGCCGCCGGCTGCTCGGCTCCGGACTTGCCGACAGCCTTGACCAGCTCGAACATGCGCTTGCGGACCGTGGCGTCGGGGATGCGGTAGTAGGCGCGAACCAGCTCCAACGTCTCGCGCTTCGCCATCGGGTCCGGTTCGTAGGCGCCGAGGTCCTGGCCGCTGGTGTCCGCGTCGTCCTCGACCTTCGCCGCGTCCGCGTCCGCCGGCATGTCGTCGAAGAAGAAGGACACCGGCACGTCCAGGGCATGGGAGAGCATGAACAGGCGGCTGGCGCTGATGCGGTTCGCGCCGCGTTCGTACTTCTGCACCTGCTGGAAGGTCAGGCCGATGGTCTCGCCCAGCTTCTCCTGGCTCAGACCCAGCAGGGTCCGGCGCAACCGGACGCGGGCGCCGACGTGCACGTCAATCGGGTGGCCTTCGGAGGCCTTCGGGCGGCCGGCGCCCCGGGCGGAGGACGGGGCCGCTTCGGTGGCGATGCGGTTGGACGAGACGGCGTTCATGAGCAGGCTCCTGTTCGGTGCTTGTGGGTGAAAGGAAGGGATAGGGGCGCTACGCGGCGCTGCTGGCCGCCGGGCAGGCGAGGGCCATCGACTGCTTGAAGAGCCAAGCGCGTGCGTCTTGAGCGGTGTTGAAGAACTGGCCGTCCGCATCGATCCGCAGCTTGGTGGCGGTGTCGGGCGTGACGGGGAGGCGCACCGACCGTTGCTTTCCAGCGGCATCCTCGATGAAAGCCAGCATCGTGCCCGCCTCTTCGTGGTGTGGCTGGATCACCAGGGAAGCGGCGCCCATGCAACGGGTCAGGCGGCTGGCGGCGCAGTGATCGGTGGAGGACATGCGGTTTCCCTCATCAGGACCGCCGCCGGGCTACCCCGTTCGGTCGGTTGTGAGGGTGATCATCACCAGACAGGTGAATTTATGTCAATAGACTTATTCACCTGATGGGTGAATTATTTCGTCGCCTCGGTCGTGGCGACGATCTGATTGGTGAAATGTGCAGCAAGCTGCGGGCATAAAAAAGCCGGACATCACGCGAATCCGCGATGCCCGGCTTACGGCTCTAAGGTGCCATTCAGGGCGTGGTTTCAGCCGGTCGCTCGGCAAGCTGGGCAGCGGCCATGTCGCGAGCGTACTCAAGCAACTTGGCGCGACGACGCTCGTCCAAGCCTTCGTAGATGCGCGTCAACTCGTCCGCACTCGAATTTGCAATCGAAGGACTCTTGAAGAGTTCCCAAGTTTCAACGCCAAGCGCCTGGGCGAACTTGGCGGCCCATTGATCGCTCAAAGGGCGTTCGCCTTTCTCAAGCCGGTTTACCTGCTGATAGGAGGTGCCAACGAGGCCGGCTAGATCCTTCAGCGTCATCTTTCGCTCCTGACGTAGATCGGCCAGCCTGTTCGGAACCATAACCAACTCCAATTGCTCATGTAACGTTGATCGATCATCACCAAATTGGTGAATTTTTGCAAGCCACTTCACCAAACCGTCACCCATTAGGTGATTTTTTGGCCCCTTTCGGATTGACCCGAAGTTCACCTGTGTGGTGAATTGGTGGGATGAAGCTCACCGAATACCGACAGAAGCGCAAACTGACCCTCGCTGAATTCGGCGAGCAGATTGGCGCGAGCGCTGAGACCGTCCGTCGCTATGAGGCCGGTCTGCGCTATCCCGACCCCGTGATG
Source organism: Azospirillum sp. TSH58 (assembly GCF_003119115.1). NCBI lineage: Bacteria > Pseudomonadati > Pseudomonadota > Alphaproteobacteria > Rhodospirillales > Azospirillaceae > Azospirillum > Azospirillum sp. TSH58. Next base: position 2,965,431 of record NZ_CP022364.1, read on the forward strand.
ATGGAACGGATCATCTCGGTCTCCAAAGGCAAGGTTTCCGAACGCGATTTTCGCGAGATAGCGCAGCAAATGGCTGCGCGTCGCGCCGAGCGGCAGCGGTCTCGATCCGCTGCCGCCTGACCTTCCCGCCCTTCTCCTCCCTGTGGGCGGGCGACCTGGGCGGGGCTGGCGCTGTAGCGCTGCCCCGCCTCCTTCTTCCCGAAGGACGTCCGATGAAGATCTTCACTCCCGCCGAGATCGCGACCATCAAGCACCACGCTGACAAGCGCGTGAAGGTCCAGACGCTGGCCAACTGGTTTGGCGCGACAGTGTGGGAAATCCGCGGCGCTCTCGCCGTGGCACAGACGGCGCCGTCCGGGGCGCCCAAGGCTGGCGGCGACGCCAGCGGCGAAAATGCCGGAATCGCAGCCGCGACTGAAGAAGCGACGGGGCAGCCTCTGCAAAGGCTCGATGAAGTGCCGCCGCTGCGGGAGGCCGATGATCCTGCTGGACCAGCAGAGGGCATGGCGAATGAGCAAGGCCAATCGAGCCGCCCCACCCCCACCGATTCCCTGGGCATACCGTCGCAGGGCGACCATGGCCGCGAGCCGGCCAGCCAGCAGAAGGACAAGCGACATGTCGAAGGTCAAGGAGACCGAGTTCAAGAAGGGGCAGAGGGTGGTGTTTCAGACCACCAGCACGTCGGGCGGCCTGACCGCCGAGCGGACCGGAGCGGTGGTGCGGGCCAGCACCGAACGGGGCCGGATCGCGGTGAAGGAGGACGGCGGCGAGGTGGTGCTGAACCCCTTCCTGAAGCACGTTCGGGCGGCCTGACCAACGACGAAGTGGGGAGCATCGATGCCGAAGAACCCGCTGCCGCTGCGTCGCCCCTCCCTTCCTCCGACGCGCCCACTGGACAGCTTCAGCCCGAGGACGCGGACGGACGTAGCGTTGGACCGGCTGTCGCAGCCGTGCCCGCTCGTCCCCCGCGTGTTCGCCGCGAACGGGTTCCTGCGGGACCGGCTGCACTTCCTCCTGGGCATCCAGCCGCAGGGCGAGATGTCGGATGCGGCAGTGGATGCGACGGTTCGGCTGAACGGCCGGCGCGTAAGCTGAGGGCAGGCCTCGCCACTGACATCGACCCGGACCGCCTGCGCGCCCTGCTGATCGACCAGGGCATGACCTATGAGGAGGTCGCCGATGCGCTGGGCACCACCCGCAACGTGGTGGCTGGCCGCGCGCAGCGCCTGGGCATCACGAAGGGCACCGGCGTCGGCGGCCACAAGCGCCGCATCACGCACGGGCGCCGCGCGACGTCGACCCCCGTTGAGCAGCATCCCCAACCCGCGGTACTCGACCCGAAGGTGCCGCACGGCTGCCGCTGGATCGATGGCGAGGTCGGTCAGCCCGGTAAGAGCTGGTCCTACTGCCAAGCCAAGCCGCATCAGCCGGGCTCGTCCTGGTGTGCGCATCACCATGGGATCGTCTACGGGCGCACCAAGTCCAACACGTACCTGGAAGACATTCGCGTCTCCGCGCCCGGCCTTGGGCGTGGCGGAATGAAGGTCGGGTGACGTGATCCGCACCACCTTCGCCCCAGCACCAACAGCCCTCGTCCAGCAGGTTGCCGCGCAGGCGCCGCTGGGCGCTGTCGTGATTCTGCTGGGGCGACCTGTTCGCATCGTTCGCCGCATCGCCTGCATGCGTGGCGAGCTGATGATCATCGAGGAGACGACCGCTGTCGGGCGCGCGCTGCCCGGTCAGTACGGCCTCTGGCCGGCTGAGGTCGTCGATGAGGCGTGGGCCATGCAGGCAGCCCGCCTCCGTTCCCCCACCCTCTGAACCTGGAGTCCACGATGGCACGCAAGGCCAAGGACAACCCCACCAACATGGCGGACGACGACGTCGCCAACACGCTCCGACAAGCATCGAGCGATCTGGTCGACGCGCAGGAGGCCCTGGAAGCCGCCCGCGCGCCGATCAAGGAAGCCAAGGGCCTCATCAAGGCCACCGGCGTCGACTTCGACATCTTCCGGCTCTGCCACGGCATCCGTCACCTGGACGATGACGCCCAGCGGCAGAAGCGCATCAAGAAGCTCCACGTCGCCATGCACGCGCTGCTGGGGGATGTGGTGAAGCTCGACCTGTTCGGCTTCACCACCAGCATCAAGCCGGCGGTGAAGAAGGCCCTGCAGCAGGCCAGCGACGATCTGGCCAAGGCCGAACCTCCGGCCCCGCCGCCCGAGATGGAAGATGCGGACGAGACCGATTCATCTGACGCGCCCGACGCCGAAGCTCCGCCCCAGGCGCCCGACGACGAACCGGTCTCGGAAGACCCGCCCCCGCTGGCCGCCGCGGAGGACATGCCCGAAGGCGCAGGATTCGCATTCAACAACGGCAAGACGGCCGGCAAGCAGGGTCATGGCTCCGACGCCAACCCGCACGACGCCGAGACGCCGGAGCATGGGCTGTGGGAGCGCGGCCGGGTGGCCGGTGCCGCCTGGGCGGCGCGGTTCTACAACGGCGAGATCGCGGATACTGGCAATCATGCGGTGATGTGTTGGGACGAAGGCGGCATCGTCGTCTTCCGCCACGCCGACGCCGAGCTGGTCGCCCGCTGTGCCGATGCGCTCAACACCGCGCAGGCCGCCGCCGACGAGATGCTCTCTCCGGCGCAGATCCGTGAACTAGTTCACCCCTGCCTCGCCGATCCGGAGGGCAGCTTCGGCGTGGTGTTCGAGGGCAAGTTCGCGCCGGATGCGGAAGAGCAGGTGCCCGCCGCCCCGGCTGCCGAGAAGGTCAAGTTCACCGGCAGCGCGAAGCAGCAGCGTATCGAAGCCTACTTCTTCGGCTACGACGGCGCCGCCGCGGGCACGCCGCTGGAGGTGCTGACCAAGGGGCGCCGCGGCGAGCCGAAGGCGAAGATCGAGGCGGGCTATCGCGACCAGCAGGCCGGAGCCGAGCCGAAGCACGAGCGCCCAGCGGCGAAGGCTCCGGTGGCGGAGCGGACCGCCAGCGAGGATACGGAGGCCGCCACGGACACCGAAGGGCAGGGCGAGGCGAACGACACCGAGCCGAACTTCGATGACCAGGGCGTGACCGACGCGGAGAACGGCGGCGCCGAACCGGCCGATGAGCCGGGCGAGGCCGACCAGCAGGGCGACGATGAAGCCGGGCAGGCGGAAGCCATCGCCACCGCCGAGCCGGAAGCCTGGGACCCCGAGCAGGGGCGCGTCGGCGTGCAGGAGATCGAGCCCAACCATTGGGTGGTGTTCGACCAGAAGGAGCGCCAGCCGCTGGTCGACGCTTCCGGTCCGAAGTCCGGCGAAACCTGGGCGAATCAGGTGAACAGCCACTTCGCCGACCGGCTGGCCGACGTGTCGCGTGCGGAACTCGTCAATGCCTGCACGACGCTGGCGATGGGCAGGCTGCTGTCGCCTCCGCTCAACCACCCAACCATCTCCAGCAACATGTTCGCGGCGGTCTGATCCGATGGCAGCCCCGCAACAGAAATGGGTCTGGGGCGAACTCTTGGCCCGGTTCGTCGTCCCCGGCGAACCGGCCGCCAAGGGGAATAGCCGTGAGATCGTCCAGTTTGGCGATCGGGCCGCGCTGCGCAAGGGCGACAAGGCTCTGGGTTTCGAGGCGGTCGCCGGCCTGCATGTCCCGAAGTGGGAAGAGCCGTACGACGGGGACGTGGGCGTCTCCCTGCGCATCTTCTACGCCAGCCGCCGGCCCGATCTGGACGGGAGCCTCGTTTACGACGCCCTGCAGAACCGCACGACTTGGATCGGGAAGGGCAAGGAGCGTAAGGCCCGCGTCGAGAAGCGGCTGATCGTCAACGACCGCCAGATTCGGCTGAAGCACGAAGAGGGGTTCGTCGATCCGGCCCGCCCGCGGGTAGAGGTCGCCGTCTACAAGGCGACGCTGATGCTGGCAGGTGCGGCATGAAGCTCCCCCGCATCACCTATCACTCCGACGTCCAGCCGCTGCCCGGCTCGTACATCGTCCCGCAGGGGCCGCGGGCGCGCCGCGCCTATCTGGTGCTGACCAGCCGTGAGGTGAAGGCGCGCCAGCCGCGCAAGAACAAGGTGTGGGCGCTGGAGGTGGAGCGCCTCGGTCAGGCCGCTGTGCCCGCGGACGCCGTGACGCACCCGATCTACTGGTTCTCGCGCGATCGCAAGCCCCGGCCCGGCCAACGGAGGGGCGCATGAAGCTCCGTCCCTATCAGCAGAAAAATGCGGACGAGATTCTGGCGTGCTTGGCGCGCGGCGTTCGGGGAACTCTGTATGCCCTCCCGACAGCTGGAGGGAAGACCGCCACAGTGGTGCGCGGCGTCATCCGCGAGGTGGTCAACCTCGGCTGGCCGACGGTCTTCTTGGTCCATCGCCGGGAACTGCTGCACCAAGCCGTGCGCACTCTAGCTCGCGTTGGCATCCAGGCTTCGGTGGTTGACCAAGACCATGATCTGGACCCCCTGGCGCTGGTCCACGTCTGCTCCATCGACACGCTGAAGGCCCGCAAAAAGCGGCTGGCCGGCTGGCTGCTCACCATCAAGCTGGTTGTCGTGGACGAGGCCCATCATGCCGTGGCCGCTGGCTGGCAGGCTCTCTTGGAGGATTTCACGAACGCCCTGATTCTTGGCGTCACCGCCACGCCGTATCGGGGTGACGGAAAGCCGCTCGGCGTTCTGTTCAATGAGGCTGTTCGCGGCCCGTCCGTGGCGGAACTCACCCCCCGTTGGCTGTGCCCAGCTGAGGTGTGGGAGCCTTGGAGCCCGGACACCTCGGGCGTTCCGATCAGTCGTGGCGATTTCGCGGTCGGTGAACTCGACCGTCTCATGAACAACGACAAGATCACCAAGATGGCGATGAACGCCTATGCCGCCCGCATGCCGGGCGAGCCGGCCATCGTCTTCTGCGTCTCCATCGCCCATGCGCGCCGCGCCGCAGCAATATCTGCGGCCTACGGGTGGCGCGCCATCGCCGTTGACGGGGAGATGTCCGACACCGACCGCGATTCCGCCATTGATGGGCTCGCCTCCGGCTACTACCAGCACCTCATGTCGTGCCAGCTCGTCAATGAAGGGACCGATATTCCGGTCGTGTCCGGCGCCATCAATCTGAGGCCAACCAAGTCGACGCAGCTCAAGAAGCAACAGGATGGCCGCGTTCTCCGAACCCACTTCGGCAAGACGCGATCTTGCATCATCGATATGGCTGGCGGCGCCAACCTGCACGGTCTGCCTGACGCTGATCTGCTTTGGACCCTGGAAGACGGGCTAATCCCCATCCGCCACCGCACGATCCGGTGCCCGAAATGCCATCGCCGTTTTGAGCCCGGCCCGTTTTGCCCGAGCTGCAGCATGGCCTTCCCCCACTGGCGGCAGACGACACTCCCCGTCCTGGCCGGCGTGTCGGAGCACATCTTGAGAAAGCTCCCAACGCAGGAACTGGAGCGGTTCGTCGCAAGCGAGATCGACATTCGGCATATCGCGCGTGCGAAGGGGCTCGCCAACTCCTGGATCTACCACGCCTCCCAGCGCCTGCGCGAGCGGCAGAATGAACGGAGGCGCGCATGACCACCGCCGCCGACATCAAGGCCGCCCTGCGCCGCGCCTACGCGGCCCCGGCCTACGCCATCCTGTTCGAGGTCGCCAGCTCGACCGGTGCCAACATCCGGCGCTACGCCGACGCGGTGGCCATGTCGCTCTGGCCCAGCCACGGCATGCACGTCACAGGCTTCGAGATCAAGGTCTACCGGGGCGACTGGCGCCGGGAACTGGCTGATCCGACTAAGGCCGAGAGCATCGCCGCCTATTGCGACTATTGGTACGTCGTCACGCCCGAGAACAGCGTCATCGCCGATGCCAAGGAGCTGCCCGCCGCCTGGGGCTGGAAAGTGCTCGGCGCCGACGGCGTGATCCACACCAAGAAGCAGGCGCAGCTCACCGAGGCCAAGCCGCTCGACCGGCTGTTCGTTGCCGCCATGCTGCGCAACGCCCACAAGACCGACGAAGCGCAGATCGAGGCCGAGGTTAAGAAGCGCCTCGGGCCACTGGTGGAGCATGAGGTGGACTGCCGGACCAGGCAGTACCAGCACCTGAAGGAGTTCCGGGACAAGCTGTCCGGCCTGCTGGGTGAAGACGAGGCGCGCTACTTCCGCGACACCGAGCTGCTGGCGGCCGTCGCCGCGGTTCACAAGTCCGGCCTCCTGAAGTCCTGGGGTGGCCTCTCCACCGTGCTGTCCGCCTCGGAGTCCTTGCTCGACGCCATCGAGCAACTGCGCGGCGTGCTGATCGAAAACGGGTTCCGCGATCCGGAGCCGAAGAAATCCAACAAACGGAGAGGCTCGTGATGTCCCGCGGAACCCAAACGGTTGCGGCGGCGCGCCCGGTGATCTTCGACGTTCCCGGCAAGCCGCTTGCGCTCGCCCTGATAGGTGAGAGCGGGCAGCTGCAGGCTGTCAAACTGGAGCCGCTCGACGCCCTGGCGCTGGCGGTGGACCTCACCACCTCGGCCCGGCGCCGGCTGGCGGGAGGTGGGCTGTGAGCCGCGCCCAAGCAACCCTCTTCGACGGCGCCCGCCTCCACAAGGACGACGCGGTCGAGCTGACCATCCAGAGCCTGATTGCTCATGCCTACGCCCATGATCATTGGGGGCTGGCGTGGAGCGGGGGCAAGGACAGCACGGCCATCCTCACGCTGTTGGTCCACCTGATCGACACGGGCAAGATCCGTCGCCCGAAGACGCTGACCGCCTTCTATGCCGACACCCGCCAGGAACTGCCGCCGCTGGCCATCGCCGCGCTGCGCATCATGGACCAGATCCGGGCGCGCGGGATCGCGGTGCAGGTGGTGACCGCGCCGCTCGACAAGCGGTTCCTGGTCTACATCCTGGGCCGGGGCGTGCCGCCGCCGAACAACAACACGCTCCGCTGGTGCATGCGCCAGATCAAAGTCGACCCGATGACCGCGGCCATTGAGCAGCAGCTCGCCGCCATCAACGGCACGTTCCTGATGATCACCGGCGTCCGCATGGGCGAGTCCGCCGCCCGCGACCAGCGGATTGCGCTCAGCTGCGGCAAGGACGGCGGCGAGTGCGGGCAGGGCTGGTACCAGCAGGTGCTGCCCAACGCCAAGGGCATCCGGGGCCGCATCGCCACGCTGGCGCCCCTGCTGCACTGGCGGGTCTGCCACGTCTGGGAATGGCTGATGTTCGACGCCCACGCCGCCGGCTGGGCCACGGCCGACATCGCGGACGCCTATGGTGGGGACGAGGCGGAGGAGATCAACGCCCGGACCGGCTGCGTCGGCTGCCCGCTGGCTCAGAAGGAGAAGGCGCTGGAATCCATCCTGAAGGCGCCGAAATGGGGCTATCTCGCGCCGCTGCAGGGGCTGAAGCCGCTTTACCGGGAACTGCGGGAGCCGAAACACCGGCTGAAGAAGACCGGGCTGAACGCGGACGGCTCCTTGGCTCGCGCCAAGAACCGGCAGCGCATGGGTCCGCTGACCTTCGAGGCCCGGTTGATGGGGCTCGACCGCGTTCTCGGCATCCAAGCCGCCTGCAACGTCGAGGCTGCTCGGCTCGACCGGCCGCGCATCGACCTGCTGAACGCGGAGGAGGAAGCCCGCATCCGCGAGCTGATCGCTGCCGGGACCTGGCCGAACGGCTGGGAGGGCGACGAACCGACCGGCGACGTCCCCCTCGACATGATCTACGGCGACGGCTCCGTCCAGCCGCTGCTGGTGAGGTGAGCCATGACCGCGCTGACCCGCAACATCTCCATCCGCGCCCTGGCCCGTGACGACGTGCCGGAGGTGATCGACCTCCTCCAGTCCTGCCACCGCCGGCCCGATGGCACGGTGCCCCCGCGCTATGGCGAATCGGCCCTGCGCAGAATGCTCTATGACGCGACGGCCGCCATCTGCCCGCACGGCTCCAACGTGCTGGTGGCGGTGGTCGACGGCGACATCGTCGGCGTGGTGGCTTACCGCTCCGCCTTCATCTCGGCGCTGGGCTGGGAGATCGCCTATTGGGGCACGTCGCCCCGCCACCAGGGGCACGGCGTCGGCGGGCGCCTCCTCGATGCGGCGCTCACGCAGATCCGTCACGCCGCTGCGCCCGACCACTTCGTGTTGGTCCGCACCGCCCATCCAGCCGCCTTCGCGCGGCGTGGGTTCCATCCGTTGCCCGATGATGCAGCCCTGATGCGTGCGCAGGTCCGGGGCTTGCGGTTGGCCACGCTGGAGAATGCGTGATGGCGGGGCGCCGCTACTTCCCGTCCCCTCGCTGGACAGCTGGCCAGAAGCGCCGCGCCGAGCGGGATCACCTCGCCGGCAAGGTCGAAGCTGTCACGGCGCCAACCGTCGGGCGGAGCGTCGCCGCGGTGCGGACGAAGATTGCCCGCATGGGCTTGCCCAAGGCGCCGACCGACAGCCGCCAAGGCTCGCTGATCGCTGACGGCGGCCCGGCCAGCCGCTTGACCCCAACCCCTGAGAGGCGGTCATGAACACGCCTTTGCAGCCTGATCCTCTCGTGCCGTCGGATGTTGATCTGCGGGACTTCCCGCACACGCCCTTGTTCCGGCACGCGTTGTTCAGCTCGACCTTCCACGCCCATGCCACCGCCGAGGAATGGCGGGCCGGGGTCACGCTCTGGCTGAAGTCCTGGGATCAGGTGCCGGCGGGGACCCTGCCGGCGAACGACGTCGACCTCTGCCGCCTCGCTGAGCTTGGCCGCGACATGCGGACATGGCTGGAGGTGAAGGAGATGGCGCTGCACGGGTGGTTCCTGTGCTCCGATGGCCGCCTTCATCACCGCGTGGTGGCTGAGGGCGTTTTGCACGCTTGGAAAAAGAAGCTGGAGCAGCGGTGGAAAACCGTGTGCTCCCGCATCCGAAAGGCTAACCAGCGCGCCGAGAGGCTGGGTGAGCTGAAGCGGCCTCTGCCGACCTTCGAACAGTTCTTGGCCCAGCGGGATGCCGATTCCCGCGCTCGCGCTCAACAGCAGCCCGATCATGCCGCTGATCTGGCTGATGCCGCCGTGCCGTCGGCGGATGAGGTGGACGAGCTGGATCAGGACGAGGATGGAGAGGAGGCCGAGGACGATGGTCTGGACGAACCGGCGGGCCATGTCGACGCGCCTCCGGACCCTGCGCCCCCCAAGCCAAAAGCGGAACATGTCCGCATCGGTGAGACGGTCGCCGCGATCATGGGCGTGGCTGACAACCCCAACTGGTTCGGGGATTACGGGCGCGTCATGGCGTGGCTCAAGCAGGGCGCCGACGAAGAGCTGATCGTTGGCACGGTCGCGCGGGTCATGGGCGAGCGCAGGAAGGGGCAGGGGCCGCCCAGGTCGCTGAACTACTTCGATGACCCCATCGCACGGGCCATCGCCGACCGCTCCCGTCCGCTTCCCGAGGTTTCCGATGTCCAACGAACTGATTCCGGCCGCCGCCGCGCCACACCTCCCAACCGATTTGAGGCCATCGTTGAGCGGGACCTTGCGGGAGGCTCTGGCTGATCAGCAGAACGGTGCGATGGTCGACGGGGCGTGGGTGATGCGCCCTTCAGACTGGAAGCCGCCCGCGGTCATCCCACTGGAGACGCAGCAAGAAGCCGCCACCGCTGTGGCATGGCTCCGCGATCGGTCGGCCCCGGTTCCTGTGGATGTTGCCGAGCGATGGGTCGCGCACCTCGCGAAGCGCATGGCCGGGGACATGCCGTCTGAGACGAAGCTGGCCACCGCCGTGACGGACATCGTCGAGGAGGGCTATCCGGCGGCCATGTTCCAAGACCTGGAGATGCTCCGACGTGTCGCCCGCCAGTTCAAATGGTTCCCCGGCTGGGCCGAGCTCGCCCCGGCACTGGACGCCGAACGCGACCGTCTGCGGCAGGCCTTCGAGCGGCTGGCGGTGATCGCCCGCGGTGGAGAGGTTCGCCGCCGACCAGGCAACCAGAACCGCCGGCAGCAGGACGACAGCCCGGCAGGTCCGCGCTCCATGAGCGAAAGCACGGAACGGCTCATGGAGGAATTCTGGGCAAAGAACGGTGGGCGCCCGGTGCGCCGGAAACCGGCCGAAACCATCGACAACGAGCTTGACGACACCAGCGTGGGGAACGCGCGATGAGCAAGAAGAAGACCAAGGCCCGAGTGCGTGACGCCCAGGCTGCCGCGCCGTCCGCCCCGCCTGTCCCAGCGTTTTGGGGCGCCGCTCCGGACCGGCTGTTGAAGAACCTGAATGTGCCCGGTGTCTACACGTTCCGCGGCCCTATCGATGGACGCGAGACCGTCCGCCATTTCCGCGTCTCGCAGGTCGCTGGCGGACTGCTGCTGACGGATGCGACCGAAGCTGTGGCGCTGGAGCTGGTCGAGCACGCCCGCCAGAAGGTGGACGCGTCTGCAGCCGCAGAGCGCGCCCGCGTTGCCCTTATCGGCGCCCGCAGCCCGAACGAGATCCGCGCCGCCCGTGGCGACGTGGTGGCCGAGCAGACCATGAAGGCCGGTGTGACCCGCGGCCGGGCGCTGACCTCGCTCGGCACCCTCCAGCAGCGCCACCTGCTGACCATGCGCCAGTTTGAGGCGGGCGACCGGCTGGCGCAGGACGTCAAGACGGTGGCTGGGGCGCGAGAGGCGCGGGACGATGCGGCGCCGGAATATTCCCCGATCGGCGGCCGAGCTTGGGAGGATTTCGCCGTCGCCGCGGGCCGGAACCTGGAGCTGGTTAAGCGGGCGTGCAGTGACTTGCCTTGGTACGACGGCATCAGCCTGTGGACAATCGTGGAGGACATCGTGATCCATGAGAAAACCATGCGCGAAGCCGCAGGTGGCCGGTCCGCTGTTCAACAGGCCCGCGCCAAGACCGCGCTCCGCATCGCCCTGGACGTGGTGGGCGACATCTATGAACTGCCCGCGGACATCAAGCGGACACGCGTTCTGTTCAACGGCGTTCCCGTGGAGATGCGCTACTGCGAAGACATCGACGGCCTCAACGAGGAGGGGGAGCCGAGGATCATCCCGCGCGCCATCAAGCTGAAAGGCAAGCGGTGGGTAGAGACGGCGCCTACGATGCAGAAGCTCTACGATCGGGCGAAGAAGCGCCTATCCTCGTGCTTGGATTAGTCGAAGAAAAACGAAGACGCATGAACATCCAATGCGGATTGGAGCGGTTGTGCTGTATTGCAAGTCTGCCGCACGCTGCTCCAATTCGCTCTGTTCCGAGCATCACGATAGCAAGGGCACGAGAGTGGCATACGTTGCAGATGGGAACGGCAGGTTACGGAAGGTTGATGCCCTCCTGAACTTTAAAACTGGCTTTAACTGACTAGAGCCAAAAGGTCCACGTAAGGATAGGTCTATCCATCTTTTTGATGTATACAAATAACCGGCGCTGCTGTTATAATTTCCATCGCTATCGTACCACTCTTTCGATTCTTTTTCTATGCGATGAGGTAATCTCGTTGCCATCCAGATGGCGTCTTTGCTGGCATCGTAATACGGCATTGTCTTGGAGAAGATGAAATCTAACATCCAAGTTTCCATGGCGTGCTGCGTGTATTTTTGAACCAGCAAACCATTCTCATCATGAGTTATTACTGCGTTCATTTTAAGCACCGGAAGCCACATGACCGCAGTGTCAAGGCGTGCATAATCCCTGGTTCGGGCTAAGAGATTACTGATACCTACCTGGGTGTTCTGCACTTCGATCGCTAATCGCTTTCCAGCCTGATTGGTCACCAGCACATCTGCTCTGCGATCTTCTTTGTCTGCCCACATTGGGAGCTCGAGATCTACTTCAGCATCTACATGGTAGCCGAGGTTCTTGAAGAGCCGCGCCATAAAATTCTTTGCTTTTAGGTGCTCAGCACTTTCCTTGGCAGCAAAGGGGCAGGCCGATCCTCGCTTGTGAGCGAAGTGGTGAACCTTGATATACCCCTGTTTGACAATGACGGGTTCATTGCATGCTGGGCACCGGTAGTCGCCGTTCCTTGGAGCGCCGAGTGCTAGAACCCTTACGCCGCTATCAACCGCAACCAGCATGATTCTTCCAAATTCTTCAATTTGGAGAATGCGGCGGAAGATGGCAAATGTCTAGGATGAAAAACTCTACGATGTTGCCCCGAGAGCCGCGCTGGGGAGGGCTATTCTACATCCGGTTGGCTGGTCAGCAGCTTTCGCACCTTTGCCGGGATCGGGCGACCGCTTTCCTGTTCGGGATGTCCCCAGCGGAACACGTCGGCTCTGGTGTACTTGGTGCCCAGCTCGCCGTTCAGCCAGTTCATGGCGCTCAGCCACCCGCCTACGCTCTCCACCCAGGCGGTGTAGTAGGCGACGTCAAAATCCTTGGTTCGCTCCCGCGATGTGTGTGCGGGCTCCACATACAGCTCAAACGGAATTACCGCAGTGCTGTTGGTCAGCACCACCGAGGGAGGCAGGCCATGCTTGCGGGCGAAATTCTAAAGATCGGAGAGGGCGCGGATCGTCTTCATGGTAAAAACCCTATGGTGTGTTGCGTCGTATTGCAATGGAACGCCCAAGAGTCCACAGAGCCTAGCGGATCGGGTTCATGAGACGAATAGCGGTGCCTTCTGGAACCGACAAGCGATGCCGATCAAAGGTTATTTCCACGCCCCGTGGAAAAAAGCCCTTGCAGTTATCCGTTTTTTTTCGCACCAACGTCAAGTCCATCAGTCTGGGAGCGGGAGCGGGCCGGAGCATGACGTCGAAGTCAGCCGCGTTGGTGCATCCACCAGAAGCAACTCGAAATCGCAAAACGTCCTGTCCAATATACGCTTCCCACACCGTCTCCACAGACTCGGAGGCGGCGGTCGCAGCGGCAATCGTAGTCAATAGGCAGGCGGTCACAATGACCGCCTGCCCTATGTACCGACATGGGTTCACGGTTTCAGTGCCTTTTCGAGCCTGTTCGCAAGTGTGACATCCTCACCTCTGCATCCGTCAATAGGGCAACGCTTAGAAATAAAGCACGGCGAATTTATTTTGAAATCATTTTCGCCGCGAACCAATATGCCTTCAATCAGCAATTCTCCCTGGGACAAACGGGCCGTGTTAAACACCGCTGACCCGGAATTCCCTTGGTAAGTATCGAGATTAGCCACGAAAAACCCACGTTTAGCGTTTAGGGAACGCACTGCCGCTCCATCGGCGATTTTGACCGGAAGTCCCAACGGATACCCGATCACGGTCACCCCTTCACCTACGTTGATGGGCGGAGAGGACGACGCCCGAATGGTTACCTGCGGCGCGTCGATCTCCCTATCCACCTGAACGATCCGCCAGTCGCTGCCAATGCCTGGTTCCAATTCGCCACCGACGATCTTTTCGCATTTGTACACGTTCTTGGCGGCAATCCCCTGCTCTGGCTGTGGCTTATCATTGGTTTTGTAGAAGCCGAAAACAAACCGGGTGTTATTGCAGCTTTCCTGATCGCGAATGCAGTGGCCGGCGGTGGCGATCAGGTTCCTGCCGACCTTGAAGCCGGAGCAAAACGCTGGATTGGGTTCATCCCAGAACGGCTCCTCCGGCTCCTTCAGTGATTCCGCCTGTTTGGGAGTGCACAAGCCGCGCCCGGACGGACCATCGAGGACGTTTCCGCCCGGCAGATCATAGAATTGGCCATCGGCTCGCGCCAATACGTTGGCGGCATTGACCAAGGCGGCCGTCGCGTCCGCAGCCCTGCGCTGATTGGGCGTCGTCCTTGAATGCCCATAGTTTTTTCGGTCGTCACCACCATAAATGGCCTTACTTTCCAGTCCGTAGATACTTGTTGCCGCCCGGGCCCCTTCCCGGAGAAAGTCGTTAAGGGCGTCCTCTACTGCGCGCTGCTCGTGAACGCTAGCGCCATCCGGCTTCGGCGCTCTCGTGGTGTCCTCGATGCGGCCACGAATATTTCGCAATGTATCAGTCGCATCGCGTAGCGTCCGTTCCGTTGTCCTTCCAATGTCGTTTCCTTGGGCAAATGCCGGGTGGCAAACGGCGCACGCCATGCCGATAATAAGGCCTGCTACGACCAAACGACTCATCAGAACCTCCCGTCGTTGCACCTTCAATTAGGACATCGAGCAACGGCGACATCGGTCATCCCGATGTCACCACGCTCGAGAGCGCGGCTCCGCACGAACCGACAATGGCCGGAGGACCGGCAGTCAGATTGATCCTTGAGAAATGCTCTGGCCTGAAGGGCTCGTTACGCCCTGCTATGCGTGCCTTAATGTTGGCGTCACGCATGGCGGTAAGCGCGGCCGCAGCCGATTCCTCCACCCGCGTGGTCGCAGCCGAGCATGCCCGCAGCTTTATGATGGCGTCGGCGAACTTAGTATCCGCTTCGTTGTTGGCGGTCACCTCCTGCTGCCGCTCACTCTGTTCAGCTGCTTGCCTGCGCTCGGGGATTACCAATTCCTGCAACGCCGTGGTCGTCTTGGTCTTAACGGTCTGGTCATTTAGAACCCGTCCAAGGAACGCAATGAACTCGCTGGCAGATTCGGTTTCGGTAACGAGCACACTTGCCGTCATGGGCTTGACGGCGTCCGTCTTGCTGAGCTGAAACCATGGCGACTCGAAGGGCATGGAAACTGCGCTAGAGATGCCATCCTCACGCGCGTCGACAGAGGTCCTGAACATGCGAGGCTCCTGGCGGGAAATGCCCCCGACTTTGATCGTCGCGGCCGGAGCCTTCTCAAGGCTTGGATCGGATCCAGGCGCATGAAGCGACATGAAGACGGCGACTTGCCGGGACTGGCCGGTTCGGAGCAAACGGGTTCCGATGGGCTCGTCAAGCATGACCACGACCGGCTCTATGGTCAGGGCCGAATTGTCGGAGGAGGCGCGGAAGATTCCTTCGAAGAAGAAGTCTGGCCTTTCGGCAAGCCAAAGCCCGTTGTCAATTACTGCCTTGCGCTGATCCACTTTCCATGTTGCCCCCTCCGCATCGTTCGCACGGTGGCCGGACCATTCCGGCAGCGTGTCTAAGGCATGTTTGGAGGGGGAGGTGAGGAATTTGCCTCGTGCAATCTGAACGCAACGAGGGAAGTTATCCTTAGATGTTTCGAAGTTCCGGCTGGCAAAAACCTTCCATGTCCTTTCGGATGCGGCGTCGGTCAGTGCTTGCCCTAAATAGTTGACGCCCTGCGAAATGGCACTGGCTCCAATAGCCGCCAGCACACCACCGAACATCTTCGTCTGCGTCTCTTGGGGGACAAAGGCACACGGCCCGAGCGCAGCCTGCGTTGTATAGATGACGCCGTCAGGCACTGCTTGGTCGGCGGCGTTGTGAGAGGCACATGCCGCAATAATTGTAGCCGAGATGACGAGCGACGCTGTTCGACACCACATGCCTCCCTCCGAATCAGCTCTGTTCCGTGAGAGTTACAGATTAGGGTGGTATGATTGATCTAGCAAACTGAAGTTTAAGACGTTCATATCGACAAAATGCATATAGTGAGAGTGGACCTTTTGGTCAAATGTCGGAAACGAAAGTTCTATGCAATGAAATGCCACTGTTTCGTGTTGGGCGCCGACGAGTTGCAGTGGCCTCTCCCCGGTCAGCGCCCGGATTCAGCTGACGACCGCATCCGCAAGGTCTCGTTAATCGCCGCAGGTCGCGTTGTCGCCGGTCCGCGGGAGATTCTTCCCGCGAATGTGCCACCAAGAGAGTAACGCTAACCCGTCGACCTGCGCGACGCCCAGGGCCCGGCCGTCGCAGGCGACGTATAGGACGCGCATCGGGAAAGACCCGCCGGGAAGCTGTCCAAGCCGCTCCGGCGGTTGTCGCTACCGTGGTGGAGGATGCGGCTCCGGTTTCCAGGCGGAGATGACGTGCGCTACTAAGGGCGCCCAGCTCGTCCACCACTCCGCGTCTGTCTGCCCGCTCGACCTGGAGGGCTGCGACGGCGAGGCGAATCCAGCGCGGGGCCGGCGGAAGCGATCACCCTGGCCAAGGTGCCGCAATGGGTGCTGGAGAAGGTCCGGGCCGCCCTGGTGACGCTGCAGGACGTCGCCGACCGCATGCAGCACCTGCGCCGCAAGCTGGGGACGCGCTACGTCGCTGAGGCGTGGGAGTCGACCTTCGAACGGGAATGCACGTCGCCGCTGGCCTTCCTGGTCCGGTTCCGCGCGTCGGCCCTGAAAGAGCGGGTGGACTCGGAAGCGGCGTTGCGCGCGCTTGGTGGCGTTCCTGACACCGCCTTGACGCCGGCGGAGCTGGACTATTTCCGCCCGCGGGGGACTGAGAAGGAGCCGGCAACGGCGGACCTGCTGCGGCTGCAGGCCTTCGCCGCGCGCCACGGCATGCAGCCGGGTGACGTTGCTGGCCCGCTGTCGGTGCTGTCGTCGCGCTATCTGGCGCGGCGGAATCGCATGGCGCAAGCGGTGGAGACATTCCGGGCCGCGACGATGGACGAGCTGTGCAACGCGCAGAACCCGGAGACCTACGCGACGTGCGGAACGCTGGTGCCGGCGGATGATGGGGCCGGGCCGGTTCGGTATGAGGCCCTGGCAGCGCCGGACGATGGAACCTTTGCCGCCTTCATGCGCGAGACCTTCGGGCCGCGCTGGGCAGTCGGACGGAAGCGGCGCGGCTGCGATCGGGTTTGGATCACCAAGCGCCAGTACAACGCGGCTCGGCAGGCGTGGGAGGCTCGGCAGGCTGACCAGCTCCGGTGAGCACCAAATGTTGTGGTGCTGGCCGATTGGGCGAATCGGCGTATCGGTTACGACTCGGCGGTGGTCGCGGTGTGCGAAGCATGCCGGGGAGGGCCATTGATGGCCGGGTGAAGCCCCGCAAATGTCTTGTGGATAACTTTTTGCCGGGCTGATGTCCCATGAGACATTGGCGTTTGTCCCATAGGACAACGGCACTTGTCCCGTGAGACATCGGCCAATGTCCCATAGGACAACCGGCTTTGTCCCATAGGACAGATTTTGCGGCGCTGTCTAATGCGATTGGTTCGCACGGGAATGTGGATTGTTTATTGTCGCGGCGTGGTTGTGTCCCATGGGACAATGCCCGATGTCCCATAGGACAAGTGCGAATGTCCCATAGGACAAAGCCCATTGTCCCATGGGACGTCACACGGTTGTCCCATGGGAAAACGGCTCCAAGAGAAGAGAAGAGAATCTATTTGGTGGTGGTGGTTGCGCGCGTGCGCGTGCCCATACGTGCGCGTGGGAGACCCCCAGCGCTGGCGATTTCGCTTGACCTGCAGCGACGACATCGGCACGAATTTGGAACCCTTGGGGAAGGGTGCCTGGACAGATCCTGAAGCACCCTCGTCGCTGTTCGTCACTGGTCACAGCACCTGCCCATCGTCCGCCCGCCCGGTTCGTCCGTGGCGGGTTTTGTCGTTCTGGTAACCGCTCGCCCAGGTCGGCGACGTAACCCCCTCGCTGTTGGCCCTGGTGCCCAGCTCGTCCGCCCTACCGTCTCCGCAGGATCATCGCCCATGCGCCTCTCCGCCGTGGATGCCTTCGCTCGTCCTGCGCTCCGCTGGAGTGCCGGTGGAGAGCTGCAGCGCTGCATCGGGGTGCTGACGGGGCTGTTTGGGGAGGATGGAGCGCGTGCGATGGCGCTGGTGGGTGAGGTAGCGCGGAGGGGCGCCGTGGAGTGCCTCGAAAGCGCTAGACGTGTCCGGGTCCTTCCAGGGGCAAAAGACCCGGGGGCAGCACCGGCCCCATGTCGCGAGGATTTTCCGGCCCTGGTTTCAATGAAACCGCCGTGTTTCGGAACCCAGAGCCGCGTGAAGAACGGCGTGTAGCCATTTGGCAACAGTGACTAATCCGCCACTGAGCCCACACCGCCAGAGTTTCCAGCCCTTCCAGTTTCCACCCGTCTGCAGCCACGGGCGGCGAGTTTCCCGGCAGCCACCGGGAAGGACGCGACCGAACGGTTTCCCGATCTTCATCGGGTCCGGCGGTCGCCTTTGCGTGACCCCCTGACCGCGTCCGGGGCGTGGCTGCGCCGGACCCGATGGAGACCATTCGCATGACGATCCGTCCCGACACCGACGACCTCATCGGCTTCTTGAACGGCCTGCTCGACCATGACCGTTACGCGGTGCAGGAACTGATGGGCATTCGCGTCGCCTGCAACGAAGCGATGGCGAACCACCCGACCGTCCAAGTCGCTGCGCACCCGCACCCGCATGTGCCCCCCGGACAGTTTCGCACCGGCATTCTGGGAATCCTGAACGGGTACGCCGGTGTGTTCGACAACGGGCCGCGCGCCGGTTGGGGTCCGATTACCGCGGTGTACGAGGACGGGCGTTTGGTGCGGTTCGAGCGGACGGTGGAGGGCTGAACCATGTCCACCTCCGAATTCACCCACAGCTTCTTCGGGCACCCCGTGATGGCGGTGCTGAACCTGCTTGGCCTGCGCCGGGCTGCCGCCTGGGTGCATGACGTCGCCCTGCCAGTTCCGGTCGAGCCCGTCGCCGAGCCGACCGCCGAACAGCACCCCACCATCTTCGCCTGCCAGATCCTCGACCTTCAGGACGGGCGGGGCACGCTTCGCCTGGAGTGGCAGGAGCCGACCGGAAGCGGTGGCGGCGCTTTCGCACGGTCCATCAGCGACGCGATGGGAACGGCCAAGGAAATGGCCATGCTGCTGAGCGGTGAGCGTGAGGAGGAGCCCATCATCCCGGTCGAGACCTGCGAAGCCTGGGTCGAGCGCGAGTGGTTCTGGTGGGTGGTGAAATACCGGCGCAAGCCCGGCGCGGTCGACGTCACTATGGCTGCCCGCTTTCCGCTTCGCTCGTCGGCGCTGGCTGTGGCGGCGGCGGTCAAGACGACTCACCGCGATGGGGTCGAGCTTGGGATCGGGTGCGCAAAATGACCGCCTTCCCTCCGATGCCCTCCCTCCCGCCCATCGTCATGCAGGAGCTGCGGCGCGAAGCGCTGAAGGCCGCCCTGCAGTTGGACGGCCTGCCGGACAAGAGCCTGGGCACCGTCATGAATGCGGCGAAGGTGGTGGAGGGCTTCATCCTCTTCGGCGATGCCGAGCATGCATGGCGTCACGCCGGCTTCCGCAGCGTGGCTGACGCCATCGCCGCTGAACGTGCTGCTGGGCGGGCGGCAACCCCCGATGATGTCGCGGCCTTGCTTCCGGCTAATGTCGCAACGCTGCGCCCGAAGGGCTGATCGGTTTCACCCATGGCCCGCGAACGGCCCCAGACCAGCGCGAAGGAGTTCATCGACCGCTTCAACTCGCTGGGGATCGTCGGTGACGATGATCTGCCGGTGACGGTGACGAAGGGCACCGTGTCCAAGCTGGTCAACGGGCAGGAGATGCCGCTGCTCGGCGTCACCTTCACCGCCACCATGCGCTGGCTGGCGGACAACACGGACCCGACGAAGCCGAAGTCGAAGCTGGGCACCGCGGCGCAACGGTGGTTGAGCGGGCAGGGAGCAGCACCAATCCCGCCGATCCCGAAGGCTCCGGGAGAGACGCCGGCGCGTCAGGCCGAAAAGCAGCCGACCGTGGCGGTGCTGCCGATGGAGGAAGGCATTTCGGCCGGCGGCCGGAACTCAACGGTATCCGAGTCCCGGCGCGAAAAAGAACGGCTCGACGTCGAGCTGAAGAAGCGCGAACTGGCGAAGCACGACCGCGAGCACATTCCGCGGGCGGAAGTGGAGGTGGCGGTGGATGCCGCTATCACCGAATTCCGCGGCCAGTTCGAGGGGTTCGCTGGGCTGCTGGCCCGTCAGGTCGCTGGCAAGACCGATACCGAGGCCTACACCCTTATCCAGGCTGAGGTTCGCCGGCTGCTGGAGCGGTTGAGCACGAACCTGCGGAAGGCCGCGATCGGGCTCGTCGATGAGCTGCACGACGGTGGGGCCGTCGATGAACCGGAAGGCGAGTGACCTTCTCAACCGGATGGCGGCGGCTCTCGATCCGCCTCCGGAGATGGAGCCCGACGAGTGGGCCGAGGAGAACATCGTCCTTCCCAAGAAGGAGGGGATGCCCGGCCCTTACCGCATGGCCCACACGCCGCAGTTCATCCCGTTTGTGCGCGCGTTTTGGGACCCGCGGTGGCGCCGCATCGTCTTCGTCTGCGGCGCCCAGGAGGGGAAGTCCCGAGCCGTCCAGGCGGTGATCGGCAAGAAGCTGGACCATGAGCCGGCGCCGGTCATCTACTACGGCCCGACCAAGACCTTCGTCGAGCGCACCATCGAGCCGCGCATCGTCGAGATGCTGAACTCCTCCAAGAGCCTGAAGGGTAAGACCCTCTGGGGGAAGAAGCAGAAGAAGACGCTGAAGGTGGTCAGCGGCGCGCCGCTGATCCTCAGTTGGGCGAGTTCCGGTTCCGAGCTTGCTGGTCAGGAAGCCGCGTTGGTCTTCATCGACGAACGTGACCGCCTGGCCGACGATATCGACGGCGAGGGCGATCCGGTCGAGCAGGGTGAGGCGCGTATCGGCTCCTACGCCAACGGCAAGATCGGGATCATCTCGACGCCAAAGACGGGCGTCATTTGGAAGGAGCGGCATCCCGAAACGGGGTTGGAGCATTGGGCAATCGCCGACCTAAAGAAGGTCAACAGCCCGATCATCAAGCTCTGGTGGGAAGGTTCGCGCCATGAAATGGCGTGGCCCTGCCCAGAATGCGGCGACTACTTCATCCCGCACTCTGGGCTGCTGGATTGGGACGGAAAGGCTGACGGCACGGCGACGTCCGCTCAGGCGGCCCGCACGGTCAAGATGATCTGCGGATGCTGCGGGGTGCCGATAGCCGAGACGCACAAGGAGTGGATGTGCGATCGCATGATGCCGGTCGCGCCGGGGCAGCGGGTGGAGCCGGATGGAACGGTGGTGGGGCCTGACCCCGACACCGATTGCTTCTCGATCTGGTCCAACGGGCTGATGTCCAAGTTCAAGTCCTGGGCCAAGCTGGTTCGTCGGTGGCTGTCCGCCCTGGCGTCCGGTGAGCCTGGGAAGGTGCAGGGCGTCGTCAACACGGGCTTTGGCGAACTGCACGCCGTCTCAGGCGACGCCCCGAAGCACTCGGCGGTCACGGACTGCAAGCTGCCCTACAAGCGGGGGCAGGTGCCCTACGGCGTCCAGCGGGTGGTTCTGACGGTCGACGTGCAGAAGCGCGGCGTCTATTGGGTGATGCGCGGCTGGGGCGCTCGGCGGGAGTCCTGGCTGATCGACTACGGCTATCTGCCGGGCGAGACGGACGGCGCCGAGGTCTGGGACGACCTGGAAGGGATCGTCCGAGCAGCGCTGCCCGGCAACACCGGCGTCAACCTGCTGCTGATCGACTCCGGCTACCGGCCCGGCAAGCCGGCGGTGGTGCCGGAAAATGCCGTCTACGATTTCTGCCGGCGGTTCAGCCGCTCGTTCGCCCGGCCCATCAAGGGCGAGCGGTACCTGACCGGCAACAAGTGGTTCACCACCGCGGATAACGACGTTGACAGCCGGGGCAGGGTGCGGAAGTCCGCCGGCCTGATCCTGCACCGCCTGAACACGCATGAGTTCAAGAGCCGCGTGTTCGAGAAGATCACGCGGCGCAAGGAACTGGCTGGCGGCTGGCATGTGCCGGAGGACGTCGACGACGTCTATGCCAAGCAGATCGTGTCGGAGACCTGCCGGTGGGTGGGCGGCAAGCCGATCTGGGACGAGCTGGGCGCCAATCACTATCTCGACGCCGAGATGATGCAAGAGGCGGCGGCGGAGATCCTGAAGTTCCGCCTGCTGCCGCCGCTGCCGCCCGCGCCGGATGGGGCCGAAACCGATGAGGGCGCAGACGTCGAACAGCCGACCAGCGTGCCCCTGGTGGAAAGCGTCCAGCAGATCGTCGCTCCGCCGTCCGCTCCGAAGATCCGCCCGAGTTCCTGGCGCACCCCGAACATGAGGCCACGCCGATGAGCAGCTTCACCCAAGCCGACCTCGATGAAGTCGAGCGGGCCATCTTCAAACTGGCCACCGACCCCCTTGCGCGTCCTATCCGAGTCCGTGGCGCGGACGGGTCCGAGAACGAGTTCAGCCGCGTCACTCTGCCGGAACTGCGCGCTCTGCGCGACCAGATCGCGGCGGCGGTGGCTGGCCAGCAGCGCACGAGTTGGCGATGCGCCAACGTGGCCCGCTTCAGCCGGGGATTCTGACGCATGCGTATGAACCCGCTCGACCGCGCGATTGCCTTCGTGTCGCCGCGGGCCGCGCTGCGTCGCGTCCAAGCCCGGGCCGCGCTGGAGCTGACGGTCCGGACCTACGAAGCGGTGTCGGCGGCACGGGCGAACGGTCGGCGTGCCCCGGCCACCGGGCCGAACTCGGAATTGCGCGGCGGGGCCTTCCTCCGGCGCTTGTCGCGCGAAGCGGTACGGAACGCCGGCCCGGCCCGGTCGGCGGTGTCGAAGCTGGTGACCAACATCGTTGGCACCGGGATCATGCCGCGCGCAGCCACTGGCAATGAGAAGCTGGACAAGGCGCTGAACGACGGCTTTGCGCAGTGGTCGCGCGAATGCCTCGCGGGGACGCGGGGCGGGAACTTCGTGACGCTCCAGGTGCTGGCCGGCCGCTCGATGGTGGAGGGCGGAGAAACCCTGACGCGCCGCCGGACACGACAGGACCGTGATGGGCTGTTCGTTCCCGTCCAGGCTGAGCTGATGGAGCCGGATCTACTGGACGAGCAGAAGACTGTCGCGCTCGACAACGGCTACATCTTCCAGGGAGTGGAATTTAGCCCGACTGACACCCCGCGGGCCTACTGGCTGTTCGATGCCCACCCAGGCCAACCCTGATATTATCGTTTATAAACAATAAGTTAGGCCCTCTTGGACCCGTCCGGAGGGCCTTTTTCACATGCGACAAGGCCATTCGCCAAAAACCAAGGCGATACAAGGCGTTACGGCGCGCCCACGCGACAACGGCGCGACATGGACGCGACATGGACGCGACAAGAGACAGCCCCTCGAACGGGGCATTTTGACCAGGGTTGGGCGCCCGAAATCCGGCCCCTCCCACGCGACCCTCACCATGGAGAAGTATCATGAACGCACAGCCGTCCGCTGAGGCGGGCACCCTCGTTTGGGGCTTGGGCAACATCGCCAAGCACCTGGGCATCACGAAGCGGCAGGCCCATTACCAGCACGAAAAGGGCAACCTGCCGACCTTCAAGCCGCCCGGCACGAACAAGATCGCCGCGCGCCGGGAAAGCCTCGATGAGCTGGTGAAGGGGTGGGAGGCCGCCGGCCGGACCGACGGCGCCGGCGCTGAGAAGGACCCCGGCCATGAGTGACCCTCTGGTGCGGGTGTCCGGTCTATCCCTCCTCGATGGGGAACCGGACGAGCGGGGGCGCCTGCCCCTCGCGTGCCTCGACGTGCTGGTGGGGGGCGTGTGGCTCCACCGCTGCACGCTCGTCCGAGCCGAGGGCGGAGAGCTGGCCGTCCAGCCGCCCGCGGTCTTCGGCAAGGCGTTTGCCCGGCGAGCGGAGCGGGGAACCGATCATGCGGCCTGGGCAGCGGTCAACGCGGCGGCGCTGGCCGCTTACCGAACGGCAGGGGGCACGGAGGCCGCCGCGCCCGGCGCCGGGCCGGATGAGTGAGTGTCCGTGTCATGACCATGGTGTGGAACACGGACCTCAAGAGCACACCGAAGTTCGTGCTGCTTCGGTTGGCAGACTTCGCGGCCGATGATGGCGGGAAGGTTTTCCCTGGTGTGAAACGGGTAGCGAGGGACACCGGCCTGTGTCTCCGCGCTGTGCGGGACGCCTACCGTGTGTTGGAGGACTGCGGGGTGCTGGTGATGGTGGCTGCGGAAGATCCCGCAAACCACCTGCCTAGGGAATACCGGATCGACCTCGACCGCCTCCGTGAGCTTGCCGTTGCGAGTTCGCCGACCGCTGATGAGTTGGACATTCCGACCACACCACCCCCGGCACCAGATGCCGTACCCCCCGGCATCTCCTGCCTCCCTCCCCGGCACCAGATGCCGCACCCCCCGGCACCAGATGCCGTACCCCCCCGGCACCAGATGCCGCCAATCCATCATAAAGAACCACCAAGAATCCAGAATCAGACTCTATCGCTCGACCTGGGGGGCGAAGAGGCGCGACTGCCGCCCCCTGAACCGGACATCGAGGCCGCGTTCGCCGAGTGGTGGGCCGCCGTCCCACGCAAGGTGGCGAAAGGGGCGGCGTTGCGCGCCTACCGATCCGCCCTGAAGCACGCCACGCCCGCCGACCTCCTGGCCGGCATCCGCCGCTATGCGGACGAGGTGCGGGGGCGGGAGGAGCGCTTCATCGCACACCCTGCAACGTGGCTGAACGGCCAGCGCTGGCTTGATGAGCCGGGCCGGCAAGGAGTCGACCATGCCCAACGTGACCAAGCTTCCCGCCCCATCAGGAACGGGTTCGTCGCCGTCGCTCTCGAAGAGGCTGAGCGACGCCACCAAGACGCCCCAAACGATCCTGCCCGATGGGACGGCCCAACCCTCGACTTGGACCCTGCCGGAGACGGTGGCGCCTGACCTGCAGCGGGAGGCCGCAGCGGCGTTGCCGGCGCTGGCCGAGTGGATGGGGCCGGCGGACGAGGACACCGTGCGCCGCTGGCTGGCGGACCTGGGCGTTCTGGTTGCCGGGACGATGGGCGTGGAGGAGGCGCGGGCCAAGCTGGCGGCCTACTCCCGCCTGTTGGCCGACGATTACCCGCGTCTCGCGTTCACGGAACGCACGCTGATCGCCGCGGGCCGCCGGTTCAACACGTACTTCCCGACGTTCGGGAAGGTCGCGGAGTTCTTGGACGAGCTGGCGGTGGAACTGCGCACGAAGGTCAACCGCGTGCAGGCCCTGGCCGTGCCGCCACGCCAGCGCCAGCGGGACGCCGAGGACGAGCCGGTGAGCCTGGAGCAGCGCCAGCGCATGGGCGAGCTGTTCGGCATTCTCGGCAAGGCCCTGACCTCCGGGGACTGGAGCGCGGTGGACGCGGAGTGCCAGCGGATCGAGGCGCGCGGGAGCCGAGATGGCGTAGAGCCGCCTGGGGCGCTGCTGTAGCGCGTTCTGCGCTGTAGGGGTGTCCGAGTGGCAGGGGAAAGCCAGAGCCACGCCAGCGGTCACCGGAGGCGCGCGGAAGGGGTATCCAGGGCTCGGGACAGCGTGCGGGTCCTTCCGAGAGGGCGAAGACCCGGGGGCAGCACCCGCCCCATGTCGCGAGGATTTTCCGGCCCTGGGTTCAATGAAACCACAAGGTTTCGAAACCGCCGGCCGATGACAACCCATTGACTCTGCGTGTGAAACAGCCCGTGCGCCACGGCGCGGCAGTTTCCAAGGCCGCGGTTTCCTAGCGAAAGCAGCAAAAACAGTTTCGTTGACCCGTTCTTTGAGAAGCGTTACGTCTGAACCAGATTAGGACTCCAGACCTGAGGGGATGACATGGACCCGACCCAGACTTTCACCGCCGGACAGGTCGAGGACCTGACCGGCCTTTCCTCCGAAACTTTGCGCGTTTGGCGCCGTCGCGGCTTCATCCCGCCGAACCCGGGCGGTGGGTGGGCGCGGTACACCTTCAGCTCCGTCGTTCTGATCGGCGTTCTTCAGGACCTGACCGCGAACCACCGCCTCGACGTCAGTGAGGCGCATGACAAGTTCGTGCGCGGCGCTGGAGGGATCTACATCCGTGAGGCTGCGGACGCGGCCCTGAACGGCCAGCCGGACATGTGGGTGGCGGTGCTGACCGGCGACGTGGACGAACACGACGGACGGGCCTGGACCGTCACGACGACCGACAACCCGGCGACGATCTTCACCGGCATGCAGTCGCCGCGCAGCGTCGTGGCGGTGAACGTTGGCGATGTCGCCCGCAAGGTCCTGGCCCGCATCGAGCGGGTGGAGGGCAGCGACGATGACGACGCCGAATAACGACCCGGCCAGCGCCGTCAGCACGCGGGCCGGGTCGCTGGCGCCGTCCACCTTCAACGCCGACCGGCGCGAGGTAGAGGTGACCGCTTCCTCCGGCGCCGACGTGCGGCGCGTGGGCATGCGGCCGGATGCGACTTGGGGTGCCTGGAGGGAACGCCTCGACGTTGCCGGGGTGGATCTCTCCCGCTTTACCGGCGCGTCCGTCCTTCGCGACCATCGGCCGTCCACCGATGCCGTTGTCGGTTCGGTTCTCAGCGCGCGGAAGTCCGGCGGAGAACTCCGCGCCATGCTGACCTTCGATACGACCGACGCGGGCGAGCTGGCGTTTCAGCAGGTTCAGCAGGGCTCAATCCGCCAAGTCTCGCTGGGCTACTTCGTGCAGGAATGGGCCGCTGGCCCCTCCGACGACATCGCCGAGCCGCTGTTCATCGCGCGGCGCTGGCAGCCCGTCGAAATCTCCATCGTCGCAATCGGCGCCGATCCTGCGGCGCGCACCCGAAGTGTAGAGGGAATCACCATGACCACCCAGACCACCCCGGCGCCGCAGCACCAGCCCGCTCCCGCCACGGACAGCCGTGCGGAGCTGCTCGACCACATCCTGTCGCGGGCGACCTGCCCGCAGCTCGCGCTTCCGCCCGACATGGTTCAGCGCGCGGCGGCGGACCCGAGCATGACGATCCAGCGCTTCAACGAGATGGTGGTCGATCACGTCGCCGCCCAGCCGTCGAACCAGCGCAACATCAACCCGCACATTCAGATGTACGACAGCCACGATGATCCCGTGACGACGCGGGCGTTCATGGCCGAGGCCCTGGCCGCGCGCTTGGCGCCCGGCCTGGTCAAGCCGGGCGACCGGGCGCGGGAATATATGGGCTGCTCGGCCATGGGCATGGTCGGCGAGCTGCTGGCCGCGCGCGGCGAGAACGTGAACCGGCTGAACCACAAGGAGATGATGAAGCGGGTTCACACCACCAGCGACTTTCCGCTGTTGCTGGAAAGCGCGGCGAACAAGGTGCTCCTGGCGCAGTACGCCGCGGCCGCGCCGACGTATCGGCTGTGGGCGGCCCGGCGCGGCTTCAACGACTTCAAGCCGGCGAAGTTCCTGCGTGTGGGCGACTTCCCGAGCCTCAAGCCCATGGCCGAGGTTGGCGAGCTGAAGTACGGCACAATGAGCGAGAACCGGGAAACCGTGTCGGCGAAGGAATACGCCAGCGGCATCATCTTGAGCCGGCAGACCCTGGTAAACGACGACCTGGGCGCGCTGGGTGATTACGCCATGATGATTGGCGTCCGCACCGCCGCGGACGAAAACCGGATGGTCTATGGGCTGCTCAACAGCAACCCAACGCTCGCTGACGGCAAGGCCCTGTTCCATGCCGCGCACGGCAACCTCGCCGCCGGCGCGGCGATCAACGTCGAAAGCGTGGGAAAGGCCGTGGCACTGCTGCGGAAGCAAAAGAGCCTCGACGATATCCCGCTCAACCTCGCCCCGCGCTTCCTTGTGGTCGGTCCGGACGGCGAGCTGGCCGGGCGCCAGCTCCTGGCCGCCATCGTCGCGAACCAGTCCAGCGCCGTGAACCCCTGGGCCGGGCTGATGGAGCTGGTGGTGGATGCGAACATCGAGGGCACGGCGTGGCACCTGTTCGCCGACCCGTCGCTCTGCCCTCGATCGTGTTCGGCTACGTCGGCGACGCGGAAGGGCCGCAGATCCTCACCGAAGCCGACTTCGATACGCAGGCGGTGAAGGTCCGGGCCTCGATCGACTTCGGCTATGGCGCCATCGACCACCGCGGCGCGGTCAAGAATCCGGGCGCCCCCTCAAGCTAAGGGGCGCTGCACAGAATGCGCGGCGATCTCGAGGGCGACACGGCCAGCCCAACAACGGAAAGCCCAATCCCTCCGCGCAACCGACTGGGGTCGGTGTCATGGGGTCAATTGGGCAAGGCCTCTCCTACCTCCGGCGCCGTGGCGCCACCCACCTTCGCAGGTGACCCATGAGCGACATTCGCATTGCGGAACTGACCGTCGACAACAAGAAGGCGATGGCCGCCCTTGGCGACGTCGCCAAGGTCATGGACTCGGTCGGTGGGGGGGCGGAGACCAACACGAAACGCCTTGCCGGGGTGACGCGCGAGTTCGGCGCCCTGGCCCGTGCCAGCGGGGTTTATGTCGATGCGTCCGACCGCATGGCCCGCGCGACGGAGCAGGCGGACAGGGCGCTGGCGAAGAAGCTGATTACCGAAACGCAACACGCCAGAATCCTCGAAACCGCACGGCTCAAGTACGACGAGACCGCCGCCGCCAGCGCGCGGGAGGCGAAGGCCGTTGAGGACCTCACGCGCCGTCTCGACCCGGCTGCGGAACGCACTCGCCAGCTCGCTCATGACCAAGAACTGTTGAACCGCGCGCTGGCCGGTCAGGTTAGCGGAGTCAAGCTGTCGGAGGAACGGCACGCCGAACTTTCACGCCGCCTGCAAGAGACCGGCGCCGCCACCACCGTCGCCGCCGTGGGGGCGGGACGAATGAAGGGTGCCATGGGCAACTTGGGGCTCCAGCTCCAGGATGTGGCGGTTCAGGCGCAGATGGGAACCAGCGCCTTCACGATCCTGGCGCAGCAAGGTCCACAGGTCGCCTCCGCCTTCGGTCCTATGGGCGTGGCTATCGGAACGGTGGTGGCGGTGGCATCGGTCGCCGCCGGGGTTCTGTTCAAGCTGGGGGACGAGACAGGAAAGTCGGCGAAGGAAATCGACACCTTCGGCGACGTGCTGGGCGTGTTCGAGGGGCGGGCGCGCGAGACAGGGAAGTCGGTTGACGACCTGTCCGACCGATACCGCGCACTCGGTGGCGAACTACGCGCCCTCTCGAAACTGGCCCTGCAAGCTGACCTTGCCACCCTGACCGAGAAGCGGACGAAGGACCAGAAAGCTGCATGGGACACGATCCGCAACGCAACGATGGCCGGCGTGCAGGACGCGCCGGCAGCGCTGAGCGCCCTGCAACAGCTCGGCAGAGATAAGGACCTCACCGCCTTCCTGGGCAAGCTCCAGGCACTGAACGCACAAGGTGCGGTGAAGCTGATGCGCGATGAGGACGTGCGCGCCCTCTTGGAGACGGGGGAGGCGATCCGCGTTGCCGAGGCGCGTATGGCCGATCTGGAAGGCAGGGCGACCGAGGCGCAGAAGGCGCTGTTGGGCTATGCCGAAGCAGCGCGGGAGGCCGCGAAAACCAGCCGCGATCTGGCTCTTGCGGAGGGACAGGCCGCCGCGTCGCTGTTCGTGCAGGAAGATGACCTCGACGCCAAGATTAAGGCGCTGAAGGGCGGTGAATCCGCCATGCGGGCCTATGCCCAAGAACAGGTGAAGGTTACCGCCTACAAGAAGGCGTTTGATGACGCAATCACTTCCGGAATGCCGATCCTCTATGCCCAAGAGACGGCGAACCGGATTGCAGCGAAGGCGGTGGAGGCATACCGGCTCGAACAGCAGCGGGGAGTCGACGCCACCAACCGCGCAGCCGCCGCACAGGCCGAGGGTGCCCAGAAGGTCGCCGCTGCGCATGGGGTGTCTTCCGCCGCGGTGCGGGAGGCGACGATTCAGCAGCAAGCGATGGTCGAGGCCGCGCGCAGCACCACCGAATCCTATGATGCGATCGTTGTCCGGCTGCGCAAGATCGATGAGGCGCAGCGCGCGGTTCAGGCCGCGCAATTCAGGGCCAGTATGCGCGATCAAGCCGCCGACGCCGAGCGGCTGGCGAACGCCTGGGCCAAGGGTGGTGCAGCGGCGGCCCGCGAAGCGGCCCTGGCGAACGAGGTACTGGCGGAGGCCCGCAAACGCGGGCTGGACGCTGAGCGAGACGCCGCACAGGTGCGCTCCATCACCGAAGATATGGCGGGCCGCGATCTGGCGCAGCGACAGCTCCGGTTCACCCAGATGGCGGACGAGCAACGCCAGCAAGTCGAGATGGCGAACGCCGAATTCCAGATGCTCGGCATGAGCAACGCGGCCCGCGCTGAGCAAATCGCGATCATCCAGAAGATGAACGACCTGAAGGCGTTGGGTGTGGACATGACCGACGCCGGCACCGACGCATTCATCACAGACGGCGAAGGCGATGATGTCGCCGTCACCGCCATCTTCGAGGAGGCCCTTCAATGAGCTGTTGCAACCTCGCCTTCAGCGCCGACCGGATCATCTGCGTGACGGACACGCTCGTCTATAACCTGAAGGGCGACCCGCTGCGCCTGTGCGATACGAAGGCCCGTGTTTCCGATAATCGGGGTTTCGCGGTCACCTATCGCGGGATCGAGATGGTGGGCGAACCCATCGTCCAGGCGCTGGCCGTGCACGATGACGTGATCCACGCCGTCGAAGGCACGCGGACCATGTTGGAGGGCCTGCCGCTCGATGACGCGCCGGTCTTCATCGCGTCGCGCGGGATCGAATTCACGATCTTCGGCAAGAACCGGGATGGTGGGCTTGCTGTGGCCCGCGTGGTCCGGGAGCCGGGGGAACCGGTGTGCACGACCTGGCTTGCGCCGTCCGTGCATCTGATGCCGGCGCCGCCCGCCGCGGTGAAGCTGCCCGCGGAAGCGGACGTTGACCGGCTGGTCAAGCTGAGCCTCGCGCAGTGGAAGGCCAAGGCCCACTACGCGAACTGGGGCTGCATCGGCGGGCAAATGACCCTCACGACCGCGACCGCCGCCGGGGTCGCGCAAACCGTCATCGGGACCTATCCCGACTATGCGGAGCTGTCCGCCCGGTTCGGGCGGGTGGAGCGGCGCCATGCTGCGTAGCGAAGCGCGGCGCATGGCCCAGCGCGTCGAGAGGGATGCAACTCGCACCGGTCTCAAGGTGACGGAGCGGATCAACGCCGTTCTGACGATGGATGTGCCGTACGAAGAGAAGATTGCAGCTCTGAAGGAGGCCGAAGAGAAGGGTGAACGTGAACTCACGTGGGTAATCGACAGAGCGTGCAAAATTCTTCGTGAGCAAGGCGTTGATACTCTGGACATCGGCAAATACAGGGGTGGCGCCTTTTCGTCCGTCTACCGGATGAAGGAGAACGTCCGGAAGGTCAGGGACATCATCGAGGAACAGCGAGTGGTTGACGGCATTTGGAGCGATGCCCTGGAGTGACGTCGCTTCGAAGCCTGCCGCGGACCCGGCTGGGGCGGGCCTGTAACACACCTTGACCGCCCTGTGTTGCGGCCTGTAACACAGGGTGTGTTACGCACTGTGTTACAGGTGATCCGCCATGGCGACCCCGACCATTTCAGTTCGCGTATCTCCAGAACATCAAGGGCTTGTCCGAGACGTGGCGGCCCGGCTGAAGGCCGATCCCGGCTTTGCTGACGTGCTGCGCGCCGCGCTGGGGGAGGGTGTGACACAGCCTGTCATACAGCCTGTGACACAGCCTGTGTTACGGCTTGGATCGCGGGGTGTGTTGCAGGCCGCAACACAGGTGGACGGCCAGCCCGCGCACCAGATCCAGCCCGATCCCACACCCGAAGGCCAGCCCGATCCCGCGGCCGGCGCTATAGCCGATGTCCTGCGCCGTGTGGAGGTGCTGGAGGCGCATGTGGCGGATCTCCGGGGCAAGGCCGGCCGGCAAGCCAAGGTGGCCAGCCAACAGCAACGGCTGATCGCCGCCGCGGGCCTGGAAGGCGTCATGACCCGCCTGCAGTATGCCGCGCATATCGGCGTGTCCAACCCGACGCTCACGCGCTGGGTGAAGCGGGGAATGCCGGTGCGGGACGATGGGCTTCTCGATATCGAGGCGGTGGAGAGCTGGCGGAAGGCGAACGAGTCCCGGCTCCTGGCGGAGAGGGTGAAGGGGTAGGGGGTGACCGGGCCGGCAACCGGCCCGAGCATCTACAGCACCGACGAGAGGCCGGATGAGTTGCTGATGGTGTGAGGGAGCGGTTCTGGTGGAATCGCCACTTGACGAATCCACCGATCCCGCAAAGATCACCGAGGTGGTCAGTGAGCTCTATTTT
Organism: Azospirillum sp. TSH58; assembly: GCF_003119115.1. Classification (NCBI taxonomy): domain Bacteria; kingdom Pseudomonadati; phylum Pseudomonadota; class Alphaproteobacteria; order Rhodospirillales; family Azospirillaceae; genus Azospirillum; species Azospirillum sp. TSH58. Next base: position 2,997,273 of record NZ_CP022364.1, read on the forward strand.
CCGTCTGCTCGGCCATCAAAATATGCTGCGCCATTACCTTTACGGACGACAGAGGGCGTATTCTGATTTCTTCTTGATCGGCTTGCTTCTCCAACTCATGCAAGGCTTCAGCGATGTTATCAAGCTGCTTGTCCGTATAATTGGGATCGCTCTCGCTTGGCCTAAACACAAAAAGTTCATGATCTAGATAAATTCCAGTCATTTTGCGAGATCTGTCGCGATCAACTTTTAGATCCCACAACCTCGTCTTCACATTTTTTGCAGCGTTGAACGGCCTTAATGCATTAAGCGTGCAAAAATTTGCAACAATGCGTGATCCTGAGAAATCGATATTTACGGTGTGAGATTTCTGTCGTGGCCGTGAGCGATATTTTTGATCAAAGCTTGGCCTAAGATCCAAGCGGAAGAAGTCGGCAAGTCCAGGACGGATCGCCGCAACTTCCTGGGCAACCCTGGCGGGGAGCTGATCTTGTATCGTTAAGTCGTTTTTGCTTGCCACTTCTAAGACAGTTTCGCTTGTCTCAGCGATTTCTGTGCTGGCAATTTTGGGCCGATAGAGTGACGAGCGGACTTGTAGCCAAGACTCTGCTATGGCTTCTAAGCTTTCCCCAGCACCTTCTAACGCTTGCCCCACTGTTATCCCGGCTAGCGTACTGATTGGATGAGTTAGAGCGTCGATGCCACGTTTGGAGATATCCTCCTGAAGTTCATCCAGGGACGCATCAATGAGGAACAGTAACCCTTCGGCTTCTTCTGCATATAAGCAATGAAGCCTATCGAGACCGCTTGCCCGTACAACGGCAAATCCATCTTCAGAGGCAACCAAAATGCCAACAGTGAGGCGTTCACCTGATCCAATTATAGGTTCTAGGTAGACAGGCGCCCATTTTGCCCTCGTTAAATCAGAGGGTAATGGAATTTCGTCTTCCGACAACATATTAATTCGAAGTTCGGACATCAGAATAACCCGTATGGCGACGCTTGACGGCTTCCCACATGCGGAACGATAGGCGCTCGATCTCTTAGGAAAGAAATCATTGAAGCTCCATCGCTTTCTGTCAAGAGGTCTAAGGCGCGACTTGCCTGCGCAATGGCAGTAAGGTCGAGTGCTTTGACGTGGGTGGGCATCGCGCTGCATGCGGCGATGAGCACGGATGTGCGAGGCTTATCCAGGTAGGGGCAAAACCAAAGTGCGAGTTTATTTTTATAGGATTCACTTGGGTTGAGATTTTTCGCGACCCAATTAGGTCCGGTCAAGCATTGTCCGTGATCAATGAGCCAAATGTCAGTGCCTCCACCGAATAATATGTTTCCGAGATTTCTGTCTACATTTGCTACCCAGGTGTCGAACGCAAAAGCCGTCCCATTTCCTGGCCAGCGTGCAAGTGCATCAATAAGCCTCTGTGGAATACGTGTGCCAGTCCAATGTCTTTTCAGCGGTGGCGTGCCTTGTCGCTCTGTAGCAAACATAAACTTATAGCTGCCGCGAGACGGTCCTTTGCGCACTGGTAAAACAGATGAAGTGGCCGCTGCAATAAAATAAGGAGGAACTGGTAGTCCCAATGCAGTGGCCAAAGCTGCGCCAAAAAGTTCGTTGGCCAACTCTTTCGGTGGTAGATCCTTAAGTATGGCATGGACCGGCGGTTTGCCTTTCCCGACGAACAGCTGCCCCAACCAAGTGTCGGTGACATTTCCGTCTTTATACGGTGTTGCTCCAGGAAGCACGCTTGCTATTGGAGTCATTTGTCTCATCTACTGTGATTGATTTGCTGAAGGACGAGAGGGGTTGGAAACAGTTCGTGGTGGCTGCATCCCTTCCAGAATAGATGAACACTCCCCCGGGTCCTTACCGGGAGGGCGAGTGGAGCGGCGAATGCTCCACTGAGGCGAGTATGTGACCCGTATGGGAGAATGTCTAGCGCGGAACTATGTCGTTCGAATGCATCCTAAACTCAGCTTCTGCCCAAGGTTCAGTCCGAGCGAGTGTGTTCAGCTTTGATGTATGCACATGTTTCAGCGCCGGGGTGTCGCCTCAACCGACACCCCTCCAGCCGCTACCCGATAAATCGCGCTCCGGCGGCCTGTGAGTGCGTTCTGCGGGGAGGGGCTGCTGTGGGGCAGCCCCTCCTCCTTGGGCGCGCTGAGCAGGCTGCTGAGGGCGAGCTATGGGATAGCGTGGCTTTCGCCGGGGGCGTGTTCCAAAAGTAGAGGCCCGACAAAGCGGTTTATCGTGGTCGCCTGTCAAATAATTTCCAAAATATCAGTCCGTTTTGGAACTTCAAGGATAGATATCCTTCTTATGCTTGGCTTAAACCAAGGGTTATTGGCGCTGAACTCTTTAACATGTTCTACGCACTGGTTGTAGCTTGTTGCGTTATCGCTAAAATATAAAGTTCTTTGTTCTATGGTAAATCCCCTATTTTTAAAAAACTTATTAATATCCGTATACAGATTTGTGTATGACTCCGGATCGTTTTGCGGTTTTACTTTGGTGTATTGAAGCTTTAGTGTGCTTTTATCCATTTCAATGGCTATGGCATAACGCATTATATCCTCGCAATGGCTGGATGACGTTTTACAGACTGCCCTTCCTCAACCGTACCCCCGCGCCCCCACCATTCTCCGGGATGAACTCGACCCCGGCAGTCTCCAGGGCGGCCCGGATTGCTGCGAGGGTGGCTGGCTTCAGCTCTTCACCACGCTCAAACCTCGAAATGGTTTGCGTCGAGACGTTGGCCGCTTCGGCCAACTCCCTCACCCCGAGGCCCGTGGCGACGCGGGCCATCTTGCATTGGACAGGTAGCACCGTCACAACCCTGTTGTGATTTTGGTTGACGGGTTATGTTAACAGTGTTGTGATTGTGGGGCAAGAGAAGCGGCCGAACGGGGTGCGGCAACACTCCGCCCGGCCTGACCACAACCCGACCTGAGTGGAGATCGGATCATGGCTGATTCCGTCAATACCACACCTTTGCCCGGCACCGGCCGCCGGAAATCGGCTGGCGCCCTGGTGCCTACCAAGCCCGCCGACCTGCCGCCCCTGACCCCCGACCAGCTGAACGATCAAGATGGGGAGCCGCGGGTTTCCGATTTGGTTCTGGCCGAGCGGCTGGGCTTTGATAAGCCACACAACATCCGCAAGCTGATCGAGCGGAACCGGGCGGAGCTGGAAACCTATGGGGCGCTGGTGGAAGCTACCGGGGTTTTCTCCACGGTGGAGAAAACCTCTGGCGAGGTTTCCGACCGGCAATCGGAAACTCCCAATCGTGGCGGCCGCCCCGGCAAAGCCTACTACCTGAACGAAGGCCAAGCGCTGGTCATCTGCGCCCTGTCCCGCACCCCGCAAGCCGCCCTGGTGCGCCGGCAGATCATCGAGGTGTTCTTGGCTTACCGGCGGGGCAAGCTCGCCTCGCCCGAGGGGGCCGCTCTGGCTGCCCTTGCTGCCGAGGTAGGCCGGCTGGCCGCGGTGGTGGGGGAGCTGGTGGCGGGTGCCGCCAAGCCCGTCCAGATCGCCGAGGAGAAGCCGAAGGTGCTGACCGGGAGCAAGGTCCGCATCCGCGCGACCGAGCCGGGCGACCTGCTGTACGGCATGAAGGCGATTGCCAACGCGCTGAAGATCACGAAGCGGCAGGCGTACCACCTCCACCAAGAGGGCCGCATCCCGACCATCAAGATCGGCCCGAGGCGGATCGGCGCCCGGCGCAACGAGCTGTCGGCTTGGCTGGCCGGGCAGGAGGTGATCAATGCTTGAGTCATTATCCCGCCGCTCCATCCTGGCCGGCGCGTCGGCGGTGGCCCTGGCCGGCCCGGTGTCGGCCGATGCCGCGGACCCCTTTGGCGCCGCTATCGCCTCGCTCGAAGGTCGTGCGCCGGCCGCCGGGCCTGATCCGGTCCTCTCCCTGTGCGCGCACTGGCGGGAGGTGGACGCCAAGTGCGAAGGCGCCAACAAGCGGGTGGATGCCCATTGGAACGAGCTGGAGCAAGCTGGCCTGACCCACGACGAGATCCAGCGCGACCCGATCCAACGCGTCATGTGGGACGAGACGTACCGTTGGAGCGCGGAAGTCGATGCGGCTGAGTCCGTCATCTGCTCCACCCCTGCCGCCACTCCCGCCGGCATTCTCGCCAAGCTCGAAGTCTGGAAGCAGACCAGCGAGGCGCTTGTGGGCGATTGCCTGCTCGTCGTGTCGGCCATCGAAGACCTCCGCCGGCTGGTGCACGGCGACGCCGGCCCGGCCGCTGACGAGGGGAGGGCCGCCGCATGAGCCTCAACGGGAACCGCTCCGAGATCATCGGCTACGCCGAGGGGCTGGAGAAGGTGGTGGGCGAGCTGGCCGTGATGGTCAAGCTGCTGCGCGCCGCCACGGTCAACGGCGACGCCGATACGATCCGGCTTGCGGCGGGAATCACCCACGGTCACGCCGCCGAACTGCCGGGCACGCTGGCGCTGCTGATTGAACGCCTGGGCGCCTGACCGGCCCGGCAACACTGACGGGGTGCGCGATCCGCGCACCCACCCAACCACACCTGAACCGCGGCGACGGCGCTGGGCATCCCCGGCGCTGCGCCCGTTCCAATCTGGAGAACCATCATGGCAAGCGTGCGCAAGCGCGAATGGACGCACAATGGCGAGACTAAAACCGCGTGGGTGTGTGAGTACACCGATGGCAAGGGAAAGCGCCATCGGAAGACCTTCGAGAAGAAGAAGGACGCCGACGCATATCGGACTCGCATGGAAGTGGAGAAAACGGATGGGTTCTCCGCTCATTCATCGCTGACCGTTAAGGATCTGGCTGATCTATTTTTGAAGCATCTTGAGGATAAAGTTAAAGATAATCGAATTGGACTGAATCATCTAAGGGTTCATAAGCAGGGCGTCACTGTCTGCATCCTGCCGTATTTCGGAAAAATGAAGGTGTCGGACGTTAAATTCTCAGATGTCGAGGCGTTCAAATCATTCATCATAAAAAGCCGGAATTACTCTGCCCGATCGGTGAAGACGCGATTGTCAACGCTGCGGGCTATGGAAGAGTTTGCAAAAAAGAGAGGGATGGTTAAGGGGCAGGTGATATCAGAGGCGTGTAGGGAGTTGTCTCCTGTGGGTTGCGGTAAAATCGAAACTTTCACTCCAGAGCAAGTTCAAACACTGCTGACTGTTTCATCTAAGCTTTATAGCGGCTGTAGCCCCAGGGTTAGGGATATGATGGAGTGTTTTGTAAACATCTCTGCATTCTGTGGTCTGCGGCTTGGCGAAATCATGGGGCTCACTGTTAAGAACATCGACATTAACAAGAGGATTATTCATGTGAGGCACAGCCTTACTGATTTCGATTTATTGAAGGCGCCGAAGACGAAGTCTGGAATTAGGGATGTTCCTATGCCGGTGCGTGTTCGCGACTTGCTTCGCTCGTGGATTGAGCAACACTATGTCGAGAACGAGCGTGGTTTGATATTCCGGAATGAAACTGGCACGCAGGTTAGGCAACAGAACTTCCACAAGTGGTATTGGCCACGTCTGTTGGAACGAGCTGGGTTGAGGGTTCGAGGGCAGAAAAACTTGCATTTTCATGCGCTTAGGCACTTCGCCGCTAGCTGGATGGTTGAGCATGGACTGCCGTTACCCGAGGTGGCTGCGCTGTTGGGGCATAGCAAGTTCGACATGACCTTGCAGATCTACGTTCATCCCATCGTCAACGGCAGTCGGCGTCACGAAGCAATAGACCGAGCTGCCGGCGCGCTTCTCGCACTCACCGATGCGACAAATTCGCGACATGGCTAGCTAAGCCATTGAAGTAAAAGCCCACTCGGGTGTTCGATGCCCACCCAGGCCAACCCTGATATTATCGTTTATAAACAATAAGTTAGGCCCTCTTGGACCCGTCCGGAGGGCCTTTTTCACATGCGACAAGGCCATTCGCCAAAAACCAAGGCGATACAAGGCGTTACGGCGCGCCCACGCGACAACGGCGCGACATGGACGCGACATGGACGCGACAAGAGACAGCCCCTCGAACGGGGCATTTTGACCAGGGTTGGGCGCCCGAAATCCGGCCCCTCCCACGCGACCCTCACCATGGAGAAGTATCATGAACGCACAGCCGTCCGCTGAGGCGGGCACCCTCGTTTGGGGCTTGGGCAACATCGCCAAGCACCTGGGCATCACGAAGCGGCAGGCCCATTACCAGCACGAAAAGGGCAACCTGCCGACCTTCAAGCCGCCCGGCACGAACAAGATCGCCGCGCGCCGGGAAAGCCTCGATGAGCTGGTGAAGGGGTGGGAGGCCGCCGGCCGGACCGACGGCGCCGGCGCTGAGAAGGACCCCGGCCATGAGTGACCCTCTGGTGCGGGTGTCCGGTCTATCCCTCCTCGATGGGGAACCGGACGAGCGGGGGCGCCTGCCCCTCGCGTGCCTCGACGTGCTGGTGGGGGGCGTGTGGCTCCACCGCTGCACGCTCGTCCGAGCCGAGGGCGGAGAGCTGGCCGTCCAGCCGCCCGCGGTCTTCGGCAAGGCGTTTGCCCGGCGAGCGGAGCGGGGAACCGATCATGCGGCCTGGGCAGCGGTCAACGCGGCGGCGCTGGCCGCTTACCGAACGGCAGGGGGCACGGAGGCCGCCGCGCCCGGCGCCGGGCCGGATGAGTGAGTGTCCGTGTCATGACCATGGTGTGGAACACGGACCTCAAGAGCACACCGAAGTTCGTGCTGCTTCGGTTGGCAGACTTCGCGGCCGATGATGGCGGGAAGGTTTTCCCTGGTGTGAAACGGGTAGCGAGGGACACCGGCCTGTGTCTCCGCGCTGTGCGGGACGCCTACCGTGTGTTGGAGGACTGCGGGGTGCTGGTGATGGTGGCTGCGGAAGATCCCGCAAACCACCTGCCTAGGGAATACCGGATCGACCTCGACCGCCTCCGTGAGCTTGCCGTTGCGAGTTCGCCGACCGCTGATGAGTTGGACATTCCGACCACACCACCCCCGGCACCAGATGCCGTACCCCCCGGCATCTCCTGCCTCCCTCCCCGGCACCAGATGCCGCACCCCCCGGCACCAGATGCCGTACCCCCCCGGCACCAGATGCCGCCAATCCATCATAAAGAACCACCAAGAATCCAGAATCAGACTCTATCGCTCGACCTGGGGGGCGAAGAGGCGCGACTGCCGCCCCCTGAACCGGACATCGAGGCCGCGTTCGCCGAGTGGTGGGCCGCCGTCCCACGCAAGGTGGCGAAAGGGGCGGCGTTGCGCGCCTACCGATCCGCCCTGAAGCACGCCACGCCCGCCGACCTCCTGGCCGGCATCCGCCGCTATGCGGACGAGGTGCGGGGGCGGGAGGAGCGCTTCATCGCACACCCTGCAACGTGGCTGAACGGCCAGCGCTGGCTTGATGAGCCGGGCCGGCAAGGAGTCGACCATGCCCAACGTGACCAAGCTTCCCGCCCCATCAGGAACGGGTTCGTCGCCGTCGCTCTCGAAGAGGCTGAGCGACGCCACCAAGACGCCCCAAACGATCCTGCCCGATGGGACGGCCCAACCCTCGACTTGGACCCTGCCGGAGACGGTGGCGCCTGACCTGCAGCGGGAGGCCGCAGCGGCGTTGCCGGCGCTGGCCGAGTGGATGGGGCCGGCGGACGAGGACACCGTGCGCCGCTGGCTGGCGGACCTGGGCGTTCTGGTTGCCGGGACGATGGGCGTGGAGGAGGCGCGGGCCAAGCTGGCGGCCTACTCCCGCCTGTTGGCCGACGATTACCCGCGTCTCGCGTTCACGGAACGCACGCTGATCGCCGCGGGCCGCCGGTTCAACACGTACTTCCCGACGTTCGGGAAGGTCGCGGAGTTCTTGGACGAGCTGGCGGTGGAACTGCGCACGAAGGTCAACCGCGTGCAGGCCCTGGCCGTGCCGCCACGCCAGCGCCAGCGGGACGCCGAGGACGAGCCGGTGAGCCTGGAGCAGCGCCAGCGCATGGGCGAGCTGTTCGGCATTCTCGGCAAGGCCCTGACCTCCGGGGACTGGAGCGCGGTGGACGCGGAGTGCCAGCGGATCGAGGCGCGCGGGAGCCGAGATGGCGTAGAGCCGCCTGGGGCGCTGCTGTAGCGCGTTCTGCGCTGTAGGGGTGTCCGAGTGGCAGGGGAAAGCCAGAGCCACGCCAGCGGTCACCGGAGGCGCGCGGAAGGGGTATCCAGGGCTCGGGACAGCGTGCGGGTCCTTCCGAGAGGGCGAAGACCCGGGGGCAGCACCCGCCCCATGTCGCGAGGATTTTCCGGCCCTGGGTTCAATGAAACCACAAGGTTTCGAAACCGCCGGCCGATGACAACCCATTGACTCTGCGTGTGAAACAGCCCGTGCGCCACGGCGCGGCAGTTTCCAAGGCCGCGGTTTCCTAGCGAAAGCAGCAAAAACAGTTTCGTTGACCCGTTCTTTGAGAAGCGTTACGTCTGAACCAGATTAGGACTCCAGACCTGAGGGGATGACATGGACCCGACCCAGACTTTCACCGCCGGACAGGTCGAGGACCTGACCGGCCTTTCCTCCGAAACTTTGCGCGTTTGGCGCCGTCGCGGCTTCATCCCGCCGAACCCGGGCGGTGGGTGGGCGCGGTACACCTTCAGCTCCGTCGTTCTGATCGGCGTTCTTCAGGACCTGACCGCGAACCACCGCCTCGACGTCAGTGAGGCGCATGACAAGTTCGTGCGCGGCGCTGGAGGGATCTACATCCGTGAGGCTGCGGACGCGGCCCTGAACGGCCAGCCGGACATGTGGGTGGCGGTGCTGACCGGCGACGTGGACGAACACGACGGACGGGCCTGGACCGTCACGACGACCGACAACCCGGCGACGATCTTCACCGGCATGCAGTCGCCGCGCAGCGTCGTGGCGGTGAACGTTGGCGATGTCGCCCGCAAGGTCCTGGCCCGCATCGAGCGGGTGGAGGGCAGCGACGATGACGACGCCGAATAACGACCCGGCCAGCGCCGTCAGCACGCGGGCCGGGTCGCTGGCGCCGTCCACCTTCAACGCCGACCGGCGCGAGGTAGAGGTGACCGCTTCCTCCGGCGCCGACGTGCGGCGCGTGGGCATGCGGCCGGATGCGACTTGGGGTGCCTGGAGGGAACGCCTCGACGTTGCCGGGGTGGATCTCTCCCGCTTTACCGGCGCGTCCGTCCTTCGCGACCATCGGCCGTCCACCGATGCCGTTGTCGGTTCGGTTCTCAGCGCGCGGAAGTCCGGCGGAGAACTCCGCGCCATGCTGACCTTCGATACGACCGACGCGGGCGAGCTGGCGTTTCAGCAGGTTCAGCAGGGCTCAATCCGCCAAGTCTCGCTGGGCTACTTCGTGCAGGAATGGGCCGCTGGCCCCTCCGACGACATCGCCGAGCCGCTGTTCATCGCGCGGCGCTGGCAGCCCGTCGAAATCTCCATCGTCGCAATCGGCGCCGATCCTGCGGCGCGCACCCGAAGTGTAGAGGGAATCACCATGACCACCCAGACCACCCCGGCGCCGCAGCACCAGCCCGCTCCCGCCACGGACAGCCGTGCGGAGCTGCTCGACCACATCCTGTCGCGGGCGACCTGCCCGCAGCTCGCGCTTCCGCCCGACATGGTTCAGCGCGCGGCGGCGGACCCGAGCATGACGATCCAGCGCTTCAACGAGATGGTGGTCGATCACGTCGCCGCCCAGCCGTCGAACCAGCGCAACATCAACCCGCACATTCAGATGTACGACAGCCACGATGATCCCGTGACGACGCGGGCGTTCATGGCCGAGGCCCTGGCCGCGCGCTTGGCGCCCGGCCTGGTCAAGCCGGGCGACCGGGCGCGGGAATATATGGGCTGCTCGGCCATGGGCATGGTCGGCGAGCTGCTGGCCGCGCGCGGCGAGAACGTGAACCGGCTGAACCACAAGGAGATGATGAAGCGGGTTCACACCACCAGCGACTTTCCGCTGTTGCTGGAAAGCGCGGCGAACAAGGTGCTCCTGGCGCAGTACGCCGCGGCCGCGCCGACGTATCGGCTGTGGGCGGCCCGGCGCGGCTTCAACGACTTCAAGCCGGCGAAGTTCCTGCGTGTGGGCGACTTCCCGAGCCTCAAGCCCATGGCCGAGGTTGGCGAGCTGAAGTACGGCACAATGAGCGAGAACCGGGAAACCGTGTCGGCGAAGGAATACGCCAGCGGCATCATCTTGAGCCGGCAGACCCTGGTAAACGACGACCTGGGCGCGCTGGGTGATTACGCCATGATGATTGGCGTCCGCACCGCCGCGGACGAAAACCGGATGGTCTATGGGCTGCTCAACAGCAACCCAACGCTCGCTGACGGCAAGGCCCTGTTCCATGCCGCGCACGGCAACCTCGCCGCCGGCGCGGCGATCAACGTCGAAAGCGTGGGAAAGGCCGTGGCACTGCTGCGGAAGCAAAAGAGCCTCGACGATATCCCGCTCAACCTCGCCCCGCGCTTCCTTGTGGTCGGTCCGGACGGCGAGCTGGCCGGGCGCCAGCTCCTGGCCGCCATCGTCGCGAACCAGTCCAGCGCCGTGAACCCCTGGGCCGGGCTGATGGAGCTGGTGGTGGATGCGAACATCGAGGGCACGGCGTGGCACCTGTTCGCCGACCCGTCGCTCTGCCCCTCGATCGTGTTCGGCTACGTCGGCGACGCGGAAGGGCCGCAGATCCTCACCGAAGCCGACTTCGATACGCAGGCGGTGAAGGTCCGGGCCTCGATCGACTTCGGCTATGGCGCCATCGACCACCGCGGCGCGGTCAAGAATCCGGGCGCCCCCTCAAGCTAAGGGGCGCTGCACAGAATGCGCGGCGATCTCGAGGGCGACACGGCCAGCCCAACAACGGAAAGCCCAATCCCTCCGCGCAACCGACTGGGGTCGGTGTCATGGGGTCAATTGGGCAAGGCCTCTCCTACCTCCGGCGCCGTGGCGCCACCCACCTTCGCAGGTGACCCATGAGCGACATTCGCATTGCGGAACTGACCGTCGACAACAAGAAGGCGATGGCCGCCCTTGGCGACGTCGCCAAGGTCATGGACTCGGTCGGTGGGGGGCGGAGACCAACACGAAACGCCTTGCCGGGGTGACGCGCGAGTTCGGCGCCCTGGCCCGTGCCAGCGGGGTTTATGTCGATGCGTCCGACCGCATGGCCCGCGCGACGGAGCAGGCGGACAGGGCGCTGGCGAAGAAGCTGATTACCGAAACGCAACACGCCAGAATCCTCGAAACCGCACGGCTCAAGTACGACGAGACCGCCGCCGCCAGCGCGCGGGAGGCGAAGGCCGTTGAGGACCTCACGCGCCGTCTCGACCCGGCTGCGGAACGCACTCGCCAGCTCGCTCATGACCAAGAACTGTTGAACCGCGCGCTGGCCGGTCAGGTTAGCGGAGTCAAGCTGTCGGAGGAACGGCACGCCGAACTTTCACGCCGCCTGCAAGAGACCGGCGCCGCCACCACCGTCGCCGCCGTGGGGGCGGGACGAATGAAGGGTGCCATGGGCAACTTGGGGCTCCAGCTCCAGGATGTGGCGGTTCAGGCGCAGATGGGAACCAGCGCCTTCACGATCCTGGCGCAGCAAGGTCCACAGGTCGCCTCCGCCTTCGGTCCTATGGGCGTGGCTATCGGAACGGTGGTGGCGGTGGCATCGGTCGCCGCCGGGGTTCTGTTCAAGCTGGGGGACGAGACAGGAAAGTCGGCGAAGGAAATCGACACCTTCGGCGACGTGCTGGGCGTGTTCGAGGGGCGGGCGCGCGAGACAGGGAAGTCGGTTGACGACCTGTCCGACCGATACCGCGCACTCGGTGGCGAACTACGCGCCCTCTCGAAACTGGCCCTGCAAGCTGACCTTGCCACCCTGACCGAGAAGCGGACGAAGGACCAGAAAGCTGCATGGGACACGATCCGCAACGCAACGATGGCCGGCGTGCAGGACGCGCCGGCAGCGCTGAGCGCCCTGCAACAGCTCGGCAGAGATAAGGACCTCACCGCCTTCCTGGGCAAGCTCCAGGCACTGAACGCACAAGGTGCGGTGAAGCTGATGCGCGATGAGGACGTGCGCGCCCTCTTGGAGACGGGGGAGGCGATCCGCGTTGCCGAGGCGCGTATGGCCGATCTGGAAGGCAGGGCGACCGAGGCGCAGAAGGCGCTGTTGGGCTATGCCGAAGCAGCGCGGGAGGCCGCGAAAACCAGCCGCGATCTGGCTCTTGCGGAGGGACAGGCCGCCGCGTCGCTGTTCGTGCAGGAAGATGACCTCGACGCCAAGATTAAGGCGCTGAAGGGCGGTGAATCCGCCATGCGGGCCTATGCCCAAGAACAGGTGAAGGTTACCGCCTACAAGAAGGCGTTTGATGACGCAATCACTTCCGGAATGCCGATCCTCTATGCCCAAGAGACGGCGAACCGGATTGCAGCGAAGGCGGTGGAGGCATACCGGCTCGAACAGCAGCGGGGAGTCGACGCCACCAACCGCGCAGCCGCCGCACAGGCCGAGGGTGCCCAGAAGGTCGCCGCTGCGCATGGGGTGTCTTCCGCCGCGGTGCGGGAGGCGACGATTCAGCAGCAAGCGATGGTCGAGGCCGCGCGCAGCACCACCGAATCCTATGATGCGATCGTTGTCCGGCTGCGCAAGATCGATGAGGCGCAGCGCGCGGTTCAGGCCGCGCAATTCAGGGCCAGTATGCGCGATCAAGCCGCCGACGCCGAGCGGCTGGCGAACGCCTGGGCCAAGGGTGGTGCAGCGGCGGCCCGCGAAGCGGCCCTGGCGAACGAGGTACTGGCGGAGGCCCGCAAACGCGGGCTGGACGCTGAGCGAGACGCCGCACAGGTGCGCTCCATCACCGAAGATATGGCGGGCCGCGATCTGGCGCAGCGACAGCTCCGGTTCACCCAGATGGCGGACGAGCAACGCCAGCAAGTCGAGATGGCGAACGCCGAATTCCAGATGCTCGGCATGAGCAACGCGGCCCGCGCTGAGCAAATCGCGATCATCCAGAAGATGAACGACCTGAAGGCGTTGGGTGTGGACATGACCGACGCCGGCACCGACGCATTCATCACAGACGGCGAAGGCGATGATGTCGCCGTCACCGCCATCTTCGAGGAGGCCCTTCAATGAGCTGTTGCAACCTCGCCTTCAGCGCCGACCGGATCATCTGCGTGACGGACACGCTCGTCTATAACCTGAAGGGCGACCCGCTGCGCCTGTGCGATACGAAGGCCCGTGTTTTCCGATAATCGGGGTTTCGCGGTCACCTATCGCGGGATCGAGATGGTGGGCGAACCCATCGTCCAGGCGCTGGCCGTGCACGATGACGTGATCCACGCCGTCGAAGGCACGCGGACCATGTTGGAGGGCCTGCCGCTCGATGACGCGCCGGTCTTCATCGCGTCGCGCGGGATCGAATTCACGATCTTCGGCAAGAACCGGGATGGTGGGCTTGCTGTGGCCCGCGTGGTCCGGGAGCCGGGGGAACCGGTGTGCACGACCTGGCTTGCGCCGTCCGTGCATCTGATGCCGGCGCCGCCCGCCGCGGTGAAGCTGCCCGCGGAAGCGGACGTTGACCGGCTGGTCAAGCTGAGCCTCGCGCAGTGGAAGGCCAAGGCCCACTACGCGAACTGGGGCTGCATCGGCGGGCAAATGACCCTCACGACCGCGACCGCCGCCGGGGTCGCGCAAACCGTCATCGGGACCTATCCCGACTATGCGGAGCTGTCCGCCCGGTTCGGGCGGGTGGAGCGGCGCCATGCTGCGTAGCGAAGCGCGGCGCATGGCCCAGCGCGTCGAGAGGGATGCAACTCGCACCGGTCTCAAGGTGACGGAGCGGATCAACGCCGTTCTGACGATGGATGTGCCGTACGAAGAGAAGATTGCAGCTCTGAAGGAGGCCGAAGAGAAGGGTGAACGTGAACTCACGTGGGTAATCGACAGAGCGTGCAAAATTCTTCGTGAGCAAGGCGTTGATACTCTGGACATCGGCAAATACAGGGGTGGCGCCTTTTCGTCCGTCTACCGGATGAAGGAGAACGTCCGGAAGGTCAGGGACATCATCGAGGAACAGCGAGTGGTTGACGGCATTTGGAGCGATGCCCTGGAGTGACGTCGCTTCGAAGCCTGCCGCGGACCCGGCTGGGGCGGGCCTGTAACACACCTTGACCGCCCTGTGTTGCGGCCTGTAACACAGGGTGTGTTACGCACTGTGTTACAGGTGATCCGCCATGGCGACCCCGACCATTTCAGTTCGCGTATCTCCAGAACATCAAGGGCTTGTCCGAGACGTGGCGGCCCGGCTGAAGGCCGATCCCGGCTTTGCTGACGTGCTGCGCGCCGCGCTGGGGGAGGGTGTGACACAGCCTGTCATACAGCCTGTGACACAGCCTGTGTTACGGCTTGGATCGCGGGGTGTGTTGCAGGCCGCAACACAGGTGGACGGCCAGCCCGCGCACCAGATCCAGCCCGATCCCACACCCGAAGGCCAGCCCGATCCCGCGGCCGGCGCTATAGCCGATGTCCTGCGCCGTGTGGAGGTGCTGGAGGCGCATGTGGCGGATCTCCGGGGCAAGGCCGGCCGGCAAGCCAAGGTGGCCAGCCAACAGCAACGGCTGATCGCCGCCGCGGGCCTGGAAGGCGTCATGACCCGCCTGCAGTATGCCGCGCATATCGGCGTGTCCAACCCGACGCTCACGCGCTGGGTGAAGCGGGGAATGCCGGTGCGGGACGATGGGCTTCTCGATATCGAGGCGGTGGAGAGCTGGCGGAAGGCGAACGAGTCCCGGCTCCTGGCGGAGAGGGTGAAGGGGTAGGGGGTGACCGGGCCGGCAACCGGCCCGAGCATCTACAGCACCGACGAGAGGCCGGATGAGTTGCTGATGGTGTGAGGGAGCGGTTCTGGTGGAATCGCCACTTGACGAATCCACCGATCCCGCAAAGATCACCGAGGTGGTCAGTGAGCTCTATTTTCCGTCTGCTCGGCCATCAAAATATGCTGCGCCATTACCTTTACGGACGACAGAGGGCGTATTCTGATTTCTTCTTGATCGGCTTGCTTCTCCAACTCATGCAAGGCTTCAGCGATGTTATCAAGCTGCTTGTCCGTATAATTGGGATCGCTCTCGCTTGGCCTAAACACAAAAAGTTCATGATCTAGATAAATTCCAGTCATTTTGCGAGATCTGTCGCGATCAACTTTTAGATCCCACAACCTCGTCTTCACATTTTTTGCAGCGTTGAACGGCCTTAATGCATTAAGCGTGCAAAAATTTGCAACAATGCGTGATCCTGAGAAATCGATATTTACGGTGTGAGATTTCTGTCGTGGCCGTGAGCGATATTTTTTGATCAAAGCTTGGCCTAAGATCCAAGCGGAAGAAGTCGGCAAGTCCAGGACGGATCGCCGCAACTTCCTGGGCAACCCTGGCGGGGAGCTGATCTTGTATCGTTAAGTCGTTTTTGCTTGCCACTTCTAAAGACAGTTTCGCTTGTCTCAGCGATTTCTGTGCTGGCAATTTTGGGCCGATAGAGTGACGAGCGGACTTGTAGCCAAGACTCTGCTATGGCTTCTAAGCTTTCCCCAGCACCTTCTAACGCTTGCCCCACTGTTATCCCGGCTAGCGTACTGATTGGATGAGTTAGAGCGTCGATGCCACGTTTGGAGATATCCTCCTGAAGTTCATCCAGGGACGCATCAATGAGGAACAGTAACCCTTCGGCTTCTTCTGCATATAAGCAATGAAGCCTATCGAGACCGCTTGCCCGTACAACGGCAAATCCATCTTCAGAGGCAACCAAAATGCCAACAGTGAGGCGTTCACCTGATCCAATTATAGGTTCTAGGTAGACAGGCGCCCATTTTGCCCTCGTTAAATCAGAGGGTAATGGAATTTCGTCTTCCGACAACATATTAATTCGAAGTTCGGACATCAGAATAACCCGTATGGCGACGCTTGACGGCTTCCCACATGCGGAACGATAGGCGCTCGATCTCTTAGGAAAGAAATCATTGAAGCTCCATCGCTTTCTGTCAAGAGGTCTAAGGCGCGACTTGCCTGCGCAATGGCAGTAAGGTCGAGTGCTTTGACGTGGGTGGGCATCGCGCTGCATGCGGCGATGAGCACGGATGTGCGAGGCTTATCCAGGTAGGGGCAAAACCAAAGTGCGAGTTTATTTTTATAGGATTCACTTGGGTTGAGATTTTTCGCGACCCAATTAGGTCCGGTCAAGCATTGTCCGTGATCAATGAGCCAAATGTCAGTGCCTCCACCGAATAATATGTTTCCGAGATTTCTGTCTACATTTGCTACCCAGGTGTCGAACGCAAAAGCCGTCCCATTTCCTGGCCAGCGTGCAAGTGCATCAATAAGCCTCTGTGGAATACGTGTGCCAGTCCAATGTCTTTTCAGCGGTGGCGTGCCTTGTCGCTCTGTAGCAAACATAAACTTATAGCTGCCGCGAGACGGTCCTTTGCGCACTGGTAAAACAGATGAAGTGGCCGCTGCAATAAAATAAGGAGGAACTGGTAGTCCCAATGCAGTGGCCAAAGCTGCGCCAAAAAGTTCGTTGGCCAACTCTTTCGGTGGTAGATCCTTAAGTATGGCATGGACCGGCGGTTTGCCTTTCCCGACGAACAGCTGCCCCAACCAAGTGTCGGTGACATTTCCGTCTTTATACGGTGTTGCTCCAGGAAGCACGCTTGCTATTGGAGTCATTTGTCTCATCTACTGTGATTGATTTGCTGAAGGACGAGAGGGGTTGGAAACAGTTCGTGGTGGCTGCATCCCTTCCAGAATAGATGAACACTCCCCCGGGTCCTTACCGGGAGGGCGAGTGGAGCGGCGAATGCTCCACTGAGGCGAGTATGTGACCCGTATGGGAGAATGTCTAGCGCGGAACTATGTCGTTCGAATGCATCCTAAACTCAGCTTCTGCCCAAGGTTCAGTCCGAGCGAGTGTGTTCAGCTTTGATGTATGCACATGTTTCAGCGCCGGGGTGTCGCCTCAACCGACACCCCTCCAGCCGCTACCCGATAAATCGCGCTCCGGCGGCCTGTGAGTGCGTTCTGCGGGGAGGGGCTGCTGTGGGGCAGCCCCTCCTCCTTGGGCGCGCTGAGCAGGCTGCTGAGGGCGAGCTATGGGATAGCGTGGCTTTCGCCGGGGGCGTGTTCCAAAAGTAGAGGCCCGACAAAGCGGTTTATCGTGGTCGCCTGTCAAATAATTTCCAAAATATCAGTCCGTTTTGGAACTTCAAGGATAGATATCCTTCTTATGCTTGGCTTAAACCAAGGGTTATTGGCGCTGAACTCTTTAACATGTTCTACGCACTGGTTGTAGCTTGTTGCGTTATCGCTAAAATATAAAGTTCTTTGTTCTATGGTAAATCCCCTATTTTTAAAAAACTTATTAATATCCGTATACAGATTGTGTATGACTCCGGATCGTTTTGCGGTTTTACTTTGGTGTATTGAAGCTTTAGTGTGCTTTTATCCATTTCAATGGCTATGGCATAACGCATTATATCCTCGCAATGGCTGGATGACGTTTTACAGACTGCCCTTCCTCAACCGTACCCCCGCGCCCCCACCATTCTCCGGGATGAACTCGACCCGGCAGTCTCCAGGGCGGCCCGGATTGCTGCGAGGGTGGCTGGCTTCAGCTCTTCACCACGCTCAAACCTCGAAATGGTTTGCGTCGAGACGTTGGCCGCTTCGGCCAACTCCCTCACCCCGAGGCCCGTGGCGACGCGGGCCATCTTGCATTGGACAGGTAGCACCGTCACAACCCTGTTGTGATTTTGGTTGACGGTTATGTTAACAGTGTTGTGATTGTGGGGCAAGAGAAGCGGCCGAACGGGGTGCGGCAACACTCCGCCCGGCCTGACCACAACCCGACCTGAGTGGAGATCGGATCATGGCTGATTCCGTCAATACCACACCTTTGCCCGGCACCGGCCGCCGGAAATCGGCTGGCGCCCTGGTGCCTACCAAGCCCGCCGACCTGCCGCCCCTGACCCCCGACCAGCTGAACGATCAAGATGGGGAGCCGCGGGTTTCCGATTTGGTTCTGGCCGAGCGGCTGGGCTTTGATAAGCCACACAACATCCGCAAGCTGATCGAGCGGAACCGGCGGAGCTGGAAACCTATGGGGCGCTGGTGGAAGCTACCGGGGTTTTCTCCACGGTGGAGAAAACCTCTGGCGAGGTTTCCGACCGGCAATCGGAAACTCCCAATCGTGGCGGCCGCCCCGGCAAAGCCTACTACCTGAACGAAGGCCAAGCGCTGGTCATCTGCGCCCTGTCCCGCACCCCGCAAGCCGCCCTGGTGCGCCGGCAGATCATCGAGGTGTTCTTGGCTTACCGGCGGGCAAGCTCGCCTCGCCCGAGGGGGCCGCTCTGGCTGCCTTGCTGCCGAGGTAGGCCGGCTGGCCGCGGTGGTGGGGAGCTGGTGGCGGGTGCGCCAAGCCCGTCCAGATCGCCGAGGAGAAGCCGAAGGTGCTGACCGGGAGCAAGGTCCGCATCCGCGCGACCGAGCCGGGCGACCTGCTGTACGGCATGAAGGCGATTGCCAACGCGCTGAAGATCACGAAGCGGCAGGCGTACCACCTCCACCAAGAGGGCCGCATCCCGACCATCAAGATCGGCCCGAGGCGGATCGGCGCCCGGCGCAACGAGCTGTCGGCTTGGCTGGCCGGGCAGGAGGTGATCAATGCTTGAGTCATTATCCCGCCGCTCCATCCTGGCCGGCGCGTCGGCGGTGGCCCTGGCCGGCCCGTGTCGGCCGATGCCGCGGACCCCTTTGGCGCCGCTATCGCTCGCTCGAAGGTCGTGCGCCGGCCGCCGGGCCTGATCCGGTCCTCTCCCTGTGCGCGCACTGGCGGAGGTGGACGCAAGTGCGAAGGCGCCAACAAGCGGGTGGATGCCCATTGGAACGAGCTGGAGCAAGCTGGCCTGACCCACGACGAGATCCAGCGCGACCCGATCCAACGCGTCATGTGGGACGAGACGTACCGTTGGAGCGCGGAAGTCGATGCGGCTGAGTCCGTCATCTGCTCCACCCCTGCCGCCACTCCCGCCGGCATTCTCGCCAAGCTCGAAGTCTGGAAGCAGACCAGCGAGGCGCTTGTGGCGATTGCCTGCTCGTCGTGTCGGCCATCGAAGACCTCCGCGGCTGGTGCACGGCGACGCCGGCCCGGCCGCTGACGAGGGGAGGGCCGCCGCATGAGCCTCAACGGGAACCGCTCCGAGATCATCGGCTACGCCGAGGGGCTGGAGAAGGTGGTGGGCGAGCTGGCCGTGATGGTCAAGCTGCTGCGCGCCGCCACGGTCAACGGCGACGCCGATACGATCCGGCTTGCGGCGGGAATCACCCACGGTCACGCCGCCGAACTGCCGGGCACGCTGGCGCTGCTGATTGAACGCCTGGGCGCCTGACCGGCCCGGCAACACTGACGGGGTGCGCGATCCGCGCACCCACCCAACCACACCTGAACCGCGGCGACGGCGCTGGGCATCCCCGGCGCTGCGCCCGTTCCAATCTGGAGAACCATCATGGCAAGCGTGCGCAAGCGCGAATGGACGCACAATGGCGAGACTAAAACCGCGTGGTGTGTGAGTACACCGATGGCAAGGGAAAGCGCCATCGGAAGACCTTCGAGAAGAAGAAGGACGCCGACGCATATCGGACTCGCATGGAAGTGGAGAAAACGGATGGTTCTCCGCTCATTCATCGCTGACCGTTAAGGATCTGGCTGATCTATTTTTGAAGCATCTTGAGGATAAAGTTAAAGATAATCGAATTGGACTGAATCATCTAAGGGTTCATAAGCAGGGCGTCACTGTCTGCATCCTGCCGTATTTCGGAAAAATGAAGGTGTCGGACGTTAAATTCTCAGATGTCGAGGCGTTCAAATCATTCATCATAAAAAGCCGGAATTACTCTGCCCGATCGGTGAAGACGCGATTGTCAACGCTGCGGGCTATGGAAGAGTTTGCAAAAAAGAGAGGGATGGTTAAGGGGCAGGTGATATCAGAGGCGTGTAGGGAGTTGTCTCCTGTGGGTTGCGGTAAAATCGAAACTTTCACTCCAGAGCAAGTTCAAACACTGCTGACTGTTTCATCTAAGCTTTATAGCGGCTGTAGCCCCAGGGTTAGGGATATGATGGAGTGTTTTGTAAACATCTCTGCATTCTGTGGTCTGCGGCTTGGCGAAATCATGGGGCTCACTGTTAAGAACATCGACATTAACAAGAGGATTATTCATGTGAGGCACAGCCTTACTGATTTCGATTTATTGAAGGCGCCGAAGACGAAGTCTGGAATTAGGGATGTTCCTATGCCGGTGCGTGTTCGCGACTTGCTTCGCTCGTGGATTGAGCAACACTATGTCGAGAACGAGCGTGGTTTGATATTCCGGAATGAAACTGGCACGCAGGTTAGGCAACAGAACTTCCACAAGTGGTATTGGCCACGTCTGTTGGAACGAGCTGGGTTGAGGGTTCGAGGGCAGAAAAACTTGCATTTTCATGCGCTTAGCACTTCGCCGCTAGCTGGATGGTTGAGCATGGACTGCCGTTACCCGAGGTGGCTGCGCTGTTGGGCATAGCAAGTTCGACATGACCTTGCAGATCTACGTTCATCCCATCGTCAACGGCAGTCGGCGTCACGAAGCAATAGACCGAGCTGCCGGCGCGCTTCTCGCACTCACCGATGCGACAAATTCGCGACATGGCTAGCTAAGCCATTGAAGTAAAAGCCCACTCGGGTGTTCGATGCCCACCCAGGCCAACCCTGATATTATCGTTTATAAACAATAAGTTAGGCCCTCTTGGACCCGTCCGGAGGGCCTTTTTCACATGCGACAAGGCCATTCGCCAAAAACCAAGGCGATACAAGGCGTTACGGCGCGCCCACGCGACAACGGCGCGACATGGACGCGACATGGACGCGACAAGAGACAGCCCTCGAACGGGCATTTTGACCAGGTTGGGCGCCCGAAATCCGGCCCTCCCACGCGACCCTCACCATGGAGAAGTATCATGAACGCACAGCCGTCCGCTGAGGCGGGCACCCTCGTTTGGGGCTTGGGCAACATCGCCAAGCACCTGGGCATCACGAAGCGGCAGGCCCATTACCAGCACGAAAAGGGCAACCTGCCGACCTTCAAGCCGCCCGCACGAACAAGATCGCCGCGCGCCGGGAAAGCCTCGATGAGCTGGTGAAGGGGTGGGAGGCCGCGGCCGGACCGACGGCGCCGGCGCTGAGAAGGACCCGGCCATGAGTGACCCTCTGGTGCGGGTGTCCGGTCTATCCCTCCTCGATGGGAACCGGACGAGCGGGGGCGCCTGCCCCTCGCGTGCCTCGACGTGCTGGTGGGGGCGTGTGGCTCCACCGCTGCACGCTCGTCCGAGCCGAGGGCGGAGAGCTGGCCGTCCAGCCGCCCGCGGTCTTCGGCAAGGCGTTTGCCCGGCGAGCGGAGCGGGGAACCGATCATGCGGCCTGGGCAGCGGTCAACGCGGCGGCGCTGGCCGCTTACCGAACGGCAGGGGGCACGGAGGCCGCCGCGCCCGGCGCCGGGCCGGATGAGTGAGTGTCCGTGTCATGACCATGGTGTGGAACACGGACCTCAAGAGCACACCGAAGTTCGTGCTGCTTCGGTTGCAGACTTCGCGCCGATGATGGCGGGAAGGTTTTCCCTGGTGTGAAACGGGTAGCGAGGGACACCGGCCTGTGTCTCCGCGCTGTGCGGGACGCCTACCGTGTGTTGGAGGACTGCGGGGTGCTGGTGATGGTGGCTGCGGAAGATCCCGCAAACCACCTGCCTAGGGAATACCGGATCGACCTCGACCGCCTCCGTGAGCTTGCCGTTGCGAGTTCGCCGACCGCTGATGAGTTGGACATTCCGACCACACCACCCCCGGCACCAGATGCCGTACCCCCGGCATCTCCTGCCTCCCTCCCCGGCACCAGATGCCGCACCCCCCGGCACCAGATGCCGTACCCCCCCGGCACCAGATGCCGCCAATCCATCATAAAGAACCACAAGAATCCAGAATCAGACTCTATCGCTCGACCTGGGGGGCGAAGAGGCGCGACTGCCGCCCCCTGAACCGGACATCGAGGCCGCGTTCGCCGAGTGGTGGGCCGCCGTCCCACGCAAGGTGGCGAAAGGGGCGGCGTTGCGCGCCTACCGATCCGCCCTGAAGCACGCCACGCCCGCGACCTCCTGGCGCATCCGCCGCTATGCGGACGAGGTGCGGGGCGGGAGGAGCGCTTCATCGCACACCTGCAACGTGGCTGAACGGCCAGCGCTGGCTTGATGAGCCGGGCCGGCAAGGAGTCGACCATGCCAACGTGACCAAGCTTCCCGCCATCAGGAACGGGTTCGTCGCCGTCGCTCTCGAAGAGGCTGAGCGACGCCACCAAGACGCCCCAAACGATCCTGCCCGATGGGACGGCCCAACCCTCGACTTGGACCCTGCCGGAGACGGTGGCGCCTGACCTGCAGCGGGAGGCCGCAGCGGCGTTGCCGGCGCTGGCCGAGTGGATGGGGCCGGCGGACGAGACACCGTGCGCCGCTGGCTGGCGGACCTGGCGTTCTGGTTGCCGGGACGATGGGCGTGGAGGAGGCGGGCCAAGCTGGCGCCTACTCCCGCTGTTGGCCGACGATTACCGCGTCTCGCGTTCACGGAACGCACGCTGATCGCCGCGGGCCGCCGGTTCAACACGTACTTCCGACGTTCGGAAGGTCGCGGAGTTCTTGACGAGCTGGCGGTGGAACTGCGCACGAAGGTCAACGCGTGCAGGCCCTGGCCGTGCCGCCACGCCAGCGCCAGCGGGACGCCGAGGACGAGCCGGTGAGCCTGGAGCAGCGCCAGCGCATGGGCGAGCTGTTCGGCATTCTCGGCAAGGCCCTGACCTCCGGGGACTGGAGCGCGGTGGACGCGGAGTGCAGCGGATCGAGGCGCGCGGGAGCCGAGATGGCGTAGAGCCGCCTGGGGCGCTGCTGTAGCGCGTTCTGCGCTGTAGGGGTGTCCGAGTGGCAGGGGAAAGCCAGAGCCACGCCAGCGGTCACCGGAGGCGCGCGGAAGGGTATCCAGGGCT